>JBKJTJ010000376.1:0-6390 GCA_046590855.1 Actinomycetota bacterium
TACCCGCACCTGGGCTGAGCAGAGAGGCTGACGCATGCAGTTCGGTCGCACGTACGAGGAGTTCGAGGTCGGCGACGTCTACCAGCACTGGCCGGGCAAGACGGTCACCGAGTCCGACGACCACCTGTTCTGCCTGCTGACGATGAACCACCACCCGCTGCACCTGGACGCGCACTACGCGGGGGGCTCCACGGACTTCGGGCGCAACGTCGTGGTCGGCAACTACGTCTACTCGATCCTGCTCGGCATGTCGGTGCCGGACGTCAGCGGCAAGGCGATCGCCAACCTCGAGATCGAGTCGCTGCGGCACGTCGCGCCCACCTTCCACGGCGACACGATCTACGGCCAGACGCAGGTGCTCGACAAGCGCGAGAGCACCAGCCGCGACGACCGCGGGATCGTGCACGTCGAGACGAAGGGCTGCAACCAGGACGGCACGCTGGTGTGCGTGTTCCGTCGCCGGGTGATGGTGCCCAAGCGCAGCTACCTGGACGCCCGCGGCGGCGACCAGCCTGGTCGCCCGATGCTGCTCGAGCCCGACCCGCGGTGACTGCCGGGTCTTGACGCGTGCGCCGCGCGGCGAGAACGTGGGCGGGTGCCGAGCCGGCTGCGCTGTCCGCGGTGCCTTCGCGACGCCCAACCGCCGGGCCTGCGCAGCAGCCGCTGGACCTGCGTCGCCCACGGTGAGGTCGCCCCGCTGCACGACCCCGTGACGGGCACCGCCGAGGCGGCAGCGCAGCTCGCGTCCCGCGCCACCGTCCCGGTGTGGGTGCCCTGGCCGCTGCCGAGCGCGTGGCTGGTGACCGGTCTGCAGACCGCAGGCGACGACCACTCGGGGCCGCTGGCGACCGTGGTCGCGCTCAGCGGGCCCAACCCCCTGGCTGCCGGCACCGCACCGTGCGGTGCCGAGCTGCTGGTCGTGGCCGAGCAGCCCGCCGTCGGCCTCGGGGCGCGACTGGCCGGCATCGGGGACGTCGACCCCGGCCCCGCGCTGGTGGCCGCGATGGACGCGTCCGGTCCGCACGCCGTGGTCGACGCCGCCGGTCACCGGGTGCCGCTGTGGTCGGTGCCCGGCGACCCCGAGCGCGCCGTCTACGTCGGCGAGGCGGCCTCGGTGTGGCTGTGGCTGATCGCGCTGCCGACGGCCGCCGGTGCACTCGTGCTCGAGCGGCTGCGGCTGGTCGACCTGCGCCACCCCGAGCACGAGCTCGACCTGCCGACGGGGGCCCGCTCGCCGTACCTCGTCTGAGGGGGTCTGCGGACGGCTCACCGCGCCACCTACCCTGGGCCGGTGCGCATCGACCTCCACACCCACTCGTCGGTGTCGGACGGCACCCAGCCACCGGCCGAGCTCGTGGCGGCCGCGGCCGCAGCAGGGTTGGACGTCGTGGCGCTCACCGACCACGACACCACCGCGGGGTGGGAGCCGGCTGCCCTGGCCGCCGACGCCCTCGGGATTCGACTGGTGCGCGGCATGGAGGTCTCGTGCACCGCCGCCGGCGCCAGCGTCCACCTGCTGAGCTACCTGCACGACCCGGCGGCGCCCGGGCTGCTCGCCGAGGTCGAGCGATCGCGCGAGAGCCGGGTGTCGCGGGCCCAGCGGATCGTCGAGCGGCTCGGCGCCGACGTCCCCCTGACCTGGGCGGACGTCGAGGAGCACGTTGTCGAGGGGGCCACCATCGGGCGCCCGCACATCGCCGACGCACTCGTCGCCCGCGGGCTGGCTCACGACCGCGGTGACGCCTTCGCCGGGCTGCTGAGCTCGCGCGGGCCGTACTACGTGCGGCACTACGCCCCGGACGCCGTCGAGGCGGTACGCCTCGTGCGCGAGGCCGGCGGGGTGCCGGTCATGGCCCACCCGCTGGCCCGCCTGCGCGGCCGGGTGGTGGACGACGAGGTGATCGAGTCGATGGCCGCGGCCGGTCTGGCGGGGCTCGAGGTCGACCACCGCGACAACGCCGAGGACGACCGCGCCCACCTGCGCCGGCTGGCCGGTCGGCTCGGGCTGTTCACCACTGGCTCCAGCGATTTCCACGGCGCCGGCAAGCACAACCTGCTCGGCGAGAACACCACCGAACCGGAGGTGCTGGACGAGATCTGGTCGCGCGGCCACCGCTCGGCGACCGGCTGATGGGCGTCGGGGACCTCGGGGATCTCGTCACGCTCCAGCTGCTGGGATCGGTGTTCGTCACCCTGTTCGTGATCATGGACCCGCCGGGCACCGTCCCGATCTTCATCGCGCTGACGTCCTCGATGACGGCCCACCAGCGGGTGCGGGCCGCCGGCCAGGCGGTCACGGTCGCCTTCGGGGTGATCGTCGCGTTCGCCGTCTTCGGCCGGGCGCTGCTGGCCTACCTGCACATCAGCCTGCCCGCGCTGCAGGGAGCCGGGGGACTGCTGCTGCTGCTGGTCGCCCTCGAGCTGCTGACCGGCAAGGACGAGGCGCCCGGCAGCGCCGACGGCGTCAACGTCGCGCTGGTGCCGCTCGGCACCCCGCTGCTGGCCGGGCCAGGCGCGATCGTCGCGACGATGGTGTTCGTGCAGCAGGCCGACGTCGCCGCGGACTACGTCGCGATCGGCCTGGGGGTGCTGTTCGTGCACGTGTGCCTGTGGCTCGGCATGCGCTTCGCCGGACGGATCCACCGGGTGCTGGGCACAAGCGGCACCACGCTGGTCACCCGGATCGCGGGGCTGCTGCTGTCGGCCATCGCCGTGCAGCTGATCGCCGACGCCGTGCGGGCGTTCGTCGCGACCACCCCCTGAGCGAACCTCAGCCGACGTCCTCGGCGCGGTCCTGCGACGTCGGGTTGGGCCCTTGGGCCAGGCGCTCACGGGCCGACCGGTGGTGCGGGCTCTCGCGCAGGGGCGGCACGACGGCCTGCACCCCGCGCAGGCTGGCCCGCAGCGCGTACAGCGCCACCGTCGTCGCGGCCCCGTGCAGCCCGGCGGCGGCCGGCAGCTCGGGGATCGAGTACAGGCGGCGGGCCCAGGGGGGAAGCGCGGCGAACGCGAGACCCGCCATCGACGACCACGTCGGGCGCCCGGCGAGGGCGTACCGGGTGCGCATCGGCGGGGCGATGACGTAGCTCGCCTCCTCGCGAGCCACCCGACCGGCGCGCAGCAGCGGGCGCACCTGGGCGAAGTAGGCGTCCAGGGCCGCCCGGTCGTGCGGGACGTCGGCGGCGTCCAGGCCGACGAGGGCGGCGGCCCGCACCTGCTCGGCGACGTAGCGGTCGGCGTCCGCGGCGCTGATGTCGGCGCCCGAGCGCTCGAGCACCTCCAGCGTCGACTCGACCAGGCAGTTGTGCACCCAGGCGAGCAGGCCCGGGTCGTCGACCGGGTAGCCGCGGCCGGTCGTCGGGTCGGTCGTCGACATCCGCGCGTGCAGCGCCTGCACCCGCGCGCCCATCGTCAGCGCCTCGGCCGTGGTGCCGAACGTGGTGACGGCGACGAACTCGGCGGTGCGGGCGAAGCGTCCCCACGGGTCGCTGCGGAAGGCGGAGTTGTCGCTGACCCCCTGCGCGGCCACCGGGTGCAGGGCCTGCAGCAGCAGCGCGCGCAGGCCCGCGATGCCGAACATCGGGTCGGCGTGCAGGCGCCAGGTCACCGACCCCGGCCCGAACAGTCCCGCGTCTGCGTCCACCCCCCGACGGTGGCACGGCCGCGCTGGCCACGCAGGCCGCGGCGCGGTCACCGGGGTCGGCCCGTCCCTAGACTCGGGGCATGTCGCCAGCGCACGTCGTCGCCGTCGTCAACCAGAAGGGAGGCGTCGCCAAGACCACCAGCGTCGCCTCGCTGGGGGCCGCGTTCGCCGAGATGGGGCGCCGGGTGCTGCTCGTCGACCTGGACCCTCAGGCCAGCCTGACCTTCTCGCTCGGCCTGGACCCCGACGCCGTCGAGGTCAGCGTGCACCAGGTGCTGCTGGGCACGGCTGCGGCCGCCGCCGCGATCCACCGCACCGACGACGGCGTCGACCTGCTGCCCTCGACCATCGAGCTGGCCGGGGTCGAGGCCCAGCTGCTCGCGCGCCCGGGACGCGAGTTCGTCCTGCGCACCGCACTCGAGGACGTCCTGCCCGAGTACGACGTGGTGCTGCTCGACTGCGCGCCATCGCTCGGGGTTCTGACGCTGAACGCCCTGACCGCTGCCGGGCAGGTGCTGATCCCGCTGCAGTGTGAGATGCTCAGCCACCGCGGGGTCGGCCAGCTGCTCGACACCGTGGCCGACGTCCAGCGCATCCTCAACCGCGAGCTGCACGTGCTCGGGGTGCTGCCGACGATGTACGACGGGCGCACCACCCACGCGCGGGCGGTGCTGGCCGACGTCGAGCAGCGGTACGCGCTGCCGATGTTCGCGCCCATCCCCAAGTCGGTCCGCTTCGCCGAGGCACCCGCCGTCGGCCGCTCGATCCTGGCCACCGCGCGCGGCGGCAAGGGCGCGGCGGCCTACCGCGACGTGGCGCGGGCGGTGCTGCGCTCGTGGGGCGAGCGGCCCCGCCGTCCGCTCAACCGCTGAGCTCGTCAGCCACCCAGCGCAGCGGCGGCCACCAGCTGCCACACCTCGTCCGGGCCGCGCCGCCAGACCCCGACCTCGCTGACCGACGAGGTGAGGCCGCCTTGGGCGTCCAGCGCGGCCTGCACCTGGGCCAGGGTCGCGGTGTCGCCGTCGGTGGTGACCGTCAGGTGCGGCACCGGGTAGGGGTGCAGGCCGCCGTACGGCGGGTGCTCGGGGAACGCGTCGACCACGTCCGTGAGCAGCGCCAGCACCGGCTCGTGCGGCTCGGGCACCAGCCACACGGCGCCCCCGGGACCGAACTGGGACACCCGGGTGAAGCGCAGCTCCAGCGGCGGGTGCCGGGCGGCCACCGCTCGCAGCCGCGCCATCGCTGCGGTGTCGTCGGCGAGGGCGAAGGGTGCGAGCACGGTGATGTGCGGCGGGAACCGGCGCTCGATCGACAGCGTCGGCTGGTCGGGCGCGTAGGACGTCGAGCGCCAGGGCGAGGTGAACCCGGCGAGCTCGGGCAGGGCGAGCAGCACACCCGTCGCCTGCGGGTGCCAGGCGTCCGGCTCGGTCACCGGTGGCGGGTCAGTCCGCGACCGGCGCCGCGGGCGAGCCGCCCTCGGCAGCGACGGCGGACGAGCTGCGGCCCCTGCCACCGCGGCGGCGACGCCGACCGGGCTTCGCGTCGCCCTCGGCAGCGGGTGCACTCGCGTCAGCGGCGGACCGGGCGTTCGAGGGCTGGCCGTCCGTGCGCTGGACCTGCGACGACTGCACGGTGGAGTGCTCGGTGCCGGCGCCGCTGGACTCGCCCCCGCGGGTGCGCCGTCGGGCGCGGGGCGGGCGGTCGGCGTCGCGCGCGGGACGGTCGGCGGTGCGCTCGCCACCCGTGCGCTCAGCCCGGTCGCTGCCGGCCCGGTCGCCGCCGGGTCGGTCGCTGGGCCGCTCGGAGCGACCGCCGCGCGCCGGCTTGTCGCGCCCGGTGGGGGCGCCGCCGCGCTTGCCGGTCTCGCCCAGGTCCTCGACCTTCTCGGCCCGCAGACCCTCGCGGGTGCGGTCGGCGCGGGGCAGCGTGCCCTTGGTGCCGGCCGGGATGTGCAGCTCCTCGAACAGGTGCGGGGAGTTGGAGTAGGTCTCGACCGGCTCAGGGATGCCGAGGTCGAGCATCTTGTTGATCAGGCCCCAGCGCGGCATGTCGTCCCAGTCGACAAGCGTCACCGCAACGCCGGTGCGCCCGGCCCGGCCGGTGCGGCCGATGCGGTGCAGGTAGGTCTTCTCGTCCTCGGTGCACTGGTAGTTGATGACGTGCGTGATGCCCTCGACGTCGATGCCCCGGGCCGCCACGTCCGTGGCCACGAGGACGTCGACCTTGCCGTTGCGGAACGCGCGCAGGGCCTGCTCGCGCGCACCCTGGCCGAGGTCGCCGTGGATCGAGGCCGAGGCGAACCCGCGCTCGGCCAGGTCGTCGGCGACCTTGGCGACCGTGCGCTTGGTGCGGGCGAAGATCATCGTCAGGCCGCGGCCCTCGGACTGCAGGATGCGGGCGACCATCTCGACCTTGTCCATCGCGTGCGCGCGGTAGACGAACTGGGTGATCGCCTTGAGCGTCGCGCCGTCGTCGGCCGGGTCGATGGCCCGGATGTGGGTCGGCTGGGTCATGAAGCGACGGGCCAGCGAGACGACGGCCCCGGGCATGGTGGCCGAGAACATCATCATCTGGCGGCCGGCCGGGGTCAGCGCCAGCAGCCGCTCGACGTCCGGCAGGAAGCCGAGGTCGAGCATCTCGTCGGCCTCGTCGAGCACCAGGACCTGGACGTTGGACAGGTCGAGGTGACCCTGCTGGGCCAGGTCGAGCAGGCGCCCGGGGGTGCCCACGACGACCTCGACGCCGCG
>JBKJTJ010000237.1:0-7267 GCA_046590855.1 Actinomycetota bacterium
CTAACGGGCCGATCTGGTCAGTCGGGACCGCTCATTCCCGACACCACGGCGTCGGCCACCTCGCGCATCGACAGCCGGCGGTCCATCGACGTCTTCTGGATCCACCGGAACGCCTCCGGCTCGGACAGCCCCAGCTTCTTCATCAGCACGCCCTTGGCGCGGTCGACGTGCTTGCGCGTCTCGAAACGCTCGCCGAGGTCGGCCACCTCGTCCTCGAGCGCCTTGATCTCGGAGTAGCGCGACATCGCGATCTCGATGGCCGGCACCAGGTCGGCCTTGGTGAACGGCTTGACGACGTACGCCATCGCGCCGGCGTCCCGGGCCCGCTCGACCAGCTCGGCCTGCGAGAAGGCGGTCAGCATCACGCAGGGGGCCAACCCGG
Organism: Actinomycetota bacterium; assembly: GCA_046590855.1. GTDB lineage: Bacteria > Actinomycetota > Actinomycetes > Actinomycetales > Angustibacteraceae > JACMOY01. The sequence goes on from JBKJTJ010000237.1 coordinate 383, forward strand.
CCTTGCCGATCTGCTCGGCCGCCGACAACCCGTCCAGCACCGGCATCTTGACGTCCAGCACCACCAGGTCGGGGGTGAGCTCGCGGGTGAGCCGGACGGCCTCCTCGCCGTCCCCGGCCTCGCCCACGACGTCGTAGCCCTCCTCGCGGAGCATCTCGACCAGGTCGAGGCGGATCAGTGCCTCGTCCTCGGCCACGACCACGCGGCGGGCAGGGGCGGTGGTCTGCGTCTCGGCCATGCGCCGGAGTCTACTGACACCCGATACGCTCGCAGACCTGGCCGGGTTGGCGGAATGGCAGACGCAGTGGACTCAAAATCCACCGTCCGAAAGGGCATGCGGGTTCGAGTCCCGCACCCGGCACACCGAGGTGAGAATGCGCAAACGGCCCACCGCAACGCGCTAGGTGGGCCGTTCGCGCATTCTCAGTGCAGGAGCTAGGTCAGCGGGCGGCGTCGGGCACCCAGCTGGTGTCCATCTCGCCGCGGTACGCAGGCGCGACGCCATCCGCCGCATCACCCATCCGGTGCACCCGCAGCGCGTTCGTCGAGCCGGGGATGCCGGGGGGCGAACCGGCCACGATGATCACGAGGTCGCCGCGCTCGAGCCGACCGTCGGCCAGCAGCAGGTGGTCGACCTGGCGGGCCATCTCGTCGGTGTGCTTCACGAACGGGGTGCGGAACGTCTCGACGCCCCAGCTCAGAGCCAGCTGCGAGCGGACGACGGGCTCCGGGGTGAACGCGACGAGCGGGATCTTGGAGCGCAGGCGCGACATCCGCCGGGCCGAGTCCCCGCCCTGGGTGAACGTCACGAGCATCTTGACGTCGAGCTGGGCACCGATCTGCGCCGCTGCCAGGGTGATGGCGCCGCCGCGGGTGCGCGGCTGGGTGCCGAGCGGGGCGATCCGCTCGAGCCCGTGGTCCTCGGTGTTCTCGATGATGCGGGCCATCGTGCGCACGGCGGTGACCGGGTGCTTGCCGACGCTGGTCTCCCCCGACAGCATCAGCGCGTCTGCACCGTCGAGCACGGCGTTGGCGCAGTCGGACGCCTCGGCCCGCGTGGGTCGCGAGTTCTCGACCATCGACTCGAGCATCTGGGTGGCGACGATGACGGGCTTGGCCTGACGTCGGGCCAGCTCGACCGCGCGCTTCTGCACCAGCGGCACCTGCTCGAGCGGCAGCTCGACGCCGAGGTCGCCGCGGGCGACCATGATGCCGTCGAAGGCGCGGACGATCTCTTCGAGGTTCTCGACCGCCTGCGGCTTCTCGATCTTCGCGATGACCGGCAGCCGCACGCCCTCCTCGTCCATGATCTGGTGGACGACGTCGATGTCGGCGGCGCTGCGGACGAACGAGAGCGCGATCCAGTCGGCGCGCAGCGACAGCGCCCAGCGCAGGTCGGCCTCGTCCTTGTCGCTCATCGCGGGGACGCTGACCGCCACACCGGGCAGGTTCAGGCCCTTGTGGTTCGAGACCACGCCCCCCTCGATGACCCGGGTGGTCACGCGCGGGCCGTCGACCCCGACGACCTCGACCGCCACCTTGCCGTCGTCGATCAGGATGCGGTCACCCACGCGGGCGTCGCCCGGCAGGCCGTTGTACGTGGTGGACGCGAGGTCCTTGTCGCCCGGCACGTCCTCGGTGGTGATCGTGAAGGGGGCGCCGGTCACCAGCTCGACCGGGCCGGCAGCGAAGTTGCCGAGGCGGATCTTGGGGCCCTGCAGGTCGACCAGGACGGCGACCGACCGACCCGCCTCGTCGCCGGCGGCGCGTACCGCCGCGTAGACCTTCTCGTGGTCGGCGTAGCTGCCGTGGCTGAGGTTCAGCCGGGCGACGTCCATGCCGGCGGCGACCAGGTCGCGCAGCGCGTCGGGGGTGGAGGTGGCGGGGCCGAGGGTGCAGACGATCTTGGCGCGACGCATGGGGGCAGCCTAGTGCGCCAACGGCGTCAGGCCGTGAGCGGACGGTCGGTGGGCCGGACGGGTGACGGCAGCGTGGTCGTGCCGGTGAGGAACCGGTCGACCGAGGCGGCGCACGAGCGCCCCTCGGCGATCGCCCAGACGATCAGCGACTGCCCACGGCCGGCGTCGCCGGCGACGAAGACCCCCGGCACCGAGGACGCGAAGTCCTTGTCGCGCGCGACGTTACCGCGATCGTCGAGCTCGACCCCGAGCTGGGCGAGCACCGAGTCGGGCTCAGGGCCGGTGAACCCCATCGCCAGCAGCACCAGCTGCGCCGGCAGGTCGCGGGCGCTGCCCTCGACCGGCACGAACCGTCCGTCCTGTCGCTCGACGTGGGCGATGCGCAGGCCGCGCACCTGACCGTCGTCGTCCGCGATCAGCTCCTGGGTGTCGACCGCGTAGACGCGGTCGCCACCCTCCTCGTGGGCGCTGGCCACCTTGTAGGTCATCGGGTACGTCGGCCAGGGCTGCGCGTCGGGCCGCTCGTCCGGTGGGCGGGGCAGGATCTCGAGCTGGGTCACCGACCGGGCCTTCTGCCGCAGCGCGGTGCCGAGGCAGTCTGCGCCCGTGTCGCCGCCGCCGATGATGATGACGTCCTTGCCCTCGGCGCTGACCAGTCCGTCAGCCGGCTCGTGGAGCGCAGCGCGGTTGGCAGGCGGCAGGTACTGCATCGCCTGCAGCACACCGCCGAGCTGGCGACCAGGCACGTCGAGCTCGCGCCCGACCGTCGACCCGACGGCGAGGACGACGGCGTCGTAGCGGCCGCGCAGCTGCTGACCCGTGACCTCCTGGCCGATGGCGACCCCGGGACGGAAGCGGGTGCCCTCGGCCTCCATCTGCGCCAGCCGCCGGTCGAGCACCGACTTCTCCATCTTGAACTCGGGGATGCCGTAGCGCAGCAGGCCGCCGATCTTGTCGGACCGCTCGTACACCGCGACGGTGTGGCCGGCCCGGGTCAGCTGCTGCGCGACGGCGAGCCCGGCCGGGCCGCTGCCGACCACGGCGACGGTCTTGCCGGTGAGCCGCTCGGGGGGAAGCGGCCGGACGGTGCCCGCGGCGAAGGCGCGCTCGACGATCGAGACCTCGATCTGCTTGATCGTGACCGGCGGCTGGTTGATCCCCAGCACGCACGACGTCTCGCACGGCGCCGGGCACAGGCGCCCGGTGAACTCGGGGAAGTTGTTCGTCGCGTGCAGCCGCTCGATGGCCTCGTCCCAGTCCTCGCGCCAGGTGAGGTCGTTCCACTCGGGGATGAGGTTGCCGAGCGGGCAACCGCTGTGGCAGAAGGGGATGCCGCAGTCCATGCAGCGTCCCGCCTGGCGGCGCAGCTGGGTGCGGTCCTGGTCCTCGTAGACCTCGTGCCAGTCCTGCAGCCGGATCGGCACCGGGCGACGCGACGGCAGCTCGCGGTCGCGGACGGTGAGGAAACCCTTGGGATCAGCCACGTGACGCCTCCGTGATGCGGGTCCAGACCTCTTCGCCGTCCAGGTCCAGACCCTCGATGGTCGCCTGGTCGCGCACCGCCAGCACGATGCGGTAGTCGCGCGGCAGGACCTTGGTGAAGCGCGTCAGTGCCCCGGGCCAGTCGGCGAGCAGCCGCTCGGCCAGCGCCGACCCGGTCTCGTCCTGGTGACGGGCCACGAGCGCCCGCAGGTCGTCGGCGTCCGAGCCCTCGACCGCGGACAGCTCGACCTCGCCGCTGGCCATCGCCGCGGGGTTGACCCGGTCGCGGCGCAGGTCGAGCACGTACGCCGTCCCGCCCGACATGCCGGCGGCGACGTTGCGCCCGGTCGCGCCGAGCACCACGACGGTGCCACCGGTCATGTACTCGAGCGCGTGGTCACCGACCCCCTCGACGACCGCGGTGGCGCCGGAGTTGCGGACGCAGAACCGCTCGCCCGCGGTGCCGCGGATGAAGATCTCACCCGCGGTGGCGCCGTACGCCACGACGTTGCCCGCGACGACGTGGTCCTCGGCGACGAACGTGGCCGCGTGGTCGGGGCGGACGACGACGCGTCCGCCCGACAGCCCCTTGCCGACGTAGTCGTTGGCGTCACCGAGCAGCCGCAGGGTGATCCCGCGCGGCAGGAACGCCCCGAGCGACTGCCCAGCCGACCCGGTGAGGGTGACATCGATGGTGTCGTCGGCCAGCCCCTGCGGATAGCGCTTGGTGACCTCGTGGCCGAGGATCGTGCCGACCGTCCGGTTGACGTTGCGCACCGGCAGGGTGATGCGCACCGGCTCGCGTCGCTCGAGGGCGTCGGCCGCCATCGCGACCAGGGTGTGGTCGAGCGCCTTCTCGAGCCCGTGGTCCTGGCCGGTGACCTGGCGGCGCGAGGCCCCCGGCGCGACGTCGGGCACCGCGAGCACCGGCGTCAGGTCGAGCCCGGACGCCTTCCAGTGCTCGACGGCGCGCCGCGTGTCGAGCAGCTCGACCATGCCCACTGCCTCGTCGATGCTGCGCAGCCCCAGGGCGGCCAGGTGCTCGCGCACCTCCTCGGCGATGTACTCGAAGAACGTCTCGACGAACTCCGGCTTGCCGGTGAACCGCGTGCGCAGCTCGGGGTTCTGGGTCGCGACGCCGACCGGGCAGGTGTCGAGGTGGCAGACGCGCATCATGATGCAGCCGCTGACGACCAGCGGCGCGGTGGCGAAGCCGAACTCCTCGCCACCGAGCAGTGCGGCGACCACGACGTCGCGTCCGGTCTTCAGCTGGCCGTCGACCTGGACGACGATGCGGTCGCGCAACCCGTTGAGCAGCAACGTCTGCTGTGCCTCGGCCAGCCCGAGCTCCCACGGCGCCCCGGCGTGCTTGAGGCTGGTCAGCGGTGACGCGCCGGTACCGCCGTCGTGCCCCGAGATCAGCACCACGTCGGCGTGCGCCTTGCTGACGCCGGCGGCTACGGTGCCGACACCGACCTCGGACACGAGCTTGACGTGCACGCGCGCGGCGGGGTTGGCGTTCTTCAGGTCGTGGATCAGCTGGGCGAGGTCCTCGATGGAGTAGATGTCGTGGTGCGGCGGCGGCGAGATGAGCCCCACGCCAGGCGTGGAGTGCCGGGTGCGGGCGATCCACGGGTAGACCTTGTGGGCCGGCAGCTGGCCGCCCTCACCGGGCTTGGCCCCCTGCGCCATCTTGATCTGCAGGTCGTCGGCGTGGGTGAGGTACAGGCTGGTGACACCGAACCGGCCGGACGCCACCTGCTTGACCGCGCTGCGGCGCACGGGGTCGAGCAGCCGGTCGTCGTCCTCGCCGCCCTCACCGGTGTTGGACCGGCCCCCGAGCCGGTTCATCGCCACGGCCAGCACCTCGTGGGCCTCCTGGCTGATCGAGCCGTAGCTCATCGCGCCGGTGGAGAACCGCTTGACGATCTCGCTGACCGGCTCGACCTCGTCCAGCGGCACCGGCTCGCGCGAGGTGGTGTCGAAGCCGAAGAGCCCCCGCAGCGTCATCAGCCGCTCGGACTGCTCGTCGACCCGGCGGGTGTACTGCTGGAAGACGTCGTACCGGCGCGCGCGCGTGGCGTGCTGCAGCCGGAAGACGGTCTCGGGGTCGAACAGGTGGTGCTCGCCCTCGCGCCGCCACTGGTACTCGCCCCCGACGTCGAGCCGGCGGTGGGCCGTGCCGACGCCGTCCAGCGGGTACGCCGCGTCGTGCCGCTGGGCCGTCTCGGCGGCGACGACATCCAGCCCGATGCCACCGAGCTGGCTGGTGGTGCCGGTGAAGAACTCGCTCACCAGCTCGTGCGAGAGCCCGATGGCCTCGAACACCTGCGCGCCCCGGTAGGACGCGACCGTCGAGATGCCCATCTTGCTCATGACCTTCAGCACGCCCTTGCCGAGCGCCTTGATCAGGTGGGCGACGGCGTCCTCGGGGGTGGTGTCGCCGAGGCGGCCCTGGCGCGCGAGCACCTCGACCGACTCCATCGCGAGGTAGGGGTTGACCGCAGCGGCGCCGTAGCCGACGAGCAGCGCGACGTGGTGCACCTCGCGGACGTCGCCGGCCTCGACGAGCAGGCCCACCTGGGTGCGCGTCTTCGCGCGGATCAGGTGGTGGTGGACGGCCGAGGTCAGGAGGAGCGAAGGGATGGGGGCGAGCTCGGCCGAGCTGTAGCGATCGGAGAGCACGATGATGTTGGCCCCGTCGGCGATGGCCGCAGACACCTTGGCGCGGATGTCCTCCAACGCGCGACGCAGGCCGTCGCCGCCCTCGGCCACGGGATAGAGGCCGTCGACCGCGAACGAACGGAAGCCCGGCGCGCCACCCTCCTCGTGGATGTAGAGGAGCTTGGCCAGCTCGTCGTTGCCGAGGATGGGGAACGGCAGCGAGATCTGCCGGCACGACTCGGGCCGGGCGTCGAGCACGTTGCGCTCCGGCCCGAGCGTCGCGCCGAGCGACGTCACCAGCTCCTCGCGGATGGCGTCGAGCGGGGGGTTGGTGACCTGGGCGAAGAGCTGGATGAAGTAGTCGAACAGGAGGCGCGAGCGCTCCGACAGCACCGCGATCGGCGTGTCCGTGCCCATGGAGCCGATGGGTTCCGCCCCGGTGCGGGCCATCGGGGCGAGGAGGATCTTGAGCTCCTCGTTCGTGTAGCCGAAGAGCCGCTGGTGGGTGACCACGGTGCTGTGCTGCGGCACGAGCTTGTCGCGCGGGGGCAGGTCGGCGAGGTGGACCCGGTGCTCGTGCAGCCAGTCTCCGTACGGGTGCTCCGATGCGAGTTGGGACTTCAGCTCCTCATCACCGATGATGCGGCCCTGGCTCGTGTCGACGAGGAACATGCGGCCGGGCTGGAGTCGGCCCTTCTGGACGATGTCGGCGGGATCGATGTCCAGGACCCCGACCTCCGACGCCATGATCACGAGGCCGTCCTTCGTCACCCAGTACCGCGATGGACGCAGGCCGTTGCGGTCGAGCACGGCGCCGATC
>JBKJTJ010000129.1:0-2705 GCA_046590855.1 Actinomycetota bacterium
GGCTGCGCAGACTTGAGCCCAACAGACTCAAGTGGGGGCCCGACCAGGGCCGCCGGTGATGACGAGGAGCACCAGATGGCACGAGCGGTCGGTATCGACCTGGGCACGACGAACTCCGTCGTGGCGGTTCTCGAGGGCGGCGAGCCCACCGTGATCGCGAATGCCGAGGGCGGGCGCACCACGCCGTCCGTCGTCGCGTTCGCCAAGAACGGCGAGGTGCTGGTCGGCGAGATCGCCAAGCGCCAGGCCGTCACCAACATCGACCGCACGATCCGCTCGGTCAAGCGCCACATCGGCACCGACTGGTCGGTCGGCATCGACGACAAGACCTTCACCGCGCAGGAGATCAGCGCCCGGATCCTGGGCAAGCTCAAGCGCGACGCCGAGAGCTACCTCGGCGAGGACGTCACCGACGCGGTCATCACGGTGCCGGCGTACTTCAACGACGCCCAGCGTCAGGCCACCAAGGAGGCCGGCGAGATCGCCGGCCTGAACGTGCTGCGGATCATCAACGAGCCGACCGCCGCTGCCCTCGCCTACGGCCTGGACAAGGGCAAGGAGGACGAGCTCATCCTCGTCTTCGACCTCGGTGGTGGCACCTTCGACGTCTCGCTGCTCGAGGTGGGCAAGGACGACGACGGCTTCTCGACCATCCAGGTGCGCGCCACCAGCGGTGACAACAACCTGGGCGGCGACGACTGGGACCAGCGCGTGGTCGACCACCTGCTGCAGCAGGTCAAGATGGGCTACGGGCTGGACCTGAGCAAGGACAAGATCGCGATGCAGCGGCTGCGCGAGGCCGCCGAGCAGGCCAAGAAGGAGCTGTCGAGCTCGACCAGCACCAGCCTGTCGCTGCAGTACCTGTCGATGACCGAGAACGGCCCCATCCACATCGACGAGCAGCTGACCCGCGCGCAGTTCGAGCAGATGACCTCCGACCTGCTCGAGCGCACCAAGACCCCGTTCCAGCAGGTCATCAAGGACGCCGGCATCGAGCTGTCCGCGATCGACCACGTCGTGATGGTCGGGGGCTCGACCCGGATGCCCGCGGTCACCGACGTCGTCCGCGCCCTGACCGGCGGCAAGGAGCCCAACAAGGGCGTCAACCCCGACGAGGTCGTGGCCGTCGGCGCCAGCCTGCAGGCCGGTGTCCTCAAGGGCGAGCGCAAGGACGTCCTGCTGATCGACGTCACGCCGCTGTCGCTGGGCATCGAGACCCAGGGCGGGCTGATGACCAAGCTGATCGAGCGCAACACCGCCATCCCGACCAAGCGCAGCGAGGTCTTCACCACCGCGGCCGACAACCAGCCCTCGGTGACGATCCAGGTCTTCCAGGGTGAGCGTGAGATGACCCGCGACAACAAGCCGCTGGGCACCTTCGACCTGACCGGCATCGCGCCCGCGCCGCGCGGCGTGCCGCAGGTCGAGGTCACCTTCGACATCGACGCCAACGGCATCGTGCACGTGTCGGCCAAGGACCGCGGCACCGGCAAGGAGCAGTCCATGACGATCTCGGGCGGCTCGGCGCTGCCCAAGGACGAGATCGACCGGATGGTCCGCGAGGCCGAGGAGCACGCCGAGGAGGACCGCGCCCGGCGCGAGGAGGCCGAAGGTCGCAACCAGGCCGAGACCCTCGTGTTCCAGACCGAGAAGTTCCTCGCCGACAACGCCGACAAGGTCCCGGCCGACAGCCGTACCGAGGTCGACGCCGCCCTGGCCGACCTCAAGACCGCGCTGGCCGACCCGGCGACCCCGGCCGCCGACATCGCGGCCAAGGTCGAGAAGGTCTCCACCAGCAGCCAGGCGCTGGGTGCGGCGATGTACGCCGCTGCCGACCAGGCCACCGGGTCCGACGGGGCCGACGGGTCCGACCCGGCGGGCTCCGAGGGGGGCCAGGTGCCGGCCGACGACGACGTCGTCGACGCGGAGGTCGTGGACGAGGACGAGCGCCGGTGACCGACCAGACGCCGCTGCACCCCGCGGGGGACCTGCCGCGCACCGAGCCGGGCAGCGACCTGCCCGGCCCGGGGCCCGAGGACCTGCGCACCGTCGCGGCCGAGGTCGAGCAGGCCTCGGCCGACGCGCAGACCGCCGCCACCGGCGGCGCGACGGACCCGGAGGACGCCGCCACCGACCCTGGGTCGGACCCCGGTGCCGGCGAGGGCACGGCAGATCCGTTGGCCGACGCGCTCGCCCTGGCGGAGACGCGCCTGGGCGACCTCATGCGGGAGCGTGCGGAGTTCGTCAACTACCGCCGCCGGGTCGAGCGTGACCGCGAGGTCAGCGCCGAGCAGGGCAAGGTCACGGTCCTGACCGCGATCCTGCCCGTCCTGGACGACATCGACGGCGCCCGTACCCACGGCGACCTCGTGGGCCCGTTCGCCTCGGTGGCCGACAAGCTGGACGCCACGCTGCTGCGGCTGGGCCTCGAGCCGTTCGGCGAGCCGGGGGACGTCTTCGACCCGGTCCTGCACGAGGCGCTCCTGCAGGACGGCGCCACCCAGGTGGACGTCCCCACGTGCACCCAGGTGCTCCAACGGGGGTACCGGACCGGGGACCGGGTCATCCGTCCGGCCCGGGTCGCGGTGGCCAGCCCCGCCTGAGGTCGGCGATGATGCGAGCGGGTGGCGCCAAACTTGACACGACCCGACGCAACCTTGCACCATCAGCCTCACCATGACTGGACAGGACTGGCTCGAGAAGGA
>JBKJTJ010000282.1:0-3310 GCA_046590855.1 Actinomycetota bacterium
AGGGCGGCCTCGACGGCTAGGCCGTGCGCCTCGGCCCGCCGCAGGGCGACGGTCAACGCTCCGTAGGCGGGGGAGGCGGTGACGGCTTCGACCTGGTCGGCGCTCAGGCCGCCGAGCCGGAGTTGGTCGGTCCAGCGTGCGCCCTGCGCGTGCTGCGCGAGCGTCTCGTACTCGGCGGCCAGGGTGCGGATCGACGCGGCCATCTCCTGCTCGAACTCGATGGTCTCGTGCGCAGACAGCTCAGCGCCGGGGTTGCGCAGGACGGCGGTAAGCACAGAACGGCCGGTGATCGGCTCGTCCTGGAAGCCGGCCAGTGCTTCGACGGCCGGGTCGGTGCATACGTAGGCGCGGTTGCTGTCGCGGGCGCGGGTGAGCATGACGTAGGCGACCTCGCGGGTCATCCCGCCCCCGGTGATTACGGCATGCGCGGTGTCCACGGTGGCGCCTTGGGCGCGGTAGGCGGTGGTTGCGTAGGCGAGCTCGACGTGGCCGGCGACGTACGCGGCGGGCAACGTGATCTTTGTGCTGCCGCCGACGCGTCGTGCGTCTATTGAGCCGTCGCCGTGGTGGGCGGTGACCATCCATTGATCGCCGTTCTTGACCCAACCGCGACCGGTGGTCAGGCGGCGGTCGTTTCGTCGGGTCACGACCCGGTCCCCGACTCCAGCCACCAAACCATCGCGCAGCAGGGCGCCGTCGGGTTCGATCCTGCCGTCGGCGACCAGGTCGTCGCGGGCACGCTGGTTGAGGGTGCGTACGGTGTCGAGGTCGCCAGCGAGCAGCAGGGATCGCCGGCCGGCGCGCTCGTCTGCTGTCCAGGCCGCGTAGGCGGCCTCGACCATGGCGGCGTGGTCGCCCTCCTCGAGGCGGCCGTGGGCGGCGTAGGCATCCAGGCTGGCGACATCACCGACCCGCAGCCGCCCGGAGGCTTGGCGTTCCCATGCCTGGCTGAACCGGCGCACCCCACCGAGCTCTGGGGCGCCGGCGCCACGGTCGCGCACGAGGAGACCGAAGGCGCCGCCCGCCTCGATCGAGGAGAGCTGCGCCCAGTCCCCGACCAGCAGCAGCTTGGCGCCGGCCTCGTCGGCGCAGGCGGCGACGCGGTCCAGGGTGAGAGTGCCGGCCAGGGATGCTTCGTCGACGATGACCAGCTGTCCGGGCCGAAGCCGCCACCGGTAGATGCTGGCGGTCAACCGGTCGATGCTGGCTGTGAGGACCTGGGCGGTCGCCTGGTCGGGTGCGAGGTGCAGGGCCGCGTGGGCCCGTTCCCGACGCCGCAGCCGGTCGGGCTCGCGGTCGTGCTCGGCCAGCCACTTGGCGGTGGTCTCCGTCGGGATCCCGAGTGCGTCGCCGAGCACGTCGGCGGCTGCTGCGGAGGGGGCGAAACCCACGACGCTCTGCGGGCCGTGCGCGCTCTCCCACATGGTCCGCAGCGCGGCGAGGGCACGAGTCTTGCCGCTGCCCGCCGGCCCGACGAGAAGGTCCACGACCCGGCCCGACGTCGCGACCGCGGCGATGGCGCTGGTCTGGTCGGCGAAGAGGTCGGCGGTCGTGGCCACCGAGTCCGGCCCCGCTGCGTCCAGGGTCGGCGCCGTCCGGTCCCGAGATGCCGCCAGCAGCCGCGCCTCGGCCTCCAGTACGTGCCGGGAGGTGTATACCTCGCCGCGGTGAGGGCAGAACACGCTGGCTCCGTCGCTGCGACGCAGCGTGTCGGGTGTGGACGCCACCTGCGGCGCGGAAAGGAGGACGGCGCGGCGGCCGACCTCGGCGACCACGTTGGCGGTCGCCTCGTCGCGGGCGGCGGCGTTGGCGAACCGGGTTGCTCGCAGGGCGCGGGAGGCCTCGGCGTCGGCGTTCCAGGGTGTCCAGGTGGTCCGGGCCCGGGACAGAGCCGCCAGCACCGACGTTGCGGCTTGGTCGATCAGCGCCGCGTGGTGCGTCGGGTTGTCAGGCCCCGCTGGGCTGCGGCCGTCGATGAAGAGCTGCCGCGCCCAGGTGGCGGGGTCCGCGTGCAGTACGGCGGTGGCCTGCACTCGCCAACTCGAGGTGAGGTCCGCGAGGGAGTGGACCTGCTTGGTGTTGCGGGTGGCCAACGTCGCCTGTTGCCGAAGGCGGAGCACGGTGGCGGGGTCGGGCCGCCGTCCGTGCGCTGCGACATAGACGTCGATAAGCCGGTCCGACTCGGCCTCGATGGCCGCGGACCGGCGGGAGAAGTGGGCGGTCAGTTCTGCCGGTACAACGGCGAGCTCGTACCCGGGGTTCCGCTGGGGCCCGCGTTCGCGGTACTCCCAGGCCAGGCCCAGCCGATCGGCGATGCGGTCGGCCAGCAGGTTGTCGTAGCGCTCGGACACTGCGACGGTGGCCCGGTGAATCGCGCGCGAGTCCAGGGTGCGCCAGCGCCCATCCGGGCCCTGGACCCGGTTGGCGATGACCAGGTGGGTGTGCAGGTTCGGGTCGTTGGCGCGCGAGTCCCAGTGGTCGAAGGCGGCCGCGACCACCCCGCGGGTCTGGACCTGCGCGGCGCCGTTGGTGCCGATGCGCGTTCGGGCGACGTCGCGTTCAATCAGGGCCAGGACGTCGGTGATGGCGCCCCGGTGGCACTCGTACAGCGCTTGGCGGGTGGCCGGGTCGGCCAGCGCCCACAGGACGCTGACCGACTTGGGGACGGTGAAGGTGAAGTCGAACCCGGCGACCGGCCGGCGGTGGTCCCGCCCGGTTCCGGTGGGGTACACGTGGGGGGACCGGCCCAGCGGCTGGTCGGTGACCGGGTCGGTGGCGTCGCGGAACAGCCGTTCCATCTGCCGCGGGGTCACGAATGAGCCGACCTGAATCCCTGTCCCTTCGGCAAGTCCGGCGAGTCCGGTGCCCAGCCAGGTTCCGGGCGGTGTCCCGCGCGCGGTGTAGTACCGCGTCATCGGTGAGGTGGACGCGACGCCGTGGTCGATGGTGACGGAGTCGAGCAGGTACCGGTAGGAGTCGCCCGCGTACCGCACGCACATGCTCATCACGACGCGCACTCGGCAGCGACTCGCAGCCGTGTCCGTCGGGCGCGTTGCCGGCACCGCGGCGAGCAGTATTGGGCGTCCTTGCGCGAGGCAGCCCGGAGCCGCTTGCGGCAGCAGAAGCAGCGACGTACGACCGATCGTGGTGCGGCACGTCGTTGGCAGGTACGGCCGCAGTAGTGGGCGTCTCGCCGCACCGGGGTGAAGCCCGATCCGCAGTGCTCGCAGACGGCCTTGACCCGACCTCCGGCCAGCCGTGGCTGGCCGGCTGCGGCCCAGTCGCGGTCAGGCCATGCCCGGCGGCGTTT
>JBKJTJ010000372.1:0-13226 GCA_046590855.1 Actinomycetota bacterium
TGAGCTTGGCGAACGAGGCAGGGACGTCGACCCGTGAGGCCAGCTTGATCGGCGCCTTCGCGTCGTAGCCTCGCGGCGTCCAGTACGCCTCGTCCCGGTCGAAGCGGGTGACCTTCAGGTCGGTGACCCACTTGGTGGCCGAGACGTAGCCGTACAATCCGGGCACGACGAGCCGTGCCGGGAATCCGTGCTCGACGGGCAGCGGCTCACCGTTCATCGCGATCGCCAGCAGGGCGTCGCGGCCTTGGGTGAGGTTGGCCAGCGGGGTCGAGATCGTCATGCCGTCGACGCTGGTGCTGAGCACCATGTCGGCGTCGCTCGCGGGTGAGACCTGCTTGAGCAGGTCCGAGAGGGGGTAGCCCAGCCACACCGCGTTGCCGGCGAGCTTGCCGCCGACCTCGTTCGAGACGCAGGTGATGGTGGTGGCCCGCTCGACCAGCGGCAGCTTCAGCAGGTCGGCGTAGGTGAGCGTGAGCTCCTTGTCGACCATGCCGTGGATCTTCAGCATCCAGTCCTCGGCGCGCAGCCGGGGCAGGGTGAGCGCGGTGTCGACACGGTAGAAGTCGGCGTTCTTGGTCGTGAAGGGCGTGATCCCCTTGACGGGCAGCTGGACGCCGGCCGGCAGGGTCACCTTCTCGACCGGGGTCGGCAGGGTGACGGCGGCCCGCGAGGCCACGACGTCCGTGGTGCTGCCGGCAGCCACGCGGGAGACGGCGGCGCTGACCAGCGCGGTGCCGCCCACGGCGCCGGCCGTCTGCAGGAACGCGCGACGGCTCCACCCGCGCTCACCGGAGGCAGGGCGGGTCACCAGCTGCTGCAGCGCGAGGATGCCGAGCACGGCGCCGACCACCGTGGGCACGACGTCGAGCGGGGTGGCCGAGGGCCGGGTGGCGACCGCGACGGCCGCGACGACGCCCAGCAGGACGACGACGCCGACACCCGCTTCGACCCGACGACGTGCCGCGAGGCCCGCGACGACGGCCAGGACGGCCAGGACCACCCCGACCGAGGCCAGCAGCACCACCTTGTCGTTGCTGCCGAAGGTGCGGATGGCGAAGTCCTTGAGCCAGCCGGGTGTGCGGTCGACGAACGCGTCGCCGACAGCCACGACCGGGCTGGCCGATCCCCCACCGGCGCCGATGCGCACCAGCAGCGCGGCGAGCAGCTCGGCGGTACCGACCGTGAGGGCCCCGGCCAGCAGGCCCGCCAGGGCGGCCTGCGGGGCGGTGATCCGCCCGGTGGCGGTCGAGGAGTTCTGCACGGTGCTCACGGCCTCTCTTCGAGCTGGTTCGCGCCAGGGATGGGTCAAGTTCGCGTTTTTCTGTCCGATTCTCACCTGATGTGATGTGACGTGACTCACTGTGAGATGCCGGGACGTGGTTGAGGCCCCGTCGTGGGAGGACGACGGGGCCTCAGTGGTACTTCGGCGACCGGGCCCGCGCGGATGGGTGCGGATCTGACCAGGCCCATCCGGCGGGGTTCGGGCCTACCCGCGCGGAACCGGGAACGCCGCCGGGCTGTGCCGGCCCGCGAGGTCGATCGCGCGCACGCCGAAGAACACGTTGTCCTTGGAGATGTCCAGCGTCACGGCGGTGACGTCACCGACCGGCACCGCGTGCTCCCACTCGGGCGCGGTGCTCTCGCGGTAGACGATCTCGTACCCCGCCAGGTCGGCGTCCGTACCGCGTGTCCACACCAGGTCGGTCTCGTTGGTGAGCCGGTTGGTGCGGATCGCGGCACCGCGGGGCGTGCCCGGTGCGGTGGCCAGCGACCACAGGGCCGCGCCGTTCACCCGCGCGACCGCGGCGATGTAGTCGAAGTCGCAGAACTGCGGCAGGTCGCCGATCTGGACTCCGTTCTCGATCCGCACGTCCTGGTGCTGGTGGCGGTAGTCCTCACGCGGTTCGGTGAACCGCGCGGCCGGGAAGCCCTGCTCGAGGAACGGGATGTGGTCGCCACCACGCAGGTAGCGGTCGCGGCGGTAGACCACCCGCACGTCCAGGCCGGTGGCCCCGTTGTCGGCGACCTCGCGCACGAAGCGGGCGAGCTGACGAGCGGAGGAGTCGTTCTCACCGCCCACCGAGCGCCGGATGGCGGCCTGCTGGGGTGTCTCGGCCGTCGGCACGCCCTCGGCGAACAGCCGGACGGTGTGCCGGTCGACGGCTCCGCCCTCGGCCCGGGGGCTGCCGATGATGTCGTTGGTGAACATCCCCTGGACGTCGGCGCCCTGGGACCTCAGCGCCTTGGCCATGTAGGTCGATCCGTACAGGCCCTGCTCCTCGCCCGCGACGGCGGCGAAGACGACGGTGGCGGCGAAGCGGCTGGTGGCCATCAGGCGGGCCAGCTCGAGCGCGACGGCGACGCCGGACGCGTCGTCGTCCGCGCCGGGGGCGTCGGCGGTGAAGTTCAGGATGTCGGTGACGCGCGAGTCGTAGTGACCGCTGACGACGTACGTGCGGTTCGGGTCGGTCGTGCCGCGCAGGGTGGCGATGACGTTGGTGATGGTGGTGGCCGCGGGGATGCGAGAAGCCGGCTCCTGGACGTAGGACTGCTTCTCGACGCTCATCCGGCCGCCGGAGGTCGCCGCGATCTGCTGGTACTGGGCGTAGAGCCAGTCGCGCGCTGCGCCGATGCCGCGCTCGGGGTCGGTCTGTGACGAGAGCGTGTGCCGGGTGCCGAACGACACCAGGGCGTCGACCGTCGCCTCGATGCGCTTGGGGTCGATCTGCTTCAACAGCTGGCCGAGGTCGCGGTCGACGCGCTGCGCGGTGGCCGGGGGGCCGTGCGGGAAGTCGCCGCGGCTCGGGCGGTCGTCCGCCGAGGCAGGCGCGGCGCCCACCAGGGGCGCCGCCACGGCGACGCCGGACGCGGCGATGGCGGCGGACAGGAACGTGCGCCGGTTGGGACTCGAGGTGCTCACAGGGGTCGTCATGCCCCCCGTCCTAGCGCACCGTGACCGCTGTGTCCAGATCTGTGACGGAATGTGCCGATGGGCGGCTGTTCGGACCCGATCAGGCGACGGTCACATCAGGCGACGGTCACATCGACGGTGTGCCAGCCGCTGGCGCCGTCCGGGGCCGGGGGGGCCTGCTCGGAGGTCTGCACCTCACCGGTGCCGTCGCTGGCGCGCACGGCCAGGGTGTGGTCGCCCGGGGTCGCGTCCCACGCCCAGACCCACTGCCGCCAGGTGTCGGCGCTGCCGCCGCTGCCGACGTCCGCCTTCTGCCACGGGCCGTCGTCCACCTTGACCTCGACCGCCCCGATGCCGCGGTGCGGTGCCCAGGCCACGCCGGCGACGGCGACCCGGCCGGCCGTGACGCTCGCCCCCGAGCGGGGGACGTCGATGCGCGACTCGGTCTTGATCGGGCCGAGGGCCGACCAGCCGCGCGGCGTCCAGTAGCCCTGCGCCCGGTCGAACCGGGTGACCTCGAGGTCGACCACCCACTTGGTGGCCGACACGTAGCCGTACAGGCCCGGCACGACCATGCGCACCGGGAACCCGTGGACCACTGGCAGCGGCCGGCCGTCCATGCCGACGGCGAGCATCGCGTCGCGCGCGGGGTCGGTGAGGGCCTCCAGCGGGGTGCCCGCCGTCCAGCCGTCGACGCTCTTGCTCAGCACCATGTCGGCGCCCTGCTGCGGCCCGGCCTTCGCGAGCAGCTCGCGCAGCAGGTGGCCGCGCCACACCTGGTTGCCGATCAGGTCGCCACCGACCTCGTTCGACACGCACGACAGCGTGACCATCCGGTCGACCAGCGGCAGGGCCAGCAGCTCGGCGTAGGTGATCTCGACCTCACGGTCGACCATGCCGTGGATCCGCAGACGCCAGTCCCCGCTCGACACCTGGGGGACGGCCAGCGCGGTGTCGATGCGGTAGAACGCGTCGACCGGCGTCACCAGCGGCGAGATGCCCTCGACGGCGGTGCCGGACGCCGGCGCCGCAGTGGCCGCGGACGTCGGAGCGGGCAGCACCACGGAGTCCCGGCTGGCCTGGGCCGCCCGGCTGCCGCCTCCCACCAGCTGCGAGAGGCCACTGCCGACGACCGCCACCGCGCCGGTGCCGACCGCGAGCTGGACGAAGGAGCGCCGGTCGACCGCCATGCCCGGCCGCTGGGCGGCGCGCGCCCGGGCGGTGAGGGCGTCCAGCGACAGCAGCCCGGCCACCGCGCCCACCACCGTCGGGAACGCGTCGAGCGCGCCGGCGCCCGGCCGGCTCAGCACGGCCGCGATCCCGACTCCGGCCAGCAGCACCACGACGAGCAGGCCCAGCGTGCGTCGCCGGGCGGCCAGCACCCCGGCAACGGCAGCGACCAGGGCGAGGACGAGGGCGATGCCGGTGAGCAGCGCGGTCTTGTCAGCGGTGCCGAACGTGCTGATCGCGAGGTCCTTGAGCCAGGGCGGGGTGCGGTCGATGAACGCCCCCCCGACCGCGACCACGGGCGATGGCGTCCCGCCGGCGCGTCCGCTGCGCTGCAGCAGAGCCGCGACGAGCTCGGCGACGGCGATGGTCAGGGCACCGGCGAGCAGGCCCACCAGCGCGGACGCGGCTGTGGTGCGACGCGGACTCGGCATGCCTCAAGGATCACACGCCCCGGTTGAGGGCCCCGGCCGTTGCCGCGATGCGTCAGGCTTCGGTAAGCAGTTGCAGCACGTGCGGTGCGAGGGCGCGCAGCGCCTGGCCGCGGTGGCTGATCGCGTTCTTCTCGGCGGGGTCCAGCTCGGCGAGGGTGCGCGCCGCGTCGACCCGCAGGATCGGGTCGTAGCCGAAACCGTTGGTGCCGCGCGTCTCCCGCTCGAGGATGCCGGTGAGGCGACCGTGCTCGACGACCTCGTCGCCGTGGGGGGTCACGAGCGAAGCCGCGCAGACGAACGCGGCGGCGCGGTGCTCGTCCGGGACGTCGGCCAGCTGGGCCAGCAGCAGCGCGACGTTGGCGGCGTCCCCACCGCCGCCGGACCACCGCGCCGAGAACACCCCGGGCGACCCGCCCAGCACGTCGACCGCCAGTCCCGAGTCGTCAGCCAGCGCGGGCAGACCCGTTGCGGCACAGGCGGCTCGAGCCTTCAGCAGCGAGTTCTCGGCGAAGGTCACCCCGGACTCGACCACGTCGGGCGCGTCCGACACGTCGGCGATCCCGACGACGGCGACGTCCAGGTCGATGTCGGTGCCCACGACGAGGTCGGCGAGGATCTCGCGCAGCTCGACCACCTTGTGGGCGTTGCGGGTGGCGAGGACCACCCGCGCTCCGGCGCTCACTGCTCGACAGCCAGCGCCTCGGCCTGCAACCGGGTCAGCTCGGCGCAGCCCAGCCCGGCGAGGTCGAGCAGCCCGTCCAGCAGCCCGCGGTCGAACGGCGCGCCCTCGGCGGTGCCCTGCACCTCGACGAAGTGCCCGTCGCCGGTCATCACGACGTTCATGTCGGTGTCGGCGTCGACGTCCTCGACGTAGTCCAGGTCGAGCACCGGGCGGCCGCCGACGACCCCGACGCTGATCGCGGCGACCGACCCCGTCAGCGGCCGCGCGTCGGGCTTGACCAGTCCGCGGGCGCGAGCGTCCTCGATGGCGTCGGCCAGGGCGACGTACGCACCGGTGATCGCGGCGGTGCGGGTGCCGCCGTCCGCCTGCAGGACGTCGCAGTCCAGGACGATCGTGTTCTCGCCCAACGCTTTCGTGTCGACGACGGCCCGCAGGCTGCGTCCGACGAGACGGCTGATCTCGTGCGTGCGACCACCGATCCTGCCCTTGACCGACTCGCGGTCGCTGCGGGTGTTGGTCGCCCGCGGCAGCATCGCGTACTCGGCGGTGACCCAGCCCTCGCCGCTGCCCTTGCGCCAGCGCGGCACCCCGGCGGTGAACGACGCGGCGCACAGCACGCGGGTGCGGCCGAACTCGACGAGCACGCTGCCCTCGGCGTGGTCGAGCCACCCGCGGGTGATGCGCACCGCGCGCAGGTCGGTGGTCCCGCGGCCGTCGTGGCGCGGCGAGGAGTCGGGCGAGGCGGGGGTCGAGGACATGACGTCAGGCTAGTGGCGCGCCCGCTCACACGTCGTACGTCGACCCCGGCCGGGCCACCTCGAGCGGACCGTCCCAGACGGCCCGGGCCTGGTCGAGGCACGCGTCCGGGTCGTTCCACGGTGGCAGGTGGGTGAGGACCAGGCGCTGCACCCCGCCGGCGGCGACCGCGGCCTCGGCGGCCCGACGTCCGGACAGGTGGACGCCGGTCGTGGCGTCGCGTCCGTCGACGAACGCGCTGTCGGCCAGGACGACGGACGCGTTGCGGCACAGTGGTTCGAGCGCATCGCAGCTGTCGGTGTCGCCGGTGTACGCGAGCACCTGGCCGCGGTGCTCGACCCGCAGCCCGTAGGCCTCGACCGGGTGGTTGACGCGCAGCGGCGTCACGGACAGCGGGCCCATCGCCACCGGCTCTCCGTCGGCCCAGGCGCCGAAGTCCAGGTGCCGGGTCATGCCCGGCACCGGCGGCAGGTCGTACGCGCGGGCCATCCGGTCGGCCGTGCCGCTGGGGCCCCACACCGGCAGCCGGGTGGCGCGCTCGCTCGGGCCGTAGCGCAGCATCACGTACAGACCGCACAGGTCGAGGCAGTGGTCGGGGTGCAGGTGCGAGAGCAGCACCGCGTCCAACGTGGTCGGGTCGAGGTGGCTCTGCAGCGGCCCGAGCGCACCGCTGCCGAGGTCGAGCAGCACCCGCCAGGTGCGGCCGTCGTCGTCGTCGGCCTCGACGAGGTAGCAGGACGCCGGGGACGCCGGCCCCGGCACCGAGCCCGAGCAGCCGATGACCGTGACCCTCACGCGGGCGCCGTCGTGGTGCCCGCGAACGCGCCGCTGAGCTCGGCGGCGCCGAACTCGGGGCCGAGGAACCGGCGGCCGAGCGTGGCGAAGGCCTGCGGGTCGCCGGTCGTGACGAAGCGGTGCTGCGGAGCCGGCAGCCCGGGGTCGCGGGCCAGGTCGTTCTCGACCAGCTGGCGGTAGACGTCCTTGGCGGTCTCCTCCGCGCTGCTGACCAGGGTCACCAGGTCGCCCATGACGTAGCTGATGACGCCGGTGAGCAGCGGGTAGTGCGTGCAGCCGAGGATCAGGGTGTCGACCCCCGCCGCCGCGACCGGGTCGAGGTACTCGTGCGCCGCCGCCAGCAGCTCGGGCCCGGCGGTGACGCCCGCCTCGACGAACTCGACGAACCGCGGGCAGGCCCGCGTCGTCACCTTCAGGTGCGGGGCCGCGGCGAACGCGTCCTCGTAGGCGCCGGACGCCTGGGTCGCGCGGGTGCACACGACGCCGATCCGGCCCGACCGGCTGGCGGCGGCGGCCCGACGAACGGCCGGGCGGATCACCTCGACCACGGGGACGTCGTACCGCTCGCGGGCGTCGCCGAGAACCGCTGCACTGGCGCTGTTGCAGGCGATCACGAGCAGCTTGACCCCGCGCTCGACGAGCTCGTCGAGGCACTCGAGGGCCAGCTCACGCACCTGCGCGATCGGCCGCGGGCCGTACGGCTGGCGGGCGGTGTCGCCCATGTACAGGACCGGCTCGTGCGGCAGCTGGTCGAGCACCGCCCGGGCGACCGTGAGCCCGCCGTACCCGGAGTCGAAGATGCCGATCGGTGCGTCAGCCACGCCGGCCAGCCTAGATGCGGCGGCCCGCGCGGACCGAGATCGGGGCGACGGAGCGTCATTGATGACGCCTGGTTGCCCCGATCACGAGCTGGCCACTGACGCCTGTGGACGACGCCGGCGGGCCGGCTCCGCGGACGGGCACCGTGTGGGCATGAGCACCGGGGCGCAGCAGTCGTGGCGTGATCGCGCGACGGCCCAGGACGGCGTGCTCGCCCGGCACCCGGCGCTGGACGGCGGGATGAGTCCGGACGTCCTGCGCCAGCACGTGCGCGCCGGCCGATGGCGGCGGGTGCACCCGGGCGTGTACGTCACCTTCACCGGTCCGCTGCCCTTTCGCACCCGCGTCTGGGCCGCGCTGCTGCACGCCGGGCCGCAGGCGCTCGCGAGCCACCGCACGGCAGGGCACCTCCAGGGCCTGGTCGACGAGGCTCCTGGCGTCGTCGACGTGAGCGTGCCTTGGGATCACCGCGTCGCCCCGCAGCCCGGCGTCCGCATCCACCGCAGCCGTCCCCAGGACGCGAGACGTCACCCGGCGCGCAGCCTGCCGCAGACCCGGGTGAGTGACACCGTGCTCGACCTGGTCGAGCAGAGCGCACGCGAGGACGACGTGGCCGGGTGGCTCGCCCGGGGCTGCCAGCGTCGCCTCTGCACCACGGCCCACCTGCTCGATGCGGCCGAAGGTCGTCCGCGGCTGCGCGTCGAGCTCGAGGGGCTCGCCCACCACCCGGACGACGAGGCCTGGCGCGACGACGTCCGGGACAACGCCGCGGTCCTGAGCGGCGACACCGTGCTGAGGTACGGCTGGCGGGCCGTCGTGGGGTCGCCGTGCGGCACCGCGAACGACGTCGCCGGGGCGCTGCGCGAGCGCGGGTGGTTGGGGACACCGCGCCGCTGCGGGCCATCGTGCACGATCGGGGCAACGGCGCGTCATCCATGACGCGCAGCTGCCCCGATGATGCTCAGTCGTCGGGCAGGTCACGCAGGGGGCCGACGAGGGCGGCGACCAGCGTCTCCTGCAGCCAGGTGAGGAAGTCGTACAGCGAGAGCATCACCGAGACACCCTCGTCGTCACCCTCGGCCTCCTGCAGCAGCCGGTCGTGGTCCTCCTCGGTGCGCAGCCCCATCCGCTCAGCCAGCACCAGCCGGACGTCGGTCAGCGCGACCGCCCAGGCGCGCGCCTCGTCGTCGTCCAGCACCAGCGTGCCCTCGCGCCCGAGGGTGACCCGGGCGGTCTCCAGCCCCACGCGCTTGCGCTCGCGCAGGCCCAGCTCGGTGTAGCGGCGGAAGTCGGCGCTGGCCTGCGGGTCGTCGCGGTGCCCGTCGGGCAGGAGACGGGCCAGCGCGGGGTCGGCGGGGGTGTCGACCGCCGTGCCGATCCCCACCATGACGGCGAGCGGGTCCTGCTCTCCGGGCCCGTCATGGGCGTCCAGCAGCTCGTAGACCTCGACGAACAGGTGGGCCAGCAGGCCTCTCTCGTGGGCGTCGAGCTTGGCCCGGATGCCGCGTCGCCCCCGCTGGAACCCGCGCGCCATCAGTCGTCCTTGCGCATCGTCGCCCACAGCCCGTAGCCCTGCAGCGCCTCGACGTCGCGCTCCATCTCTTCCCGGCTGCCGTGCGAGACGGCGGCGCGGCCCTTCTCGTGCACGTCGAGCATGAGCTTGTCGGCCTTGGCCTCGGGGTAGCCGAAGTAGCTGCGGAACACGTAGCTGACGTAGGACATCAGGTTGACCGGGTCGTTCCAGACCAGGGTGACCCACGGCGGGGTGAGCGCCTGGTCGAGGTCCGAGCGGGGCTCGTCGAGCTCGACCGGTGACGTGACCACGGCGTCCACTCTAGGCTCGGCGGGTGCGTGCTGCCGACCCCGACGACCCGTCCAGCGCCCTGCTCACCGACCACTACGAGCTGACGATGCTGCAGGCGGCGCTGCGCAGCGGCGCGGCCGACCGCCGCTGCGTGTTCGAGGTCTTCGCGCGCCGGCTGCCTCCCGGCCGGCGGTACGGCGTGGTCGCGGGCACCGGGCGGCTGCTGGACGCGATCGAGGCGTTCGCCTTCGATCAGGTGGTGATCGCCCACCTCGAGCGCGCCGGCGTCGTCGACCGCGTCACGCTGGACTGGTTGCGGGAGTTCAGGTTCAGCGGGTCGGTGTGGGGGTACGCCGAGGGCGACGCGTTCTTCCCCGGCTCGCCGGTGCTCGTGGTCGAGGGCAGCTTCGCCGAGGCGGTGCTGCTCGAGACGGTGGTGCTGAGCGTGCTGAACCACGACTGCGCGGTGGCGGCGGCGGCCAGCCGGATGACGGCGGCAGCCGGCTCGCGCCCGTGCATCGAGATGGGTTCGCGCCGCACCCACGAGCAGGCGGCGGTCGCGGCCGCCCGCGCCGCGTACGTCGCCGGGTTCGCCGCCACGAGCAACCTCGAGGCCGGACGACGGCACGCGGTTCCCACCACCGGCACCAGCGCGCACGCGTTCACCCTGCTGCACGACGACGAGCAGGCGGCGTTCGCCGCTCAGGTCGCGAGCCTCGGGGTCGGCACCACCCTGCTCGTCGACACCTACGACGTCGCCGAGGCCGTCCGCACGGCCGTCGCGGTCGCCGGGCCGGGCCTCGGCGCCGTGCGGCTGGACTCCGGCGACCTGCTGGCCCAGGCGCGGGCGGTGCGCGCCCAGCTGGACGAGCTCGGCGCCACCGGCACGAGGATCATCGTCACGAGCGACCTGGACGAGCACGCGATCGCCGCGCTGGCGGCCGCCCCGGTCGACGGCTACGGCGTCGGCACGTCCGTCGTGACGGGCTCGGGGGCGCCGACGGCGGGCCTGGTCTACAAGCTGGTGGCCCGTGAGGCTCCGGACGGCGCGATGGTCGGCGTCGCCAAGCGCAGCGCCGACAAGGCGACCGTGGCGGGGCGCAAGTGGGCGCTGCGCCGACGCGACACCGGCGGCACCGCCCGCGCCGAGGTCCTGGGGGTGGGTGAGCCGCCGACGGACGACGGCGACGACCGCCCACTGCTCACCGAGCTCGTGGTGGCGGGCCAGGTGGTCGGCCGCGAGCCGCTGTCGACCGCGCGCGAACGGCACCTGGCAGCGCGGGCCGAGCTGCCGCCGTCCGCGCTGCAGCTCTCGCGCGGCGAGCCGGTGATCCCCACCGTCTACACCGCTCCCTAGGGGTCGAGGCGGCGGCCGGCCCAGGTGTACGCGTACGCGCCGTCGTCGGTGGCGAGGGCGCCCTCGCCGAGCTCGAGCGGGCGGAAGGTGTCGACCATGACCGCGAGCTCGTCGAAGTAGTCCTTGCCCAGCGCGTTCTCGACGGCGCCCGGCTGCGGGCCGTGGCTGTGGCCGCCCGGGTGCAGCGACACCGAGCCGCGGGCGATGCCGCTGCCGCGACGCGCCTCGTAGTCACCGGCGACGTAGAACATCACCTCGTCGCTGTCGACGTTGGAGTGGTAGTACGGCACCGGGATCGCCAGCGGGTGGTAGTCGACCTTGCGCGGCACGAACGCGCAGATCACGAAACCGCCCGCCTCGAACACCTGATGCACCGGCGGTGGCTGGTGCACGCGGCCGGTGATCGGCTCGAAGTCGCTGACGGCGAACCGGTACGGGTACAGGCACCCGTCCCACCCGACGACGTCGAACGGGTGCGTCGCGTGGACGACGGCGCTGCCCACCACGCCGCTCGGGCCGGGGCCGCGGTGCTTGGTCAGCACCTCGACGTCGGTGCCCTCGACGAGCAGTGGCGCCTGCGGGCCGTGCAGGTCGCGCTCGCAGTAGGGGCTGTGCTCGAGCAGCTGACCGAACCGCGACAGGTACCGGTGAGGCGGTCGGATGTGGCTGGTGGCCTCGATGCAGTAGGCACGCACCGGCTCGTCACCGGTCGGCAGCCAGCGGTGCACCGTCGAGCGCGGGAGGACCACGAAGTCGCCGGCGACGACGTCGAGTGCGCCGAAGACGGTCTCGACGCGCGCCGAGCCCCCCTCGACGAAGACGCACTCGTCGCCCATCGCGTTGCGGTAGTAGGGGGACGGCTCGGTCGCCACGACGTACGAGATGCGGACGTCAGGGTTGGCCAACACCAGCCGACGGCCACGGACGACGTCGGTGGGCTCGGCGTCCACCGTGAACAGGTCGTGCAGCCGCAGGTGCAGCGGGCGCAGCGGGTGGTTCGGTGTCGTCGCGAGGTCGGGCAGCTGCCAGGGTCGCGAGGCGACGATCGCCGACGGGATCTCGCGGTGGTAGAGCAGGGTCGAGTCGCTGGAGAACCCCTCCTCGCCCATCAGCTCCTCGCTGTAGAGCCGCCCGTCGGGGGCGCGGAACTGCGTGTGCCGCTTCGGTGGGACGGCGCCGACGCTGCAGTAGTAGGTCATCGGGGGTCCTTCACCGGCGCCACGACGCAGGTGCCGGCGATCTTGTCGTGCAGGGCCTGGCGCTTGACGTCCCACAGCGGCCAGAGCACGTCGAGCAGGCCGTAGATCCCGCCGATGCTCGGCACCTGGCTCAGTCCCTGGTAGCCGATCCACCGCCGGGCGACCACGCCGGCGCTCAGCGGCTCGCCGGGAGCCCAGCGCCGCACGCGCAGGCCCAGCAGCAGCTTGCCCGGCGTGGCGGCCCGGGTCAGCAGGAACGCCATCTCGTAGACCAGGCCGACCAGCAGCGAGATCAGCGCGACGACCGCCAGGTCGCGCAGCGTCGCGGCGTCGTAGGCCGCGAACGGGTTCGTCGACGGCGCCGCCTGCTGGGCCTGGTCGACCAGCCGGCGCACCAACCGCGTGACCCACGGCAGCGCGAGCACGAGGGCGATCGGCGTCGTGATCACCGTGTCGATCACCCGCGCGCCGGCCCGGCGTCGCCAGGTGGCCAGCGGCACGCCGTCCGGCGTCGCGGGAGCACCGGTGCGCTGCTGCGTCTGGACGGCGGACGCGGACGTCGACGCCGCGCCCTCGCTGAGGTACCCGCCGGGCGGCTCGACGCGCGCGTACACGTCACCGGTCCACGTCGCGCCGTCCCACCAGCGCATCTGGCTGGGCACCTGCGGGTCGGGGTACCAGCCGGGGGTCTGAGTCGTCATGAGGCTCATGCTGTCAGGTTGCCGCGGCGCTCCTGCTCGCGCTCGATCGCCTCGAACAGGGCCTTGAAGTTGCCCTTGCCGAAACCCAGCGAGCCGTGCCGCTCGATCAGCTCGAAGAACACCGTCGGCCGGTCGCCCAGGGGCTTGGTGAAGATCTGCAGCAGGTACCCGTCCTCGTCGCGGTCGACGAGGATCCCGCGCTCCTGCAGCTGGTCGATCGACACGCGCACGTGGCCGATGCGGGCGCGCAGCTCGGGATCCTCGTAGTACGAGTCAGGGGTGTCGAGGAACTGGACGCCGCTGGCGCGCATGCGGTCGACGGTTGCGACGATGTCGCTGACGGCCAGGGCGACGTGCTGTGCGCCGGGCCCGCCGTAGAAGTCCAGGAACTCGTCGATCTGCGACTTGTGCCTGCCGATCGCCGGCTCGTTGAGGGGGAACTTCACCCGGTGGTTGCCGTTCGCGACGACCTTGCTCATCAGCGCCGAGTAGTCGGTGGCGATGTCGTCGCCGACGAACTCGGCCATGTTCACGAAACCCA
>JBKJTJ010000038.1:0-2906 GCA_046590855.1 Actinomycetota bacterium
ATGTCGCTCGGCACCTTCGAGAAGTACGACGACGCCCAGCGGGCGGTCGACTACCTCTCGGACGAGGAGTTCGCCGTCCAGAACTGCATGATCGTGGGCACCGAGCTCAAGCAGGTCGAGCGGGTCACCGGGCGGCTGACGTACGCCCGGGCGGCCATCGCGGGTGCGGCGTCCGGGGCGTGGATGGGGCTGTTCGTCGGGCTGCTGCTGGGCCTGTTCTCGAACGGTGGGTCCTGGCTGGCCGCCGTCCTGACCGGTGTGCTGTTCGGTGTGGTGTTCGGCATCGCCCTGGGCCTGGCCAGCTACGCCGCCACCGGTGGCCACCGCGACTTCACCTCCGTGTCGCAGGTCGTCGCGACCCGCTACGAGGTGCTGGTCGAGCACAAGCTGCTCGCCCAGGCCCAGGAGCTGCTGCAGCGGATGCCCAACCGGCCGCAGTCCGGCCGGTAGTCAGGCCTGCAGGCCGCGCATCCACGCCTCGAGCTCGTCGGGGTCGCGCGGCAGGGCCGCCGACAGGTTCTCGAAACCGTCCTCGGTCACCAGCACGTCGTCCTCGATCCGGACGCCGATGCCGCGCAGCTCCTCGGGGATCGAGTGGTCGTCCGCCTTGAAGTACAGCCCCGGCTCGACGGTGATGATCATGCCCGGCAGCAGGTCGGCCTCGCGGGCGTTCTCGCGCCGCGCCAGCGAGCAGTCGTGGACGTCGATGCCCAGGTGGTGGCTGGTGCCGTGCACCATCCAGCGGCGGTGGTACCCGCCCTCGGCGGCCAGCGAGGTCTCGGCGTCGACCGGCAGCAGACCCCACTCGGCGAGGCGCTCGGCGATGACCTTGATCGCGGCGGCGTGCACGTCCTTGAACTTGTTGCCCGGCTTCACCGCGGCCATCCCGGCCTGCTGGGCGTCGAGAACCGCCTGGTAGACCTTGCGCTGCACCTCGGTGAAGCGGCCGTTCACCGGCATCGTGCGGGTGACGTCGGCGGTGTACAGCGAGTCGACCTCGACCCCGGCGTCGACCAGGATCAGGTCGCCGTCGCGCACGTCGCCGTCGTTGCGGATCCAGTGCAGCGTGCAGGCGTGGTCGCCGGACGCGGCGATCGAGTCGTAGCCCACCCCGTTGCCGGTGTGGCGGGCGACGAGACCGAACTGCCCCTCGACCCAGCGCTCGCCGCGGCCCTTGGCGACGGCGTCCGGCAGGGCGCGGACGATCGCCGCGAACCCCTCGGCGGTGGCCGCGCAGGCCGCGCGCATCTGCTCGACCTCCCACTCGTCCTTGGTGAGCCGCAGCTCGGACAGCAGCACCGCGAGCTCGGTGTCGAGCGCCTGGGCGGCCTCGGCGTCCTGGCCCTCGACCTGGCCCTCGACCTGGCCCTCGACCTGGCCTCGCGCGGCGTCGACGGCGTCGGTGACCGCAGGGTCGGCATCGCGCAGCACCCGCACGCGCAGGTCACCGCCGAGGTCCTTGCCCAGCGCCTCGGTGAGCTGGTCGAGGTGGCGGGCGGTCAGGCCCAGCTCGGCCTCGACCTCCGCCAGGCTCGGGCGCACCCCCACCCAGAGCTCGCCGTACCGCGCGTCGGAGTAGAACTCCTCGGTGTCGCGGCCGGCCCGGGGACGGAAGTACAGGACGGCCTCGTGGCCGCCGTCCGCGAGCGGCTCGAGCACCAGCGTCGCGTCCGGCTCGCGGTCGGCGCCGAGCCCGGTGAGGTGCGAGAACGCCGAGTGCGGCCGGAACACGTAGTCGCAGTCGTTCGAGCGCACCTTCAGGGCGCCGGCCGGGACGACGACCCGCTCGCCGGGGAACGCCTTCGACACGGCCGCACGGCGGGTCGCGGCGTACGACGCGACGACCGCGCGCTCCGGCAGCTCGCTCGGCCGCGGCGCCCAGCCCTGGGCGATGAAGGCCTTGAACGCCTCGGACGACGGGGTCTCGCGGTGGTTGTCCTGCTGCTGCTCGTCGCTCATCGGCCCATGGTGGCACCACGCGAGACCTCGGCGCTGGAAGGACGGTTTCTCAGCCGCCGCCGGTGCACGATCCGTGTCGACGGTGGGCCGCGGTGCGCCGGACTCCGCTCGGGTGGCGTCAGCGGGCGAGCCAGGCCTTGCCCAGCTGCTCCTCCTTGCGCAGGCCCGAGCGGATCGCGGGCTCGGCAGCCCTCTCGACCTTGCCGCCGACCAGGGGCACCGACGCCTTCAGGTCACCGTCGACGTCCTCGACGGTGGTGGCGCCGTCGGGGGTGAGCGACAGGGTGCCGGTCAGCCGCACCGGTGCCCCAGCGATCTCCACCGCCATCTCGCCTCGGCGCGAACCGTCCGCGCCGGCGGCCGCCCAGGTGTCGACCCGCACCACGGTCAGGGTGTCGCCCACGAAGCGCCGGACGAAGTCGGGCACCTGGTCGGTCGGCAGCTCGCGCCGGGTGGTGACCCTGGCCCCGCCGTCCGCGAGCACCACCAAGACCTCGTGCCGCACCGCGCCGGTCGCCGTGCACACCTGGGCCAGGAACGCCTCGTCGGTGAGCATCGCGAACACCGCCTCGGGGGCGGCGGGGTAGGTGATCTGGGCGCTGACCTGCACGGTGCCTCCTGCGGACCTCGGCACCGCGGTCGCGGCGCGGGCCTACGCTACGGGCCCATGAGCGGGGACCGGCAGGACCCGACCGGGCGCGAGTTCGGCGAGGAGGGCTCGCGCCTGACCTACGGCTCCTACCTTCGCCTGCCCCAGCTGCTGAGCCAGCAGGTGCTGGAGTCCGACCCGCCCGCCCACGACGAGCTGCTGTTCATCACGATCCACCAGGCCTACGAGCTGTGGTTCAAGCAGCTGCTGCACGAGCTGGGCGCCGCCCGCGACGCCATGCTCGACGGCCGGGTCTGGTGGGCGCTGCACCTGCTGCGCCGGGTGGCGACGATCGAGG
>JBKJTJ010000381.1:0-9455 GCA_046590855.1 Actinomycetota bacterium
CCGGTCACCAAGGCCGTCATCCCCGCGGCCGGCATGGGCACCCGGTTCCTGCCCGCGACCAAGGCGATCCCGAAGGAGATGCTGCCGGTCGTCGACCGCCCCGCGATCCAGTACGTCGTCGAGGAGGCCGTCGCGGCGGGCCTGGACGACGTCCTGATGGTCACCGGCCGCAACAAGGGCGCGCTCGAGGACCACTTCGACCGCAACTGGGAGCTCGAGCAGGTGCTCGAGGCCAAGGGTGACCGGCACCGCCTCGCCCGGGTGCGCCGCTCGACCGTGCTGGCCGACGTCCACTACGTGCGCCAGGGTGACCCGCGCGGGCTGGGCCACGCGGTCCTGTGCGCTGAGAAGCACGTGGGCGACGAGCCGTTCGCGGTGCTGCTCGGCGACGACCTGATCGACGCCCGCGACCCGCTGCTGTCGACGATGCTCGCAGTGCGCCAGCAGTTCGGCGGCAGCGTCGTCGCCCTGCTCGAGGTGCCGCCCGAGCAGGTGCACCTGTACGGCTGCGCCGCGGTCGACCCCGCCGACAGCGACGTTGACGTGGTGCGGGTGACCGGCCTGGTCGAGAAGCCCGACCCCGACCAGGCCCCGAGCAACCTCGCGGTCATCGGCCGCTACGTGCTCGACCCGTCCGTCTTCGCGGTGCTGCAGCAGACCCCGCCCGGGCGCGGCGACGAGATCCAGCTCACCGACGCCCTGCAGACCCTCGCGGCGTCCGACCAGCCCGGCGGCGGCGTCCGCGGCGTCGTGTTCCGCGGCCGGCGCTACGACACCGGCGACCGGCTGGACTACCTCAAGGCCGTGGTGCAGCTGGGCGCCGAGCACGACGAGCTCGGCGCCGACTTCTCCGCCTGGCTCGAGCAGTGGACGGCGCAGCGGCGGTGATCAGCCTCGAGGACCACCTGCGTCGCTGCCTCGACGGGGTCGGTGCGCTGGCGCCGGTCGAGCTCGACCTGCTCGACGCGCAGGGCTGCGTCCTGGCCGCCGACGTCGTCAGCCCGCTCGACCTGCCCGGCTTCGACAACTCGGCGATGGACGGCTACGCCGTGGTCGCGGACGACGTCGCCGGGGCGAGCGACGACACCCCGGCGCGGTTGCCGGTCGGTGGCGACGTGCCGGCCGGGGTCACCAACCAGACCCGGCTGGTCGCCGGCCAGACGCTGCGGATCATGACCGGGGCGCCGATGCCCGAGGGGGCCGAGGCGGTCGTCCCCGTCGAGCAGAGCGACGGCGGCGTGCACGAGGTCGAGCTGCGCGCGTCCGCGCCCGTGGGCCAGCACGTGCGGCGCGCCGGGGCCGACGTCCGCACCGGCGACGTCGTGCTGCGGGCCGGCGTGGTGCTCGGCCCGGCCCAGCTCGCCCTGCTCGCCGCGGTCGGCCGCGCGCGGGTCAGCGTCCACGCGCGGCCGCGGGTTGTCGTCCTGTCGACCGGCAGCGAGCTCGTCGAGCCGGGCCGGCTCCCCGGGTTCGGTCAGGTCGTCGACAGCAACGGGATCATGATCACCGCGGCCGTCGTCGACGCCGGAGCCAGCCCGCACCGCCTGGGGCTGGTGGCCGACGACCCGACGGTGTTCCTGCAGACCCTCACCGGCGTGCTCGCGAGCGCCGACCTCGTCGTGACCACCGGCGGGGTCAGCGCAGGCGCGTACGACACGGTCAAGGAGGTGCTCTCGACCCTGGGCACCGTGTGGTTCGGGAAGGTCGCCATGCAGCCGGGCATGCCCCAGGGCTTCGGCACCGTCGGCCCCGCGTCGACGCCGATCTTCACCCTGCCCGGCAACCCGGTCAGCGCGTTCGTGTCGTTCGAGATGTTCGTGCGGCCGGTGATCCGCCGGCTGGCCGGCCACCGCGAGCCGCACCGCCGGAGCGAGACCGCCGTCGCGCTGCAGGCGTGGACGGCGCCCGCTGGCAAGGTGCAGGTGGCCCGCGCCGAGCTGGTCGAGACGACGGACGGGCGCCGAGGGGTGCGGCTGTCCGGGGGACAGGGCTCGCACCAGCTCGGCAGCCTCGCCCTGGCCGACGCCCTGGTCGTCGTCCCCGCCGAGGTCACCGCTGTCGACGAGGGTGACGAGGTGCAGGTGCTGATGCTGGACCGGTGGCGGCGATGACCGACCCCGGGCCGCGGCTGACCCACGTCGACGACCGCGGCCAGGCCCGGATGGTCGACGTGTCGGGCAAGGACGTCACGGTCCGCTCGGCCACCGCGCGCGGGCGGGTCGTGCTCGGTGACGTGGCGGTCGCCGCCCTGCGCGGCGGCGGCGTCCCCAAGGGTGACGCGCTCGCGGTGGCCCGGATCGCCGGGTTGCAGGCCGCCAAGCGCACCCCCGACCTCGTGCCCCTGGCCCACCCCGTTGCGGTGCACGGCGTGGTCGTCGAGCTCGTCGTGGTCGACGACGGGGTCGAGATCGAGGCCACCGTGCGCACCGCCGACCGCACCGGCGTCGAGATGGAGGCCCTGACCTGCGTGGCCGTCGCCGCGCTCGCGCTGGTCGACATGGTCAAGGCCGTCGACAAGCGGGCCCGGATCACCGACGTCCGGGTGACCGCCAAGTCCGGTGGCCGCTCGGGCGACTGGACCGCCCCGTGACCCCCCACCCCCGTACCGCACCTTCGCCACAAGGTGCGCTCAGAAGCCCACTCCTGACCGCACCTTCGCCACAAGGTGCCGTGATTGGGCGCCTGGGGACGCACGTTCGCCACAAGGTGCGCTTCGCGTGAGGGCGCTGGTGGTGGTGGCGTCGAACCGGGCGGCCGCGGGGGTGTACGCCGACCGGGGCGGTCCGGTGCTCGTGGCCGGACTGCGCGAGCTGGGCTTCGACGTCGACGGCCCCCAGGTGGTGCCGGACGGCGAGCCGGTGGCGCAGGCGCTCGCGGACGCCGTCGCGGCGGCGTACGACGTGGTGCTGACCACGGGCGGCACCGGGCTGACCCCCGGCGACCTGACCCCCGAGATGACCCGCCGGGTGCTGGACCGCGACGTGCCGGGCCTGGCCGAGGCGATCCGGGCGCACGGGGTCGCGAACGGCGTCCCGACCGCTGCCCTGTCGCGCGGCCTGGCCGGGCTCGCCGGGCGCACCCTGGTCGTCAACCTGCCCGGCTCGACCGGCGGCTGCCGCGACGGCCTGGCCGTGCTGGCGCCGGTGCTGGTGCACGCCGTCGAGCAGGTCGGCGGCGGCGACCACCCGGCGTCCGGGTAGCCGCGTGGCCCTCGACTGGCCGGTCGAGCTTCGCGACGGCGCCGTCGGGCTGCGCCCGCTGCGCTACCGCGACGGGCGCGCGTGGCGGCGGCTGCGCGAGCAGAACGCCCATTGGCTCGCGCCGTGGGAGGCGACCTCGCCCGACGCGCAGTCCCCGCCGCTGAGCTTCCACCAGCTGGTGCGCACGATGAACGCCGAGGCCCGCGCCGGCCGCGCGATGCCCTTCGCCATCACCGTGGGTGACGAGATGGTGGGGCAGCTGTCGGTGGCCGGGATCGGCTGGGGCTCGCTGCGCTCGGCGCACATCGGCTACTGGGTCAGCCAGCACGTCGCCGGCCGTGGGATCACCCCGACCGCCGTCGCCCTGGTGACCGACCACTGCCTGTTCACCCTCGGCCTGCACCGCGTCGAGGTCAACATCCGCCCCGAGAACGAGGCCAGCCTGCGGGTGGTCGCCAAGCTCGGCTTTCGCGACGAGGGCCTGCGCGCGCGCTACCTGCACATCGACGGCGCCTGGCGCGACCACCGCACCTTCGCCCTGACCCGCGAGGACGTCCCCGCCGGCCTGGTCGCCCGGCACCACCGCGCCCGCCGTCCGACGTGATCACGTCAGGCACGCCGCGTGGTGCTTCGTGACGCGCCGGGGCGTCACGAGGCGACACGCCGCGGTGGTGACTGGCGGGTGAGTGGCGACACACCCGCTCACCTGCGAGGACGGACCGTCCCACCCGATTACGCTCAGTGCCCGTGGACCCCAGCAGCCTGATCTTCGTCGCGATCATCGCCGTCTGGGCCGCCTACCTGCTCGGCCACTGGGTCCGCCGCCGCGACCAGCTGGCCACCGCCCGCTCGATCGACCGCTTCTCCCACGCCATGCGCGTGCTCGAGCGCCGTGCCCCCGCGCCGGTCGCCCGGCCCGCCGCCCGCGCGTACGTCGTCAGCCCGGCTCGGGTCACGCCCCCGGCGATCGCCGCGCCCGCAGCCATGAAACCGGCCGCCGCCGCGCCGGCCTCCCGCCCCGCTGCCCGCCCCCGCCCCGACCGGACGGCGGCCCGCGCCGCCGCGGTCCGCCGGCGCACCGCGCTGCTGGCCGTCCTCGTGGTGGCGACAGCGGTGGCCTGGCCCCTGGTGCCCCTGGTCGGGCTGCCGTGGTGGACCGCCGCTGCAGTCACCCTGGGGCTGCTGGCCCTCGTCGCTCGGCTGCGCAGCACGGCGCGCCGGCAGAGCCGGCGCGCGGTCACGGTCCGCCGTCGGGCCGCGACCCGGGCCGGTCGCGAGGACGTGCGCTCGGTCGTCGGCCAGGTCGTGGCCTCGCGCCAGGACCGCCTGGCAGCAGCCGGCGAGCGCGCCGCCGCCGCCGCGGCGCCCAGCCCCGTCGTTGCGGACGAGGCCGCCGAGCCCGTGGTCGCCGGTGGTTGGTCGCCGGTGCCCGTGCCGCCTCCGACGTACACCCTCAAGCCCAAGGCGCCCGCCCGCCGGGTCAGCGCCATCACGGTGCCCCAGCCCGAACCGGCTGCGGCGCCGGTCACCTTCGACCTCGACGAGATCCTCGAGCGACGGATTGCCTCCGGGGCCTGAGCGCCGCGAGGGCGGTCGAGCGCACCGGCCGCCGACTGGTAACCTCGTGCACGCTTTGGGGCTGTGGCGCAGCTGGTAGCGCACCTCGTTCGCAACGAGGGGGTCAGGGGTTCGAGTCCCCTCAGCTCCACCCACCTGCAACGACTGGGAACTCGGCCGGTTCAGGCCCGTGGTCGCCACCGCTCGCCGCGTCCCACATGGTCCTCGTGGTTGCCTCGCCCTGCTGACGTCGGGAGGCTCGACCTCGTCGAGGGACGTGGCCCGGGGGGACGGTCGG
This sequence comes from Actinomycetota bacterium, assembly GCA_046590855.1. Lineage (GTDB taxonomy): Bacteria > Actinomycetota > Actinomycetes > Actinomycetales > Angustibacteraceae > JACMOY01. The sequence goes on from JBKJTJ010000381.1 coordinate 5,056, forward strand.
GAGGGGTCAATCAGGCTCGGCAGGTGCCGTCGGCTCGCTGCCGACCAGCAGCAGCCAGACCCAGCGATCCTGCTCCCGCACCAGGACGCCGGTCAGCCGGTAGGCGAACGTCTCGCGGTCGCCGGTGGCGGGGTGGGCGGTGCCGGTGCCCTCGGCCAGGACGCTCACCGCGTCCCCGACCGCGGCGACCCGGACGTCGGGCAGGTCGAACGCGTACGCCTCGTCCCGGCCGAGCACCTGGGTCAGCAGCACCCCCAGGTCGCCCCGCCCGCTGGCCCGCTCACCGAGCTCGGACCCGGCGTACGTGACCTCGGGCCGCTGGCTGAACAGGCCGAGCAGGCGGTCGACGTCCTGGTCGCGGAAGGCGGACGAGAGGTCGGCGAGAGCGGTGCGCACGACGGCGGTCACCGGACCACCTCGAGGACAGCTGGTGGCGCGGCGAGCGCACCGTCGACGTCCCGCATCCCGGGCAGGAACAGGGCCGCCATGGTGATGACCCCGCCGAGGACGCCGGCACCGACCAGGGTGGCCCGCGCACCGAGGGCTGCGGCGACCGGGGCGGTCAGGGCGTACGAGACCGGCAGGCCCGCGATCGAGATGAACCAGTCGAGGCTGGACACCCGGCCCATCAGCTCGCTGGGCACCAGCCGCTGCTTGGTGGTCGCCCAGGCGATCGTGCCGGCGGCCTCCAGCCCGTTGACCAGCGCGCAGGCCACCCCCAGCTGCCATCCGGAGGTCGCCAGCCCGTACCCGGCGACAGCCAACGTGGCGAGCGCCCAGCAGAGGTACATGAAGCTGAGCTGCCGCCGGGGCAGCCCGGTGCGCGCCACGAGGGCCGAGGCCATCAGGGCGCCGACGCCACCCGCCGCGAGCACCAGCCCGAGCTCGCGCGCGCCCTCGGGCAGGGACTCGCGCACCACGTAGGGCAGCAGCACCTCGGTCGGGCCGATGAACAGCAGGTACGACACCGTGGCCGCACCGAACGTGCCCCACAGCCAGACGCGGCGCCGGACGTAGTCGAGCCCGGCGAGGGCCTCGCGAAGCAGCGAGGGCTCGTCGTCCAGGCTCGGCGGTCGGGCGACCGAGCCCATGGCCGCCAGGCACCCGGCCGACACCAGAAAGGTCAGCGCGTCCAGGGCGAACGCCGTGCCCGCACCGTCGACCGCGATCAGCACCCCGCCCGCGGCCGGCCCGGCCAGCCGCAGCATCGCCGGGCGCAGGAACTGCTCGAGCGCGTTGGCCTGCTCGAGGTCCTCGGCCGGGACCAGGTCGGGCACCAGGGCGTCGAACGCCGGTGCGGCGATCCCCGCTCCGAGTCCGTACACGGCGCTGAGCACCGCCAGGTGCACCATCGTGACCTCACCGCGCAGGACGAGGACGGCGACCGCGCCGACCACCGCGAAGCGCGCGACGTCGGCCACGATCAGCACCATCCGCCGGTCGTAGCGGTCGCTGACGACCCCGCTGGCCACCAGGGCCAGCAGCTGCGGCACCGTCGCGCAGACACCGAGCAGCGCCAGACCCGAGGGGTTCGCCGAGATCGTGTACGCCTGCCAGGCCAGCGCGACCAGGTAGACGCCGTCACCGAGAAGGGACGCCGCAGCGCCGGCCCACAGCAGCCGGAACCTGCGGTGCCGCAACGCCGTCAGCAGCGATGGGCCCCCATCAGCCACGGGTGCCCGGCCGCCGCTTCAGGGGGTAGCGCGCGTCCAGCGCCTCGATCGCCGCGCACAGCTCGTCGATCTCGTCGTCGCCGTTGGCGGCCGTGATCTGGGCGCGGAAGCCGACCTCGGCCCGCGACACCAGCGGGTACGCCGCGAGCGTGACGTAGATCCCGGCGTCGAACAGGAACCGGCCCGCGGCGTCGATGTCGTCCGCGTGCTGAAGCGGCACCTCGATGATCGGCAGCCCCGAGGTGTTCGGCACCGCCAGGCCGAGCCGCTCGGTGACGGCCAGCACGCGTGCGGTCTTGCGGTGCAGGTCGGCGCGGATCGCGTCGCCGCGGTCGGCGTTGACGGCGAAACCCGCGAGCACGGTCGCCAGCGAGGCGACGGGCGATGGGCCGGAGTACAGGTACGGCGCGGCGGCGACCTTGAGGTAGTTCTTGAGCTCGGTCGGCAGTGCCAGGAAGGCCAGGAGCGAGGAGTACGCCTTGGAGAACCCGCCGACCAGAACGAGGTTGTCGTAGCTCTCGTCGAAGTGGCGCACGATCGAGTTGCCACGCGAGCCGTAGCTGCTGGTCTCGCCCGGGCCGCGCTCACCGATCACCCCGAAGCCGTGGGCGTCGTCGACGTACAGGATCGCGTCGTGCTCGCGCGCCACCGCCGCGAACGCGTTCAGGTCGGGGCAGTTGCCGGTCATGCTGTTCACGCCGTCCATGCAGATCAGCTTGGGGACGCCGACCGGTGCGTCGCGCAGCTGCTCGGCGAGCGCGTCGACGTCATTGGGGGCGAACCGGCGCAGCGTCGCGCCCAGGCCCCGGGCCACCGTGCACCCGTCGTAGATCGTGCGGTGCGCCTGGCCGTCCAGGAACAGCCACCCGTGGCCGACCAGGGCCGGGATGACCGACATGTGGATCTGGGTGATGGTGGGCAGCACGAGCGTGTCCGGTGCGCCGAGCAGCTCGGTGAGCTGGTCCTCGATGTCGATGTACGGGCGCGGGTTGCCGAGCAGCCGCGACCAGCTGGGGTGGGTGCCCCAGGTGCGCAGGGCGCCGTCCACCGAGTCGATGATCTGCGGCTCGAGGTCGAACCCCAGGTAGTTGCACGACGCGAAGTCGGCCAGCCAGTGCTGGCCGATGCGGATCCGCCGTCCGTCGATCTGGTCGATCGTCGCGTCGTACATGGGGTTCTGCGCGCGCAGCCGCTCCAGGTCGATCCACCGCACGTTCTCGGTGATGCTGCGCAGGACCGTGGAGGGAGCCTGCAGGACGGGTGCGGTCATCGTCGGTCTCCAAGAGGTGTCGTCACCCGGGGGCGTCCCGGGGTGGGGAAGGGACCGGGGTCGGTGGTCGGTGCGGGCCGCAGCGGGGCGTCGCGCAGCAGGGTGAGCGCCTCGGCGGTGACCGGGCGCGCGAACAGGTAGCCCTGGCCGAGCGGGCAGCCCAGGGCGAGCAGCTCGTCGGCCTGCGCCTGCAGCTCGATGCCCTCGGCGATGACCTCCAGCTGCAGCGACTGGGCCAGCGAGACGATCGCGTGCGCCACGGCACCGCTGCCCCGGGTTGCCGCGCCGAGGCCGTCGACGAAGGACTTGTCGACCTTGAGGATGTCGATCGGCAGGCGCTGCAGATAGCCCAGGCCCGAGTAGCCGGTCCCGAAGTCGTCGATGGCGATCCTGACGCCCAGGGCCTTCAGCGCGTCGACGGACGCCGCCACCGCCGACCCGTCGCGGACCAGGACCGTCTCGGTGAGCTCGATGACGAGCAGGTGGGCGGGAACGCCGTGGCGCTGGAGGGCGGCGGACACCTCGGCGACGAACCCGACCTCCTGCAGCTGGCGGCCCGAGACGTTGACGGCCACCCGCAGCGGCCCGCTGCGGCTCTCGCTCCACGCGCGGGCCTGCGCGCAGGCGGCATCCAGCGCCCAGCGGCCCAGGTCGACGATCAGCCCGGTGTCCTCGGCCAGCTCGATGAAGTCCAGCGGCGGCACCAGGCCCTGCGCGGGGTGCTGCCAGCGGATCAGGGCCTCCGCGCCGACGATCGTCTGGGTGAGCAGCGAGACGATGGGTTGGTAGTGCAGCACGAACTCGCCGGCGGCGACGCCGCGGCGCAGGTCCTCACGGCGCGAGAGCCGGTCGAGCAGGCGGGCGTGCAGGTCGTCGTGGTAGCGCACCACCTGGTCCTTGCCGCGCTCCTTGGCGGTGTACAGCGCCAGGTCGGAGCAGCGCAGCAGCTCGGCCAGGCTGAACGCGCTTCGGCCGCCCGCCACGACCAGGCCCGCGCTGACGTGCACGTGGACGAGGTCGCCGCTGAGCTCGAAGGGCCGCGCGAATGAGGCGACGATGCGGGCGGCGAGGTCCTCGACGTCCTCGGCGGAACGGGCGTCCTCGATGAGCAGGGCGAACTCGTCGCCGCCGAAGCGCGCGGCCGTGTCGCCGTGCCGCATCGCCCCGAGCAGTCGTTGGGCGGCCTGGCGCAGGAGCTCGTCGCCCGCGCCGTGCCCGCGGGTGTCGTTGACGACCTTGAAGTCGTCCAGGTCGAGCATCACCATCGCGAGCAGGCCGCCGGTGCGCTCGGCTCGCCGCAGCGCGTGCTCGGCGCGGTCCTGGAACAGCACCCGGTTGGGCAGCCCGGTGAGCCCGTCGTGGAAGGCCTGGTGCTTGAGCTGCTGCTCGAGGGCGCGACGGTCCGAGACGTCGCGCATGGTCAGCACCACTCCAGCGACGCTGACGTCGGCCAGCAG
>JBKJTJ010000391.1:0-10192 GCA_046590855.1 Actinomycetota bacterium
CGCCTAGGGTCGGCGGATGTCCACCGGCCGCACGCTGATCGTCACCAACGACTTCCCGCCGCGCACCGGGGGGATCGAGTCGTTCGTGCTGGCCATGGCCAGCCGGATGCCGCCTGAGTCCGTCGTGGTGCACACGGCCCGGCAGGACGGCGACAGCGCGTTCGACGCGACGCTGCCGTTCGAGGTGGTGCGCGACCGCTCGCCGATCATGCTGCCGACGCCGGCGATCGCCCGTCGCAGTGCGGCCCTCGCTCGGTCGCGGGGCTGCGACCGGGTGTGGTTCGGCGCAGCCGCGCCGCTGGCGCTGATGGCCCCGACGCTGCGCCGCGCCGGGGTGACCCGGTTCGTCGCCACCACCCACGGCCACGAGATCTGGTGGTCCACCGTGCCCGGGGCTCGGCGACTCCTGCGGGCCATCGGTGAGCGCACGGACGTCCTCACCTACCTCGGCGAGTACTGCCGCGAGCGCATCGCCCGCCCGCTGACGCCGGCGGCCCGCGCCCGGATGGTGCAGCTGACCCCCGGCGTGGACGACACCGTCTACCGGCCCGACTGCGGTGGTCAGGCGGTGCGCGAGCGGCACGGCTTGGTCGGTCGGCCGGTCGTCGTGTGCATCTCACGGATCGTGCCGCGCAAGGGGCAGGACGTCCTGGTGCGGGCGATGCCCGAGCTCAAGCGGCTGGTGCCCGGCGTCGCGCTCCTGCTGGTCGGCGACGGCCCACACCGCGGGGCCATTGAGAAGCTGGTCGCCACGCTGGGGCTGTCGGACGACGTGGTGCTCGCCGGGCGGGTTCCGTGGGCCGAGACCCCGGCGTACTACGACGCGGGGGACGTGTTCTGCATGCCGACCCGCACGCGGCTGTGGGGACTGGAGCCCGAGGCCCTCGGCATCTGCTACCTCGAGGCAGCCGCCACCGGCCTGCCCGTGGTGGCGGGCGACTCCGGTGGGGCGCCGGACGCCGTGCTGGACGGCGAGAACGGGTACGTCGTGGACGGCCGCTCGCCGTCCGCCGTCGCTGCCCGGTGCGCCGAGCTGCTACTGGATCCTGTTCTCTCGCAGCGGTTCGGCGTTCGTGGTCGCGCGTGGGTGGCGCAGCGCTGGCGTTGGGACGACCTCGCGGCCAGGCTGCAGCGGCTGCTCGCCGGCGAGCCCGTCGACTGACCGCGCGGGTGTGGCGGCCAGCGCCAACGCAAGCAGCGCGCCGACGAGCCAGTACTGGTTGTAGAACGCCTGCTTGTTCACCAGGTTCGCAACCAGCAGCACCAGCGCCAGCCAGCCGAGCAACTCGTGCATCGGCGGTCGTCTCCGCTGCACCGTGACGCACGCGAGGGCCAGCACACCCAGGACGATGACGCCGGTGAGCCAGAACGGGGGAGTCCAGCCCAGCTCGGTCCGTGCCGCGATGAAGAGCGTGTTGGCGAACCGGATCGGGTGGAATCCGATCAGCAGCGTGATCGTGTCGTGGACGAACGCCGACGGCGAGGCGAGGAACCACGGCGCGATCAGGACGCCGGTCAGGCCGCCGGACGCGACGGCCCGGCGCAACCCGAAGGCGGGCCAGCAGGCCAGCACCGGCAGCAGCAGCGCCATGTGCTGCTTGCTCGCACAGGCGAGCGCGAGGGGGACCACGGCCCACCAGGCGCGGCCGCGCGAGACCAGCAGCGCCCAGGCGGCGAGCAGGGCGAACAGCAGCGGCTCGGTCCAGGCCTGCTCGGCCTGGGTGGTCGTCCCCGGTGCGAGCGCCAGCAGGATCACTGCGGCCAGGGCGTTCGCTGACCGACGTCCGACCGCGACCAGGCAGAGCAGGCCGGCCACGAACCACGCGAGCAGCGCCCAGCGGACGTCGCCCGCAGCCCAGCGGCCAGGCGCGAGCAGCACCGCCGTCCACGGCAGGTAGGTGAACGCGTCCTTGATGCCGGGGCTGCCCACCCACGTCATCTCGTAGATGTTGCGGCCGTCCGCCATGCCGTCCGCGGCCTGCTGGAGGGTCACCCACACGTCGATCCGCGGTGCGCGGTCGAGCAGGATCACGGCGCCCGAGGTGATGAGCAGGGACGACACCGCGACGACCGCGGCGAGGCGCGGTCGCTGCCGACGCTGGGCTATGAGTGCCAGAACCGTTGCGGCGCAGGCCGTCGCGACCCCGTGCGCGAGCCAGCGTTGCTCGGAGGAGGACGTGTAGCTGAAGAAGGGGACGGTCTCGGCCACGACGGCCAGCGCGACGAGCGTCGCGATCAGGACGGGTCCGGTCACCTCGTTCACCCGCCACCGCCGCCAGGCGGCGGTCCCGAGCAGGACGGCGGCACTGGTCAGGACGACGACGATGCCGAGCCGAAAGCGCACGACGCTCCACTGCAGCGCCGTGAAGCACCCGACCCAGACCAGTGCGGTGAGCCCGACGGCGAGCGGGCGGGGGCGAGGCACCGCGCCACGTTACCTGTCCCGCTGGGCGCACCCGACCGATCGCGACGTGCTACCCGTGCTGGGTCACGGTCTGGACGACGCCGGCCCGCACCTCGGGGACGTCCCAGCGCCGAGCGACCCGCGCGAGCCGACGCGCGGACAGGGCGAGCAGCACGACGGTCAGCCCCAGCGTCAGGTCGGACCGACCCATGGTGCCGCAGACGCCGAACGCGATCCCGGTCACGGTCGTCACGAGGGCGAGCCGCGCCGAGTACCCCGCCATGGTGGCGGGCGGCGCCGGCGTCGCCCGCGCGCTGCGCAGATCGGCCGCGTAGGGGGCCGCCACCGACCAGTCCAGCGCGCGGGCGAGCACGTGGGCGGTGATCACCACGGCCGCGCACGCGAGGGCGAGTGCCTGGGCACCCGAGGCCCGCGTCGGGGCACGCAGGACGGCGAGCACGACCGTCACGCCCATGGGCAGGGCGATCGTCTCGAGCAGGACGACGGCACGCACGGCGAGCACCAGGCGTGGCCGCACCGGGAGGCTGGCCCGCCACCAGGCGCCCTGGCCGTCGAGGCACCAGGCGTTGACACCGAACAGCAGGGCGGCGCCTGAGGCCACCAGTCCGGGCAGCACGGGCATCGTCTCCCACGGGACGCGACCGATCGCCGCGACGGTGCCGGGCAGCACCGTCAGGATGACTGCTCCGCGTCGCAGGGGCACCGAGCGCCACACGCTGGCGCGGTCACCGCGCAGCAGGGCGAGCGCGTCGCTCGTCGGCCACGGCCGCCGTGGCCAGTGCCGGCTCTCGGAGCGGGTCTCCTCGCGGCGCGGACGCCGGGCCAGCACCGTGGCCATCGCGCGGCCTGCGACGAACCCGACCCCAGCGATGAGCACGAGCTCGCCGATGCGAGCCGCCCAGGTCAGCCAGCTGCCATCGGTGCCGGCCAGGACGGCCAGCCCCCAGCGCCGGGCGAGCGGAGCGTCCAGCGCCCCCCTCGCGTGACCCGTCGACACCACCGACACGACCAGGCCCGCGACGAGCAGGCCGACGCCGCGCACCACCCACGGTCCGCGAGGCAGCGACCGCACCCACTCGACGGCCCAGGACAGCGCCTGCGCGAGGACCGTGGAGGCCACCACCCACGCGGCCGTCACCACCAGGCCCGCGGTCAGGCTCGAGCCCGCGGGGACGGCGTACGACGTCAGCGCCAGCAACCCGAGGGCCTGCAGCATCCAGGCCAGGTTGAGCGGCGAGAGCAGCAGGGCCCCGACGTGGTCGACTGCTGGTGAGACGGGATAGGCGACGGCGTTGTCGCGCACGATGAGCTCGCGCCCGCCGCCGGAGGAGATCGCCGCGAGCGTCGCCGTGACCAGGAACCCCAGGAAGGCCGCCGGCAGCAGCAGCCGGGCGGCGGCCTCCTGGCCGGGGTTCAGCCCCCGGGCCCGCAGCGGCAGCAGGACCGAGCCGGCGGCGACGGCCGCCACCGCGACCAGGGCGACCGTCAGCCGCAGGCGCCCCCGGCTGATCGTGTCCAGCCGGAACAGCACCAGCGCCCGCACGTCGTCGACGACGTCGGTGATCACGTCAGCAGCGCGCGGTACCGCGCCCGACCGACGTCGCCCCGCAGCTCGTCGGCGGCCGACCGCGACACGGCCCGACCAGCGCGTAGGACGATCGCGTCGTCGCAGACGTCGGTGGCCAGCTCGAGCAGGTGGGTCGAGATCAGCACCGTCCGCCCGCCGTCCACCGCCTCCCGCACCATCGTCATCGTCGCGTCCACACCCAGCGGGTCGACGCCGTCGAAGGGCTCGTCCAGCAGCAGCACCTGCGGCTCGTGGAACGCTGCGAGCACGACGGACATCCGTCGGCTCATGCCGTGCGAGAAGCCGGACGTCACGCGGTCACTGGCCCCGGTGAGCTCGAACCGGTCGAGCAGGTCCCGTGCGCGGTGCGGCCACGTCCGGTCCATCCGGCGCAGGCGCGCAGCGAGCTGCAGGTGCTCCCACGGCGTCGCCCGCGGCACCAGGCCGCCGACGTCCGGGCAGTAGCCGGTGCGTCGCTTCGCGTCGATCGGGTCGCGGCGGACGTCGACCCCGGCCACCCGCACCTCACCCGAGGTGGCGGGCACGACCCCGGCGAGGACCTTCAGCGTGGTCGACTTGCCCGCGCCGTTGCGACCGACCAGCGCGGTGGCCCGTCCGGCACCCACCGACAGGTCCAGACCCCCCACGGCGTCGACGTCCCCGAACCGCACGGTCAGGGCGTGGGTCATCACCGCGGGCTCAGGCATCGGACCAGTCTGCCCGCCGGCCCGGTGGTCGCGGGCGAGATCAGCGGTAGAGCTCGTCGACCTCGTGGGCGAAGTCGCGCATCACCACGGACCTCTTGAGCTTCATCGACGGGGTGAGGTGGCCCGAGTCCTCGGTGAAGTCGACGGCCAGCAACCGAAACCGGCGGATCGACTCGGCCCGGCTCACGCTGGTGTTGGCGTCGTCGACCGCGCGCTGGATCTCGGCCAGCACCGTCTCGTCACCCGCCGCCTCGTCGACGCCCATCTGTGCGAGACCGTTGCTCTTGAGCCAGGTGGGCAGCATGTCGGCGTCCAGCGTCACGAGCGCGCCGATGTAGGGTCTGCCGTCACCTACGACGACGGTCTGCGAGACCAGCGGGTGCGCGCGCAGCCGGTCCTCGAGCACGGCCGGGGCGACGTTCTTGCCACCGGCGGTCACCAGGATCTCCTTCTTGCGTCCCGTGATCCGCAGGTAGCCGTCGCCGTCGAGCGTGCCCAGGTCGCCGGTGCGGAACCAGCCGTCGACAAACGCCTCGGCGGTGGCTTCGTCGTTGCGCCAGTAGCCACGCAGCACGTGCGGGCCCTTGACGAGCACCTCGCCGTCGTCAGCGACCTTGATGGAGACGCCCGGCAGCGGCAGCCCGACCGTGCCGATCTTGACCAGCTCGGGGGTGTTGACCGTGCTGGGCGCCGTGGTCTCGGTCAGTCCGTAGCCCTCGAGCACCGAGATGCCCGCCCCCCGGTAGAAGTGCCCGAGGCGCTCGCCGAGCGGTGCACCGCCCGAGACGTTGTCGCGGATCCGTCCCCCCATCGCGGCGCGGATCCGGGCGTAGACGAGCCGGTCGAACGCCGCGTGGCGCAGGCGCATCGAGACGCTCACGGTGCCGGCGTCCAGCGCCTTGCTGTACGCGACAGCGGTCTCGGCGGCGAGGTGGAAGATCTTGCCCTTGCCCTCGGCCTCGGCCTTCTGCTCACTGGAGTTGTAGATCTTCTCGAACACCCGCGGCACCGACAGCAGGTACGTCGGAGTGAAGTCGGCGAGGTCGGCCAGCAGGTTCTTGACGTCGCTGGAGTGCCCCACCCGAGCCCCGGCGCTGAAGCTGAGCACCTGGATGAAGCGGGCGAAGATGTGCGCCAGCGGCAGGAAGAGCAGCGTCGAGGCGTCGTCGGCGCTCACCACCTCGCCGAGCCGCGCGACCGTGTTGTCGGTCAGTGCCATGAAGTTCTGGTGGGTGAGCTCGCAGCCCTTGGGACGCCCTGTGGTGCCCGAGGTGTAGATGATCGTCGCCAGGTCGTGCGGCCCCGCCGAGGTGCGCCGGGTGGTGAGCAGCTCGTCGTCCACCTCGGCCCCGGCGGCGACCAGGTCGTCCAGGCCGGCGGAGTCGATCTGCCACACGTCGACCAGCGCAGGAGTCTGGCCACGCACCGACGCCACGGTGCGGGCGTGCGCAGGGGTCTCGACGACGACGGCCACCGCACCGGAGTCGGCGAGGATCCACTGGACCTGGTCGGCCGACGAGGTCTCGTAGACGGGGACCGTGACGGCGCCCGCCGTCCAGATGGCGAAGTCGACCAGCGTCCACTCGTAGCGGGTGCGGGACATCAGGGCCACCCGGTCACCCGGCGCGATTCCCGCGGCGATCAGCCCGCGGGCCACGGCCTCGACCTCGGCGCGGAACTCGGCCGCCGTCACGTCCTGCCAGCGGCCCTGGGTCCGGCGGCTGAAGACCACGCGGTGGGCTCGCTCCTGCGCCTGGCGCACCACCATCGAGCTCAGGTTGCCCGTGGCCGCGAGAGGAACCAGCAGCGGGACCGTGAACTCGACCACGATGGTGCCTCCTTGGCCCGGGCGTGACCGTCAGCCTACCCAGCGGTCGATGCTGCAGCCCCGGAGTTCAAGGGAGCCGGCCGATCTGCCGACACGGGTACTCATGGCCAGCACACCCGACCTGCCCACCGCCTGCCCCTCGTGCGGGGCGGCGGTGCGCACCGCCGTCGCCTGGTGCACCCTCTGCTACTCCTCGCTCGTGCCGGTACCCGTTCCTGTGCCCACCGGAGCGACGCAGGTCGCCGTCGGCGGGCCCGGCACGGCCGGTGAGCCCGCACCGATACCGCGGCGGGGCCGGCACAGCCGCGACGTGGATGACGAGCGGGTCGACGGCGAGCCGGCTGACACGGGCGCGGACGTCGACACCGCGGTGCCGACGTCCGAGGCCGACGTGGAGCTGATGGCCGCGGGGCTGCTGGCCGAGCTCGCGGCCACCCGTGACCCGCAGCCGGCGTGGATGCAGCGGCTGCCAAGCTCGACCGGGGGCCGTGTCGCGCTGATCGGTGGGGCGGTCGCGGTCGGCACCCTGCTGCTCGTCGCGGCGATGAGCCTGATCGGCCTGTTCCTGTGACCGGCACCACGGCGGGGTAGCCTTCACGGCGACCTGACCACGGCGACCCGAGACGGCGCGTCCGCGGCCACGAGACGCCGGCGAAAGGCACCACCCCCATGGCTGACCGCACCGAGTCGAGCATCGGCATCGACGCCCCCCCGGCCCAGGTGCTGGCGGTCATCGCCGACTTCGCGTCCTACCCGCAGTGGACCGGCGCCGTGAAGGAGGCCGAGGTGCTCTCCAAGGGCGCCGGGGGCCGGGCTGCGCGGGTCGGGTTCGTGCTGGACGCCGGAGCCATCAAGGACAGCTACAGCCTCGACTACACCTGGGCGGTCGCGAAGAACGGCACCGGCAGCGTCAGCTGGACGCTGACTGAGCCGGCGACGCTGCTCAAGGCCCTCGACGGCACCTACACGTTGGCCCAGAGCCCGTCGGGGACGTCCGTCACCTACCAGCTGACCGTCGACGTCAAGATCCCGATGCTCGGCATGCTCAAGCGCAAGGCCGAGAAGGGCATCATCGACACCGCGTTGAACGAGCTCAAGAAGCGGGTCGAGGGTTGACCGCCGCGCACGAGGGACTCGGCAGCGCAGCCGATGAGGCTGCTCGTCTCGCGGACGTGCTGGGCGGCTGGTTCGCCTCTGCCACAGCGGATGTGCACGACGACCACGATCCCGTCACCTGCACGGCGTGCCCGCTCTGCCGGGGTATCGCCGCCGTCCGGTCGGTCAACCCCGAGGTCGTCGAGCACCTGAGCGCGGCGGCGGGGTCGCTGGTCGCTGCGCTGCGCGAGCTGCGCTCGCCGTCGGCCGCGCGCGACGAGGGCCCGGCATGACCCTGACGATCGGTGTGGACGTCGGCGGGACGAAGATCGCCGCCGGCGTCGTCGACGAGGTCGGCACGCTGCTCGCGACCACGCGTCGCGAGACGCCCGCCACCGACCCCGAGATGATCGAAGCCCAGATCCAGGACGCCGTCACCGAGCTGCGCGCTGACCACGACGTGAGCGCCGTCGGCGTGGCCGCCGCGGGCTTCGTCAACTCGGTCACCGGCATGGTGCTCTTCGCGCCCAACCTCGCGTGGCGCGACGAGCCCCTGGGGACAGACCTGACGGCACGCCTCGGCCTGCCGGTCACCGTCGAGAACGACGCGAACGCCGCGGCCTGGGGTGAGTTCCGGTTCGGCGCAGCCAGCCACGTGCAGGACATGGTGCTGCTCACCGTGGGCACCGGGCTCGGCGGCGGCATCGTCAGCGAGGGGCGCCTGCTGCGGGGTGCCGGTGGCCTGGGTGCCGAGCTGGGTCACGTACGGGTGGTGCCGGACGGGATCCGCTGCGGCTGCGGCAACCGCGGGTGCTGGGAGCAGTACGCCTCCGGGTCGGCGCTGGAGCGCGAGGCGCGCGAGCTCGTGGCGTCGGGCAGCCTGCACGCCGCGCGGCTGCTCGAGCTGTGCGAGGGCAAGCCCAAGCGCCTGCGCGGCCGGATGGTCACACTGGCGGCGCACGAGGGCGACCCCGCGTCCGTCGAGCTGCTGGCCGACCTGGGCACCTGGCTCGGCGAGGGGATGGCGTCGATGGCGGCCGTGCTCGACCCGTCCGTCTTCGTGGTCGGTGGAGGTGTCGTCGAGGCTGGTGACCTGCTGATCGAGCCCGCGCGGCACGCTCTCGGCCGCAACCTGCCGGCGCGCGGCCACCGACCCGACATCGAGGTGCAGGCCGCCACGCTGGGCAACGAGGCGGGGATGATCGGGGCCGGCGACCTGGCCCGGTCGGCGCTGTGAGCGAGCGTCGCTCCGAGGGCCAGCGGACGCTGCAGTCGTTGCAGCGCCCCGCGATCGGCGTCGACATCGGGGGCACCAAGGTGGCAGCGGGCCTGGTCGACACCGACGGTCGCGTGCTGCAGCGCGCCCGCCGCGAGACCCCGCACCGCAGCAAGAGCCCACAGGTCGTCGAGGACACCATCGCGGAGGTGATCAGCGAGCTGCGCGACTACCGCGAGGCGATCGCCGTCGGCATCGGTGCGGCCGGGTTCGTCGACGCCACCCAGTCCTCGGTGCTGTTCGCGCCGCACCTGTCGTGGCGCCACGAGCCGCTTCGCGACGCCATGCGCCGTCGGGTCGGGCTGCCGGTCGTCGTCGAGAACGACGCCAACGCCGCGCTGTGGGCCGAGTGGCGGTTCGGCGCGGGCCAGGGCGAGGAGAACGTCGTCTGCGTCAACCTCGGCACCGGCATCGGCGGCGGGGTGCTGATCAACGGCGAGCTCTACCGCGGTCGGTACGGCGTCGCCGGCGAGTTCGGTCACATGCAGGTCGTCGCCGGCGGCCACCGCTGCGAGTGCGGCAACCGCGGCTGCTGGGAGCAGTACGCCAGCGGCAACGCCCTGGTGCGCGAGGCCCGCGAGCTCGCAGCCGCCGGCTCGCCGGTTGCGCACAACCTGCTCGACCGCGTCGACGGCGATGCGTCTCGGTTGACCGGCCCGCTGGTCACCGACGCGGCCAAGGACGGCGACCCCGCGGCGATCGAGCTGTTCGAGGACATCGGCCGGTGGCTCGGCGTGGGCCTGGCCAACCTCGCCGCCGCCTTCGACCCCGGCCTGTTCGTCATCGGCGGCGGCGTCTCGGAGGCCGGCGAGCTGCTGCTCACCCCCGCCCGCGAGGCGTTCCGCCGCCAGCTCACGGGCCGCGGGTTCCGTCCCGAGGCGCGGATCGTGCGGGCCCAGCTGGGCAACGAGGCCGGGCTGATCGGCGCCGCCGACCTGGCCCGCGACCGCACCCGGATCTTCCGTCGGCGGCGCAGCAGGTCGAGCCGGGGGCTGTGACCCCGGTGCCCGCGGCGGTGCTGCGGCTGCTCACCTACAACCTGCGCGACCTGCTCGACGACCGCGACGCCGTCGCCCACGTGGTGCGCAGCCTGCGCCCGGACGTCGCCTGCCTGCAGGAGGTGCCGCGGCGGCCGCTGACCGGCCACCGGGTGCGGCGCCTGGCCCAAGAGACCGGCCTGCGCTGGAGCGCCGGTGGGCGCGGAAGCGGGGGCACCGCGGTGTTCACCAGCCCCCGGGTCGACGTGCTGGGGTCGGCCGTGGGACGCCTGCCCGTGGCCGGCGCGCTCACCCGC
>JBKJTJ010000005.1:0-22742 GCA_046590855.1 Actinomycetota bacterium
GTGGTGCTGGCCGGGTGGATGACCAGGGTGCGGGCGTCCCCGATGTTGGCCAGGTGGCTGCACAGCTGCAGGGCCTCGATGAACCGCACCCCGGCAGCGCGTCCGCCGCGCACGCCGAACGAGAACACCGCGCCCGGACCCTTCGGCGTGTACTTGCGCGCCCGGTCGTGGTGGGGGTGGTCCGGCAGCCCGGCCCAGCGCACCCAGCCGATCCGCTCGTCGTCGGCGAGCCAGCGGGCGACGGCGTGGGCGTTCTGCAGGTGGGCGTCCATGCGCTGCGGCAGCGTCTCGACCCCCTGCAGCAGCAGGAACGCCGAGTGGGGCGAGAGGGCAGGTCCGACGTCCCGCAGCTGTTCGCTGCGCAGCTGGGTCAAGAACCCGAACTCGCCGAAGTTGCCCCACCACTGCACCCCGCCGTAGGACGGCACCGGCTCGGTCATCCGCGGGAACTTCCCGTTCGCCCAGTTGAAGCGGCCGCTCTCGACGACGACGCCGCCGAGCGTCGTGCCGTGGCCGCCGAGGAACTTGGTGACCGAGTGGATCACGATGTCTGCGCCGTGCTCGATCGGCCGGCACAGGTACGGCGTCACCGTCGTCGCGTCGACGACCAGCGGCAGCCCGGCGGCGTGCGCGACCTCGGCGAGCCCGGCGAGGTCGGCCACGTCGCCGCTGGGGTTCGAGACGACCTCGGCGAAGACCAGCTTGGTGCGGTCGGTGATCGCCGCCGCGTAGTCGGCCGGGTCGGTGCCCGCTACGAAGGTCGTCTCGACCCCGAACCGGCGCAGGGTGACGTCGAGCTGGGTCAACGTCCCGCCGTACAGCGACGACGAGGCCACGATGTGGTCGCCGGCGCCGGCGAGCGCGGCGAAGGTGAGGAACTCGGCGGCCTGGCCGCTGGCCGTGGCCACCGCCCCGATCCCGCCCTCGAGGCTGGCGAGGCGCTCCTCGAGCGCCGCGACGGTCGGGTTGCCGATCCGGGTGTAGATGGAGCCGTACTTCTGCAGCGCGAACAGGCTGGCGGCGTCCGCGGTGTCCTCGAACACGAAGCTGGTGGTCTGGAAGATCGGCACGGCGCGGGCGCCGGTCGTGGGGTCGGGGCCGCCGCCGGCGTGCAGGGCGCGGGTGCGAAAACCCCAGGTGCGATCGCTCATGACCCGAGTCTAGGTGGGTGCTGGTCCGAACCGGTTGCGCGAAGTTACCGGCGGGTAGCATCATGGGTTACCGGCGGGTAACCTCCGACCCGCACGCCCGACGGCACGCGCGCAAGGAGCAGCATGGGTCACTACCGGTCCAACGTCCGCGACCTGGAGTTCAACCTCTTCGAGGTGCTCGGCCGCGAGCAGGTGCTGGGCACCGGGCGCTACGCGGACGTCGACGTCGACACCGCCCGCGAGATGGTGCGCGAGATGGCCCGCCATGCCGAGAACGAGCTGGCCGAGTCGTTGCTGGAGTCCGACCGCAACCCGCCGGTGTTCGACCCGGTGACCCACACGGTCGCCCTGCCCGAGGCGTTCCGCCGCAGCTGGCGCGCCTACGTGGACGCGCAGTGGTGGCGGATGGACGTCCCGCCCGAGCTCGGCGGCACCGTCGTCCCGCCGTCGCTGCGCTGGGCCCTGGCCGAGCTGGTGCTCGGCGCGAACCCGGCTGTGCACATGTACTCGTCCGGCTTCTCGTTCAGCAAGGTGCTCTACCTGCTGGGTACCCCCGAGCAGCAGGTGCTCGCGCGGCACGTCGTGGAGGGCCGCTGGGGCGCCACCATGGTGCTCACCGAGCCGGACGCCGGGTCCGACGTCGGCGCTGCCCGCACGTCGGCGGTGCAGCAGCCCGACGGCACCTGGCACCTGCGCGGTGTCAAACGCTTCATCACCAGCGGCGACGCCGACATCTTCGACAACGTCGTGCACTTCGTCCTTGCCAGGCCGCAGGGGGCCGGCCCGGGCACCAAGGGCCTGAGCCTGTTCATCGTCCCGACGTTCCACGTGGACCCGGCCACCGGCGCGCTCGGCGAGCGCAACGGCGCGTTCGTCACCGGCGTCGAGCACAAGATGGGCCTGAAGGTGTCGACGACCTGCGAGGTGCGCTTCGGCGAGGTCGACGACCTCCCGGCGGTGGGCACCCTGCTCGGCGACGTCCACGACGGCATCGCCCAGATGTTCACCATCATCGAGTTCGCCCGGATGATGGTGGGCACCAAGGCCATCGCCACCCTGTCGACCGGCTACCTGAACGCGTTGGACTTCGCCAGGACACGGGTGCAGGGCGCCGACCTGACCCGGATGACCGACAAGAGCGCGCCGCGGGTGACGATCACCCATCACCCCGACGTCCGCCGCTCGCTGATGCTGCAGAAGGCGTACGCCGAGGGGCTGCGCGCGCTCGTCCTGTTCACCGCCTGCCAGCAGGACATCGTCGACCTGGCCGGGCACGCGCCGGGCGAGGGGTTCGAGCCGGGCACCCCGCAGGACCTGGCCGCCCGGCTGAACGACCTGCTGCTGCCGCTGGTCAAGGGGTGCGGGTCCGAGCGCGCCTGGGTGCTGCTGGGCACCGAGTCGCTGCAGACCCTGGGCGGCTCGGGGTTCCTGCAGGACTACCCGATCGAGCAGTACGTCCGCGACGCCAAGATCGACACGCTCTACGAGGGCACCACCGCGATCCAGGGCCAGGACTTCTTCTTCCGCAAGATCGTCCGCGACAAGGGGCTGGCGTGGGGTCACCTGTGCGCGCAGATCCACGAGCTCGCCAAGGGCGGCGACGGGCAGAGCCTGGTGGCCGAGCGCGAGCTGCTCGGCCGGGCCCTGGACGACGTCCAGGCGATCGTCGCCCACCTGGTCGGGGCGCTGACGGCGTCCGACCCGCGCACCGGCGGCGACCCGGCCGAGCTGTACAAGGTCGGCCAGAACACCTCGCGGCTGCTGCTGGTGACCGGCGACCTCGTGGTGGGCTGGCTGCTGCTGCGCCAGGCCGAGGTGGCCCAGGCGGCGCTGGCCGGCGAGCCGTCGGCGTCCGACCGGGCGTTCTACACGGGCAAGGTGGCGGCGGCCTCGTTCTTCGCCCGCACGGTGCTGCCGACGATCGGCGCGCAGCGGGCCATCGCCGAGGCCGTCGACAACGCGCTGATGCAGGTGCCCGAGAGCGCGTTCTGAGGCCGTCGGGCGCGTCGGGGTGCGCAGCGGGCGAGGGCGTGCCTTACTGAAGCCGTTCGCGGGTCGGTCCGACCCGCACGAGTCGGAGGTTTCGTGATGGGCATCGGTGCAAGCATCTTCCTGATCGCCGTCGGGCTGATCCTCGCCCTCGCGGTGAACGCCCAGGTCTCGGGCATCGACATCAACACCATCGGCTGGATCCTCGTGGTCGTCGGCGTCGCCGGCCTGGCCATCACCGCGCTGATCTTCGGGCCGCGGCGGCGCGCCGTCCGGACCGAGACCGTGGTGCGCGACGCGGGCGTCGTCCGCGAGACCCCGGTCGTCGAGGAGCGCCGCTACCGCGAGGACATCTGAGCCGTCGGCTCAGCCCTGGGGGCGGCCCGCGTCGTGCTGACGCAGGTCGTCCCCTTGCGTGTGCCGCAGCAGGATGAACTGGGTGACGCCGCTGCCGAGCAGACCGCCGGTGAACACCTCACGGGCCAGGTCGGGGTCGGCCAGCGCGATCAGCGCCGAGACGAGCGACGCCACCAGCAGGGCCGCCAGCACCAGCGGCGCACCCGTGCCGACGACGTAGCGGGTCCACGACCGGCCCGACCGACGCCACGCCAGCGGCAGCGCGATCGCGCACAGCAGTGCGGCGCCGACGTACAGCACCATCAGATCCGCCGGTCGGCGAGCACCGGGAACCCGGCGCGGACGTCGGCCAGCCCGGCGACGTCGACACCCACCGAGAGCACCTGCTGGTTGGCGCCGGCCTCGGCCAGCACCTCGCCGGCGGGGCCGATGACCGCGCTGAGACCGCCCATGGTGTGCCCCGCGTGGGTGCCGGCGGTGTTGCAGGCGAGCACGAACGCCTGGTTCTCGATGGCGCGGGCCCGGGCCAGCAGCGACCAGTGGCCGACCCGCGCCGCAGGCCACGCCGCCGGCATCACGACCACCTCGGCGCCGGCCTCGCCCAGGCGCCGGAACAGCTCGGGGAAGCGCAGGTCGTAGCAGGTGACCAGGCCCAGGCGGACGTCGTCACCGCCGGTGGCGGGGCGGGGCACCTGCACCGTCACGACGTCGGCGCCGGCCTCGAGCAGGGCGGGCTCGCCGGCACCGAAGCCGAACCGGTGGATCTTGCGGTAGGTGGCGAGGCGCTCGCCGTACGGGCCGAGCACGACCGAGGTGTTCCAGCGGCCGCGCCCTTCGACCCCCTGGTCGGCTCCGTCGGGCGCCTGCTCGATGATCGAGCCCGCGTGCAGCACGACGCCGGCGTCGCGGGCTGCATCGACCATGGTGCTCACGGTCGGGCCGTCCAGCGGCTCGGCCCGGTCGGCCCACTCGCGGTAGGCGAACCCGCCGGGCGCCCACAGCTCGGGCAGCACCACCAGGTCGTGCCCGGCCTGGGCCCGCACCAGGTCGGCGGCCCGGGCCACCCGGTCGGTGACCGGCTCGGCGTCGTCGTACCCCAGCTGGATCAGCGCGACCCGCATCGGCGTCGTCATCGTGGCGGTCTTGTCATCGCGGGTTTGTCGTCATCGTGGCGGTCGTCATCGTGGTGCCCTCTCGTCGTGCGCCGACAGCGCCGCGAGCCGGGCGTTGTACTCGACCAGCTCGGCGTCGCCGTCGCGGTCGGCGGCCCGGTCGCTGCGCCGGGTCTCACGGTCGTCCGAACGGACCCAGGCCAGGGCCACGCCCATCCCGAGCAGCAGGGTGGGCAGCTCGCCGATGCCCCAGGCGATGCCGCCACCGTACTGCTGGTCGGCCAGCGGCGTCCGCCCCCAGGTGCGGCCCAGCGCGCCCAGGACGTCGGGTGCCAGCAGGGTGGTGCCCTGCAGCAGCGAGATGGAGAAGAACGCGTGGAAGGCCATCGTGGCGAACAGCACCAGCAGGCGCATCGGGTACGGCGGCCGGGCCGGGCCGGGGTCGACCCCGACGAGGACCGAGGCGAACAGGTAGCCGGTGAGCAGGAAGTGCACGTGCATCAGGACGTGACCGGTGTGGGTGCGCAGCGACAGCTCGAACAGCGGGGAGTAGTAGAACGCGATCAGGCTGACCGTGAACAACCCGGCAGCGACCACCGGCTGGCTGAGCAGGGTCAGGAACCTGGAGTGGACGACGATCAGCAGCCACTCGCGCGGGCCCCGGCTGCCGTCGCGCCGGGCGGTCAGCGAGCGCAGCGCAACCGTGACCGGGCCGCCCAGCACGAGCAACGGCGGCACGATCATCGTCAGGGTCATGTGGCCGAGCATGTGGGTGCTGAACAGCACCCGCCCGTAGATGCCGGGGGCACCGCTGGTGACCCAGACGAGCACCGCGCACCCGAGCAGCCAGGACAGGGTGCGAAGCACCGGCCAGCGGTCCCCGCGCGCCGCCATCCGGCGTACGCCGCCGAGGTAGGCCACCGCGAGCACGCCCGCGACCAGCGCCCACAGCAGGTCGAGCCGCCAGGCGCCGAGCCACGAGCCGGCGCTCAGGGGGCCGGGCAGCGGATAGCCGGTGAGCGACTCGGCGAGCGTCGCCTGAGCCGGCGGCGCGTCGGGCACCGGCGGCGCGCTGACCGACAGCGCCACCCCGAGGCCCATCGCCGCGCCCATCAGCACGAGCTCGCCTGCCACCAGCCGCCAGAAACCCGCGGTCGATCCGGAGCGGACAGCGGACAGGGCGCCCGCCCGGTGGCGCCACCCAGCAACCCCCAGCAGCACCAGCAGACCGGCCTTGGCTTGGACGAGCGCGCCGTACGAGGACAGCAGGGCGGACGCGTCGCCCACCCGGACGTACGCGTTGACGACCCCGGACACGGCGACCAGCGCGAAGCACGCGAGCGCCAGCGTGGAGTACCGCTGGGCCACCAAGGGCAGCTGCGACCCGAGCCGGCTGCGCAGCAGCAGCAGCGCGGCCAGGCCACCGACCCAGACGCTGACGCCGACCAGGTGCATGGCCAGGCTGTCGACCGCCAGCTCGTGGCCGTGCGCACCGGCCGCGTGCCCCGTCAGCGCGAGGGGCACCAGGGCGAGCAGCGCGAGGACGGCCATCGCGCCGACCGTCCCGGCCCGGGTGGCCAGCCCCGCCCCGGTGGCGACGACCGCTGCGACCAGGGTGCTGACCAGCACCGCCCGCAGCAGGTCGAGCTGGGGGACGAAGGTGACCAGCTGGTCGAGGAACCCCGGGGCGCTCGGCGCGACACCCGCGACGCTGGCGTAGGTGAGGACCGCCACCACCAGGCCGAGGACCACCCAGGCGGACGCCGCCCGCGCGGCCCAGCGGGTGGCGACCAGCGCCACCCCGCCCAGTCGGCCGGAGTCCTGGCCGGGGGTGCGCCGTGTCGACCCCGGGGTGAGCTGATCCCCGGCGGGCAGGGCGAAGGCGGCGAGCGCGAGGACGCCGACGGTGAGGGCAGCCGCGGCGTCGCGCAGCGACTGCGCGACCGGCAGCCCCCAGCGGGTCAGGGCTCCCGGGTCGGCGACCAGCGTCGCCGCAGCACCACCCGTGGCCGCCAGGCCGATGACCACGGCCACGAGCAGGGAGAGCACCACGACGGCGCCGACGCCGACGACCCGGCCGACGGCGACGCCGGGCCGGGCCGCGGCGAGCGCGGGGCGGGTCGTGGTCACCGTTCCAGGGTAGGCGCCCCCACCGACAGGCACCCGGGCTGCCGCGGTCACCCCAGCAGACCCGGGCCGCCACCCGCTCGCGTCAACCGGTTTGCTCCGCCGGGGAATAGTCGTCATGATCGTCGAAGTTAGTTGCATGAGTCACGCAAGTTTCCCCCTGGACGAGAGGACGACCGTGCCCCAGACCGCAGCGGACGTCAGCAGCCAGCTCGTGCGGCTGATGCGACTGATCGGCAGCGTCAAGGCCCAGTCAGCCGCGCGCACCCCCAACGGCGTGGAGTGGTCGACGTACAACGTGCTGTTCCACCTGGTGAACGACGGGCCGCAGCGCTCCAAGGCCCTGGCCGACCGGATGCACTCCGACCCCTCGACCGTCAGCCGTCAGGCCGCCTCGCTCGTCGAGCTCGGCCTGGTCGACCGCCAGCCTGACCCCGACGACGGGCGCGCCGCCGTCCTCGCGGCCTCCCCCGCCGGGCACGAGCTGTTCGCCACGATGCGCGCCCACCGCGACCAGATGTTCGACGCCGTCCTCGCGGACTGGTCGGTGCAGGACGTCGACGTCTTCACCCGCCTGCTCGCCCGCTTCAACGCCGACTTCGAGACCCACATCGTCGACGTGCTGCACATGGTGCAGCTCGACGCCGCAGCCGTACACCGCTCACCCACGTTGCAGGAGACCTCATGAGCACCGACGCCCAACCCGCAGCCGCCGTAGCCGGCGCACCCGCCGCGCCGACGGCCTCGAGCGGCGCACTGAACCACCGGCAGATCATGACGATCCTCGCCGGCCTGATGATGGGCATGTTCCTCGCCGCCCTCGACCAGACGATCGTCGCGAGCGCGATCCGCACGATCGCCGACGACCTGCAGGGCCTGTCGGTGCAGGCCTGGGTCACCACGGCCTACCTGATCACCTCGACGCTCACGACCCCGCTGTACGGCAAGCTCAGCGACATCTACGGTCGCAAGCCGCTGTTCATCACCGCCATCTCGATCTTCATCGTCGGGTCGGCGCTGAGCGCCTTCTCGACGTCGATGTACATGCTCGCGGCGTTCCGCGCCGTCCAGGGCCTGGGCGCCGGTGGCCTGTTCTCCCTCGCCCTCGCGATCATCGGCGACATCGTCTCGCCGCGTGAGCGGGCCAGGTACCAGGGCTACTTCCTGGCCGTCTTCGGCACCTCGAGCGTGCTGGGGCCGGTCGTCGGCGGGTTCTTCGCCGGCGCCGACTCGATCCTGTCGATCACCGGCTGGCGCTGGGTGTTCCTGGTCAACGTGCCGATCGGGATCATCGCGCTGTTCGTGGTCAACCACACCCTCAACATCGAGCACCACCCGCGTCCGCACCGGATCGACTGGTGGGGCGCCACCGCGCTCGTCGTCGGGCTCGTGCCGCTGCTGACCATCGCCGAGCAGGGCCGCACCTGGGGCTGGGGCTCGGGCCGCGCCGTCACCTGCTACCTGGTCGGGGGGCTCGGCGTCGTCGGGTTCCTGCTCGCCGAGCGGGCGATGGGCGACGACGCGCTGATCCCGCTGCGCCTGTTCAAGGAGCGCACCGTGGCCGTCAGCACCGTGGCCAACGTGGTCATCGGCATGGCGATGTTCGGTGGCATCTCGGTGCTGCCGCTCTACCTGCAGATCGTCAAGGGCGCCAGCCCGACCGCCGCGGGGCTGCAGCTGCTGCCGCTGACCCTCGGCATCATGACCGCCTCGATCTTCTCCGGCCAGATGATCTCGCGCACCGGCCGCTACAAGATCTTCCCGATCATCGGCACCTCGCTGATGCTCGTGGGGCTGATCCTGTTCAGCCGGGTCGGCGCCGACACCCCGCTGTGGCAGACCGGCATCGTCATGCTGGTCTTCGGCTTCGGGCTCGGTAACAACCTGCAGCCGCTGGTGCTGGCCATCCAGAACGCCGTCTCTCCGCGTGACATCGGCGTCGGCACGTCGTCGGCCACCTTCTTCCGCCAGATCGGCGGCACGCTCGGCGTCGCGGTCTTCCTGTCGATCCTGTTCAGCTCGCTGCCCGGCAAGCTGTCCTCGGCCATCGCCGCCATGGCACCGGCCGACCGCGCCGCCCTCGGTCGGGCCGTGCCGGCCGGCGGGGCCGACGTCCTGAACGACTCGTCGGTCATCCAGCGACTGCCCGACGCGCTCGCCCGCCCGTTCCTGGTGAGCTTCTCGCAGGCGATGGACCTGGTCTTCGTCTCGGCCGCCGTCGTGGCCGCGATCGGACTGGTCGTGGTGCTCTTCCTGCCCCAGGTGCCGCTGCGCACCCAGTCCGGCCTCGAGGCCGCCGCCGCCGAGCGCGAGCAGGCGGCCGCCGGGCTCGCCGGCTGACCGGCGTCCGCTCGTCGAGACCCCACGAACGGGGCGCCCAGGACCACCTGGGTGTCCCGTTCGTGCGTTCTCGGTGTGACCTGTGGACGACGGCCGCGTCGTTGGGCGATGTCCCGGCACGCTGGGTCGGTGCCCGAGCGCAGCGCCCTGCCGACCCAGCTCCTCGACGGCCCGTTCACCGTCGCCGGCGCTGCGGCGCTGGGCGTCAGCCCGGACGTCCTGCGCGGAGCCCGGTTCGCATCGGTGGTCCGCGGCGTCAGAGTCCGCGCCGACCACGAGGACGGGCTGGTGCTGCGGTGTCGGGCGCTCGCCCTGCTGCTGCCGCCCGACGCGGTCTTCAGTCACCTGACGGCCGCCCGGCTGGGCCGTCTGCCGGTCCCCGGCCACCCCGGTCCGCTCGGTTGGCCCGACGACGAGCCGCTCGAGGTCTCCTGCCGCGAGCGAGCCACCAGACGCCGTGCTGCGCCACGGCTGGGCCGACGTCGTCGAGCTCACCGCGATGGCGGCCCGGCCCAGTCGGCGCGGCAACCGGCGGATGCGGGACGCCATCCCGCTGCTCGAACCCCGCACCGACTCACCGATGGAGACCCGCCTGCGGCTGCTGATCGTCCGCGCGGGGTTGCCGCGACCGGTGGCCGGCCGTGACGTCGTCGTGGACGGCGAGTGGCTGGCCAGGCCGGACCTGTCCTACCCGGCGCTGCGGATCGCGATCGAGTTCGACGGCGACCACCACCGCACGTCCAGAACGCAGTGGCAGCGCGACATCGGACGGCGACGCGCGCTCGAGGACGCCGGCTGGCTGCTGATCGTGCTGACGGCGGACGACGTCCTGCGCCACCCCGAGCTGACGGTGGACCGGGTGCGTCGGGCCGTCGAGACCCGAACCCTGCGCTGAGCATCACGAGATGCCACGAACGGGGCACCCGACGTCCATCAGGTGCCCCGTTTGTGGTGTCTCGAGAGGGTCAGGCCCAGAGCAGGGCGGTGTCGGGGCGCTCGAGGACGGCGGCGACGTCGGCCAGGAACCGGCTGCCGAGGTCGCCGTCGACCATCCGGTGGTCGAAGCTGAGGGCGAGGGTGGTGACCTGGCGCGGGACGACCTTGCCCTTGTGCACCCACGGCTTGGCCCGGACGGCACCGAACGCCAGGATCGCGGCCTCGCCCGGGGGCAGGATCGGCGTCCCAGTGTCGACGCCGAAGACGCCGACGTTGGTGATCGAGATCGTCCCCCGCGCCATCTGCTCGGGCTGGGTGCGTCCCTCGCGCGCAGTGGCGACGAGCTCGCCGAGCGCGGTGGCCAGCGCGTGCAGCGACAGGGCGTCGGCGTCCTTGACGTTGGGGACGACGAGCCCGCGCGGTGTCGCCGCGGCGATCCCGAGGTTGACGTAGTGCTTGACGACGATCTCGCCGGACGCCGCGTCCCAGGAGGCGTTGACCCCGGGGTTGCGCCGCACCGCGATCAGCAGCGCCTTGGCCACCAGCAGCAACGGCGAGACCTTGACGTCGGCGAAGTCGCGGTGGGTGCGCAGCCGCTCGACCAGCTTCATCGTCCGGGTGACGTCGACGGTGACGAACTCGGTCACGTGCGGGGCCGTGAACGCGCTGGCCACCATCGCCTCGGCCGTCGCCCTGCGGACGCCCTTGACCGCCACCCGCGTCTCGCGCATCGACCCGGTGGACGTCGCCTCCGAGGGGGCGGTCGCGCCCGCACCGAGCACGTCGTCGCGGGTGACCCGGCCGAGCGGGCCGGTGGGCGTGAGGTCGCGCAGGTCGACGCCGAGGTCCTTGGCCAGCTTGCGCACCGGCGGCTTGGCCAGCACCTGACCGTTGGTGCCGGCCGCGGCGCCGGTGGCGACCCGGTCGTGCGCCGGCTGGTGCTGACGCCGGTGCGGCTCGGGCCGCGGGGCATCGGCCTCCTCAGCCAGCCGCTGCTCGACGATCCGGCCGATCTCGAACCCGCCGTGCCGCTGGGGCTTGACCCGCCCCTCGGCGAGGGAGTCGACGTTGGCCTTGCGCGGACGCCGGACCGCCGAGGTCGTGCGCGGGCCGTACCCGACGAGCACCGACGTGCGGCCGCCGGGCGCCGGTCCGCCGATCAGGCCCGGCTCGACAGGCACGTCGGCCGAGGCCACCTCGACCTCGGTCGAGGTGGCCGGGACACCGGGGAGCGCGGCGGGCGGGTCGGCTGCTGGCTGCGCAGACGGCGCGGCAGCGCCCGCGGGTCGCACCGCGATGATCGGGGTGCCGACGGCGACGGTCTGGCCCTCGGCGACGAGCAGCTCGGCGACGGTGCCGGCGTACGGCGAGGGCAGCTCGACGAGCGACTTGGCCGTCTCGATCTCGACCAGCACGTCGTTGGTGCGGACGACGTCGCCGACCTTGACCCGCCAGCTGACGATCTCGGCCTCGGTCAGGCCCTCTCCGACGTCGGGGAGGCGGAAGTGCTGCAGATCCGACACGTGCGTCCCCTTCCTCAGTGGCTCAGTGAGCGGTCGACGGCGTCGAGCACGCGGTCGAGGTCGGGCAGGAACTCCTCCTCGAGCTTGCTCGGGGGGTACGGGATGTCGTACCCACCGACCCGCAGCACCGGGGCCTGCAGGCTGTAGAAGCAGCGCTCGGTGATCCGCGCCGCGATCTCGGCGCCCATGCCGAGGAAGGTGGGTGCCTCGTGCACGACGACGAGGCGGCCGGTCTTCTCGACCGAGGCGGCCAGGGTGTCGACGTCCAGGGGCGAGAGCGAGCGCAGGTCGACGACCTCGAGGCTGCGTCCCTCGTCGGCGGCGGCCGTCGCGGCCTCGACGCAGGTCTTCACCATCGGGCCGTACGCCGCGAGCGTGACGTCGGTGCCCTCGCGCAGCACCCGCGCCCGGTGCAGCGGCATCGCGTCGTCGAGGGTCATCGACTCGGGCAGGTCGGCCTTCTCCCAGTAGCGCCGCTTGGGCTCGTAGAAGATCACCGGGTCGTCGCTGGCGATCGCCTGCTGGATCATGAAGTGCGCGTCGACCGGGTCGGAGCAGCAGACGACGCGCAGCCCCGCGGTGTGGGCGAAGTAGGCCTCGTTGCTCTCGCTGTGGTGCTCGACCGCGCCGATGCCACCGCCCACCGGGATGCGGACGACGACGGGCAGCGCGATGTCGCCGAGCGAGCGGGCCCGCATCTTGGCCAGCTGGCTGACGATCTGGTCGAACGCGGGGTAGACGAAGCCGTCGAACTGGATCTCGCAGACCGGGCGGTAGCCGCGCAGCGCCAGACCGATCGCCGTCCCGATGATGCCGGACTCCGCGAGCGGGGTGTCGATGACGCGGTGCTCGCCGAAGTCCTTGGCCAGCCCGTCGGTGACCCGGAAGACCCCGCCGAGTGTGCCGATGTCCTCGCCCATCAGCAGGACCTTGGGGTCGGCGTCCATGGCGGCCCGCAACCCGCTGGTGATGGCCTTGGCCAACGTGATCTGCGCCATCAGTGGTTCGCCCCCTCGAGGTTCTCGAAGCCGTCGTGGTAGGCGATGAACTCCGCCTTCTCGGCGTCGACCAGCGGGTGCGGGTCGACGTAGGCGTGGTCGAACATCGTGTGCGGGTCGGGGTCGACCATCGACAGGCACCCCTCGCGCACCCGCGCCGCCAGGGCGTCGCTCTCGACCTCGATCGCGGCGAAGAAGGCGTCGTCGCCGGCGCCGGTCGCGACCAGGTGGGACCGCAGCCGCACGATCGGGTCGCGGTCCTTCCAGACGTCGACCTCGGCGGCCACCCGGTAGCGCGTCGGGTCGTCGGACGTCGTGTGGGCGCCCATCCGGTAGGTGTAGGCCTCGACAAAGGTGGGCCCGTTTCCGCTGCGGGCGCGCTCGAGCGCGGCGCGCGTGACGGCGTAGACGGCCAGGACGTCGTTGCCGTCGACCCGCACGCCGGGGAACCCGAAGCCGGCGGCCCGACGGAACAGCGGGATGCGCGTCTGCCGGTCGCTGGGGGCGCTGATCGCCCACTGGTTGTTCTGGCAGAAGAAGACCACCGGGGCGTTCTCGACGCTGGCGAAGACGAAGGCCTCGTTGACGTCACCCTGGGCGGTGGCGCCGTCCCCGAAGTAGGCGACGACGGCCGCGTCGCGGGTGGGGTCGCCGGTGCCGACGTCGCCGTCGCGCTGGATGCCCATGGCGTACCCGGTGGCGTGCAGGGTCTGGGCGCCGATGACGATCGTGTAGAGGTGGAAGTTCTTCTCGTTCGGATCCCAGCCGCCGTGGTTGACACCGCGGAACAGGCCCAGCAGGTTCAGCGGGTCGACACCTCGGCACCAGGCGACGCCGTGCTCGCGGTAGGTGGGGAACGCGTAGTCCTGCGGGGCGAGCGCCCGGCCGGAGCCGACCTGGGCGGCCTCCTGCCCGAGCAGGCTGGCCCAGATGCCCAGCTCACCCTGACGCTGCAGGGCGGTGGCCTCGGTGTCGACGCGTCGCACGAGGACGAGGTCGCGGTAGAACCCGCGCAGGTCGTCGGCGCTCAGGTGCGCGGCGTACGGGGTGAACTCGGGGTGCTCGACGCGCTCACCCTCGGGATTCAGCAGCTGCACGAGGTCGGGGCCGCCGTCCACGGTGCTCACGCCCGGCGCGGTGGCGCCCGGTGCGGTCACGGTGTCCGTGCGTCCGACGGCGTTGTCGGTCACGGTGCTCTCCTTCGTCCGTCCGCCACCGAGGGTCGCCCGGTGACGAAGCTGACCTGTGGTGTCCCGTCGAGGGCGGTGGAGCCCTGCGGTGGGCGCGTACGGCCGCCGGGTCTGGCGGGGGTCACGACTCGCTGGTGACAACGTACCCGTGAAATCGGACCGGAGGGGGGCGCTCAGTCGTCGTGCTGGCCGTGCCCGTTGCCGTGACCGGTCTTGTGGCTCGGCGCCGGCGGCACGGCCAGCGGGCTGGCGGTGACGCTCTGGGCGACCAGGTCGCTCACGGCATCCGTCGCAGACGTGGGCGGCACCACGGGAGCGGGCGCCGCAGGCACCACGGGAGCGGGCACCACAGGCACCACAGGAGCGGGCACCAGCGGCACCACGGGAGCGGGCACCAGCGGCACCACGGGAGCGGGCGCCACTGGAGCGGGCGCCGCGGGCAGCACGGGATCCGGCGCTGTCGTCGGTGCGGGGTCCGTCGTCGTGGGGCTGGGCGCGGGGTCCGTCGTCGTCGGGGTGGGCGCGGGCTCGGTCGTCGTCGGGGTGGGCGCGGGCTCGGTCGTCGTCGGGGTGGGCGCCGGCTCGGTCGTCGTCGGGGTGGGCGCCGGCTCGGTCGTCGTCGGGGTGGGCGCCGGCTCGGTCGTGGTCGGGCTCGGCGCCGGCTCGGTGGTGGTCGGCGTCGCCGCGGGCTCGGTGGTCGTGGGGGTCGACACCGGCTCAATCACGGCGGGCGTCGGGTTGACGACCGACGCGGTCACCTGGGCGACGACGGTGCGTGCGGTGACGTCGGCGACGGCGCCGCTGGCCGAGCCCATCGCCGTCGTGACCAGCTGGTTCACCTTCAGCACCGTGGGCAGCACCGGGCCGTCCACCTGCACCAGGGACCTCAGGGAGGCTGCGATCACCGGCTCGACCTTGGCCACCAGCTGCTGGCCGAGACTCTCCCGGAAGGAGCTGTCGGCCACGCCGGAGACCTGCTCCGGCGTCACCTGGGCGTTGGTGTCCAGCAGGGTCTGCGTGGCGGTCTGGGACACGACGGCTGCGGCCGAGACGGCCTCCCGCACCGGCGCGTCCAGCGCCATCTTCAGCGAGGCGGTCATGACCTTCTGGTCGCCGCCCCGCAGCAGCGGCTCCAGCACGTCGCTCAGCGCCTTGACCACCAGCCGGCTGGCTCGGGCGGACTGCGAGCTGGACAGCTGTCCGAGGGCCGCGGTCACGAGGGGTGGGTTCACGATCGCCGGCGGCAGCAGGACGACGGGCGCCGGGGGTACGGCGACCGGCGGGGTCGCCGAGGTGGGAGCGGGCACCGACGGCTCGACGACCGGGACCACGGGCACGACCGGCACCACGGGAACTGCCGGGACCACGGGCACCGCCGGGACCCCGGGCACGACCGGGACCACGGGAACCGGGACCCCGGGAACCGGGACCCCGGGAACCGGGACCCCGGGCACGACCGGGACCACGGGAACCGGGACCCCGGGCACGACCGGGCCCACGGGTGCCGCCGGTGTGCCAGGGGCAGGCGAGCCAGGGGCTGCGGGAGCCGGCACGACCGGCGTCGAGGGGAAGATCGGGGTGGGCGAGCCGGGTCGAGCGGTCGTGGACGGGCGGGACGGAGCCCGCCGGACGCCGGTGACCGGCGTGGGGGCGCCGATGGCCCGCACCTGGCCGGGGCCCTCCAGGGCCCCGGGGCTCGCACCCGGGCCGCTGGTGCTGAGCGGGGTGAAGCTGAGCAGGGCGACGCCGGTGAGGGTGAGGGAGGAGACGGCGGCGAGCGCCACGGCTGACACCGCGCCGCGGGCACCGGCGGAGCGCGCGCGTCGGCCGCCCGTCACGTCACCCCTCACCCTGCCACCCCTTGCGTCGTCCTGAGTACCGCGACTCTACCGGTCGCCGTGCTTGACCGCCACTGTCTGCAACCCCGCGATAACCAACAGTAACGCCTTTCCCATCGTACGTCCCCTCGACGGACGGGGGAATCGTCATTAGTGCCTAGTCACCTGTACGCCCGCGGAATCACCCGTTCGGCCCAGGCGGGCCGAACGCCGCGGCCACCTCGAGCAGCCGGTCACCGGCCTCGGACTCGCCGATGGTGGCCCGGACGCCGTCCGTGGCGTACGGCCGCACCGCCAGACCCGCTGCGTCGAACGCGGCGGCGAGCGCCGGCGCCCGGTCGCCGACCGGGAACCAGACGAAGTTGGCCTGGGTGTCGGGCAGCCGCCATCCCTGGGCCCGCAGCGCCGCGGTGAGCCGGTCGCGCTCGAGCACGAGAGCGTCGACACGCTCGGCCAGCTCGGCGCCCGCGGCGAGCGAGGCGACGGCCGCGTCCTGGGCGATCGTCGAGACGCCGAACGGCACGGCCGTCTTGCGCAGGGCTTCGGCGACCAGCGGGTGCGCCACCGCGTAGCCCACCCGCAGCCCGGCCAGGCCGTATGCCTTGGAGAAGGTGCGCAGGACCACGACGTTGGGGTGCGAGCGCTGCAGGGCGAGGGCGTCCGGCGCTCCTGGGTCGCGGACGAACTCGGTGTAGGCCTCGTCGATCACCACGACGACGTCCGAGGGCACGGCGGCGATCAGGGCGTCCAGCTCGGCGGCGTGCACGACCGGGCCGGTGGGGTTGTTCGGGGTGCAGACCAGCACGAGGCGGGTGCGCTCGGTGACCGCAGCGGCCATCGCCGGCAGGTCGTGCCGGGCCTGGGGCGTCAGCGGCACCGGGACGCCGCGCGCCCCCGACAGCTGCACCACGATCGGGTAGGCCTCGAACGAGCGCCAGGCGTGGACGACCTCGTCGCCGGGGCCGCAGGTGGCCGCGACGATCTGACCGAGCACCCCCACGCTGCCCGTGCCTGTCACGACGTTCTCGGGGGCCACGCCGAGGTGGTCGGCGAGCGCCGCCGTCAGCTCGGTGGCCGCCAGGTCTGGGTAGCGGTTCATCCCGCGCGCCGCGCGGGCAACCACCTCGAGCACCGCCGGCAGCGGTGGGTAGGGGTTCTCGTTCGACGAGATCTTGAAGGTGCGTCCGCCCGACCCCCCGGACGGCGGGCGGCCGGGCGCGTACGACGGCACGCCCGACAGCACGTCCCGCAGGCGCACGGCGGGTCCCTCCGCCTGGGCGTCGATCATGGACGCCACTGTAGGCGGCGGGCACCATGGCGGCATGCAGTCCTTCGTGGTCAAGGTCGTCGTCAACGCGGTGGCGATCTGGGTCGCCACCGTGCTGGTGGACGGCGTCACGGTCAGCGGGCGCGCCACCGACACCACCGGCGGCACGGTGCTGACCTACCTGGTCATCGGGCTGCTGTTCGGGGTGGTCAACGCCGTGGTCAAACCGGTGGTGAAGACCCTGGCCTTCCCGTTCTACGTCCTCACCCTCGGCCTCCTCACCCTCGTCGTCAACGCCGCGATGCTCGAGCTCACGTCGTGGCTGTCCGGCCACACCCCGCTCACCCTGCGGATCGACCACTTCTGGCCCACCGCGGTGCTGGCCGCCGTGGTCGTCGGCGTCGTCGGCTTCGTGCTGCACCTCGTGCTGCCGGACGGCGACCGGTGAGCGTCGAGGCGATGTGGGCCGCCGACACCGCGAGCGCGGCGCTCGGCATCGAGCTGCTCGACTGGGGACCCGGCCGGGCCAGGCTGGCGATGACCGTGCGCCCCACCATGGTGAACGGCCACGACATCGCGCACGGCGGACTGGTCTTCACCCTGGCCGACTCGGCGTTCGCGGTGGCCTGCAACAGTCACGGCCCCGTGACGGTCGCCGCCGGGGCCGACATCACCTTCGTCGCGCCCGCCCGCCTGGGCGACGTCCTCGTCGCCGAGGCGAGCGAGCAGGTGGTGTTCGGGCGCAGCGGGCTGACCGACGTCCGCGTGACGACAGCGGACGGCGGCACCGTGGTCGCGCTGTTTCGCGGGCGGTCGCGGTCGCTGGCTCGCCCGGGCGGGGCGCCGTGAACCTGCCTGTGATCGAGCCACGTCCCGACCTGCACGACGAGGCCGAGCGCTGGTCGGTCGACCAGGTGCGCAGCCACCAGCTCGACCGGCTTCGCTGGACCCTCGCGCACGCCTACGAGAACGTGCCCCACTACCGGTCCGCGCTCGACCGCGTCGGGTGGTCACCGGGCGACCTCACGACGCTGGAGTCGTTGCGGCACCTACCGTTCACGACCAAAGCCGACCTGCGCGACAACTACCCGTTCGGCATGTTCGCCGTGCCGCGCGAGCAGGTGGCCCGGATCCACGCCTCCTCGGGCACGACCGGACGGCCCACCGTCGTCGGCTCGACCGCGCAGGACGTGCGCACCTGGGCCGCACTGATGGCCCGCTCGCTGCGCGCGGCCGGCGCACGGCCCGGTGACGCCGTCCACGTCAGCTACGGGTACGGCCTGTTCACCGGCGGGCTGGGCGCCCACTACGGTGCAGAAGCGCTGGGCTGCACCGTGATCCCGGTGTCGGGGGGCATGACCGAACGTCAGGCGCAGCTCATCACCGACTTCGCGCCGCGGGTCGTCATGGCGACACCCTCGTACTTCCTCACCGTGCTCGACGAGCTGGAGCGCACCGGGGTCGACCCGGCCACCTCCTCCCTGCAGGTGGGGGTCTTCGGCGCCGAGCCGTGGACCGAGGCCATGCGCACCGAGATCGAGCAGCGCGGCGGGCTGCACGCCGTCGACGTGTACGGCCTGTCCGAGGTGATGGGTCCCGGGGTGGCGCAGGAGTGCGTCGAGACCAAGGACGGGCTGCACCTGTGGGAGGACCACTTCTACCCCGAGGTCGTCGACCCGCTGACCGACGAGCCGGTCGCCGACGGCGAGGTGGGCGAGCTGGTGCTGACCTCGCTGAGCCGGTGGGCGATGCCCGTGATCCGCTACCGCACCAGGGATCTGACCCGGCTGCTGCCGGGCACCGCGCGGCCGGGGATGCGCCGGCTGCAGCGGTTCACCGGTCGCACCGACGACATGATGATCGTCCGCGGGGTCAACGTCTTCCCCACGCAGGTCGAGGAGCTCGTGGTCGGCGTTCCCGGCCTGTCGCCGTACTTCCAGTGCGAGCTCTCACGGCCGGGACGGATGGACGAGCTGACCGTCGTCGTCGAGTCAGGCACCGATCTGGACGAGCAGACCAGGTCGTCGCTGGGCACAGCGCTCGCGATCCGCATCGAGGACCGGATCGGCGTCACTGCGACGGTTCGGGTCGTGCCGCCGGCCACCATCGAGCGCAGCGTCGGCAAGGCGCGACGCATCGTCGACCACCGTCGCGAGTGAGCCTCAGGCGGGGATCGACCGGCGGTCCAGGGCCCGCTCGACGATGCCCAGCCCGTCCAGCCCCGGCAGCGAGTCGATCTTCGCGTCGATCTTGCGCGCCTCGCCGCGGCCCTGGGGCCCACCCATCAGGAAGGTCAGCAGGAAGTCGACCTCGGCGTCGGGCATGACCCCGGACCCGACCGGGTTCCAGGCCTTGTCCAGCGCGAACCGGGTGATGCGCTGCGCCTTGCGGCTGCGGGTCAGCCGCTCGCGCGCCTGGCTGTTGTAGAAGGCGATGTGCCGGGTCTCCTGCTTGATGATCCGGGTGAGCAGCTCGGTCAGGACGGGGTGCTGCTCGATGCGCATCAGGCTCGCGTACCCGGCGTGGGTCGACCACTCGTTGACCGCGCCCCACGTCATGTGCGTGGCGACGAAGTCCTCACCGATCAGGTTGGCCAGCAGCGACTGCTTGATGGGGTCGAACCGGTTCTTCCAGCCGCCGCGCTCGCGGACCTCGCGCATGTGGGCGTCGCCGGTGGGTACGCCGTGGGCGGCCAGGACGTCGGCGAGCACCTCGCCGTGCCAGTACTCCTCGTAGTTCCACATCGTGAGGAAGGTGGTGATCTCGGGGTCGTTGTGGGACGGGGTGAGCAGCAGGTCGCGCAGGTAGCACACGGTGTAGGACTCGATGTCGCACATGTAGCGCAGGCATCGCAGCGCCCCTGCGGACAGCGGCTGGTCGGCGAACGCTCCTGCGAGGTCGAGGTCGTCCCACTGCACGGGGGCAGCGGTTCTGGCGTACTCATCGATTGCGAAAGCCACGACGGTCCTTCGGTGCGCAGGAGCGCCTGGATTGGTGCCCACGGGGTCGCACGCTAGTGCCAGGTGGTGGCCGGGTGCGGGACGTCGGCCGAGCCCCCGTCCCGCACGTCACCTCAGGCGAGGCGCGAGCGCAGGAACTCGACGGTGCGCGACCACGCGAGCTCGGCCGAGGCCTTGTCGTAGGTGCCCAGCTTGTTCTCGTCG
The DNA here is from genome assembly GCA_046590855.1 of Actinomycetota bacterium. GTDB lineage: Bacteria > Actinomycetota > Actinomycetes > Actinomycetales > Angustibacteraceae > JACMOY01. The sequence goes on from JBKJTJ010000005.1 coordinate 19,993, forward strand.
TTGTGGAACGCGTGACCGGCCGGGTAGTAGAAGAACTCGACGTCGGCGCCGGACTCGGTGCGGATCTGGGCCTCCTGCGCGCGGGCCTGGTCGACCGGGTAGAAGCCGTCGCTCTCGCCGTAGTGACCCTGCACGGCCGCGCTCACGCCGGCGTACGCGTCGGGGACGGCCGGGCCGACGCCGTAGAACGGCACGGCCGCACCGACCTTGTCGCCCTGCTGAGCGGCCAGCAGCAGCACGAAACCACCACCCATGCAGAACCCGACGGCACCCACCGACGAGGAGGTCACCGCCTCGTGGGCCAGCAGGTAGTCGACGGCACCGCCGAGGTCGGTCGCGGACTGGGCCACCGGCAGGTCGCCCATCATCTGGCCGGCCTCGTCCGCGTCGTGGGCCACCCGGCCGCCGTACAGGTCGGGGGCCAGGGCGACGAACCCCTCGGCCGCGAGCCGGTCGGTGACGCCGGCGATGTGGTCGTCCAGGCCCCACCACTCCTGGATCACGATGACGCCGGGCCCCGATCCCGACGGGGGCAGCGCCAGGTAGCCGTGGGCCTCGTGGCCGTTGCTGGCGAACAGGACGTTCTGACGGGGGTTCTCGCTCACGCGGGGTGCACCTCTTCGGGGTAGGTAGCTCTGGCCGGGGTCAGCTCGATCCTCACGGCGGTATCGAGATGCTAACCAGCGTCGGCAGCCGTCACGCGAAGCTGGCCGTCGCCGGGCGGATGATCGCGCCAGTCCCTACTGTTGACGACCACGAGGGACAGCGTCGCCCCGCCGAACGCCCCCTTCCTGGAGGACCGCCATCAGCACCGCCGACCCCACCCTGACCAGCGCGCCCGCCGTAGGCTCGCGGACCGCGTCGCGCCCCCGGATCGTCGTCGTCGGTGGGGGTTTCGCGGGCCTGTCCGCGGTGCGCCAGCTGAGCGTCGCCGACGCCGACGTGACCCTGGTCGACCGGCACCCCTACAACACGTTCCAGCCGCTGCTCTACCAGGTGGCGACCGGTGGGCTGAACCCCGGCGACGTCACCTACGCGCTGCGCGCCTACGCCAGCCGCTACCGCAACACCACGTTCCGGCGCGCCGCCGTCACCGGCGTCGACCCGGTCGCGCACCTCGTGCACCTGGACGAGGGCGACCCGCTGCCGTACGACTACCTCGTCGTCAGCACGGGGGTGGCCACCAACTACTTCGGCATCCCCGGCGCAGCCGACCACTCGATCACGATCTACACCCGCGCGGGGGCGATCGCCGCCCGCGACCGCGTGCTCACCGCGCTCGAGCGGGTGTCGGCGCACCCCGACACCGCCCCGGCCCCCGTGTTCGTGGTCGTCGGCGGTGGCGCCACCGGGGTCGAGATGGCCGGCGCGCTCGCCGAGCTGCGCAACGAGGCCGTCCCCGTCGCCTACCCCGAGATCGACGTCGACGACGTCAGGATCGTCCTGGTCGAGATGTCCGACGCGGTCCTCGGCCCGTTCCACCCCAAGCTGCGCGACTACGCGGCCAGGGCCCTGCGCAAGCGCGGGGTCGACTTGCGGCTCGGCACCTCGGTCAAGGAGGTCGGCGCCACCCACGTCGTCGTCCAGGGGCCGGACGGCGAGACCGAGGTGATCCCCGCCGCGGCCACCATCTGGGCCACTGGCGTCACCGCGGTCCCGGTGGTCGGCGACTGGCACCTGCCGACCGGCGCGGGCGGGCGGGTTCTGGTCGAGCCCGACCTGCGGATCACCGGGTACCCAGAGGTCTTCGCCGTCGGGGACGTCGCGGCCACCGGCCAGCCGCTGGCCCAGCTCGCCCAGCCCGCGATCCAGGGCGGCAAGCACGCCGGCATCCAGATCAGAAGGCTGCTCGCCGGCGCGGCGACGCAGGAGTTCCACTACAAGGACAAGGGCACGATGGCCACGATCGGCCGCAGCGACGCCGTCGTGCAGCTGCCGTTCGGCTTGCGGCTCAAGGGGTTCATCGCCTGGGTGTCATGGCTGGGCCTGCACATCGTCACGCTGGTCGGCAACCGCAACCGCCTGGCCACCCTGATCAACCTCTCAGTACGGTACTTCACCTGGCCGCGCAGCCTGAACATCGTCGTCGGCGACCCGGTCGACACCCCCGCGCGCTGAGCCGACCGGGGGCCCGGCCCCGCCCGGAGGGAGGACGGGGGGCACCGCGAGGGTGCACACTCGGAGCATGAAGCCACGCGCGTCAGGCCAGCGGCGGGTCATCCCCGGCAGCCCGTTCAACGTCCCCGACCCCGGTCCGGGCGAGGCCTACGAGATCGACGACCAGGTGGTCCACGACCGGCACGGCCTGGGTCGGGTCATCGAGAAGACCGGTCTGCACGAGGTCGTCGTCGACTTCGGCTCGACCTGCCGGCGGATCCCGCTGCCCAGCACGAAGCTCACCAAGCTCTGAGCCCGGCCCCGGCGCGCGCGCGGGCGGCCGCCGCGGGTGGAACGCAGCATGACCTCGACCGAGCAGCCGGACCCCGCCGAGCACGACGCCGCCGCTGACGGCCAGGACGGTTCGGGCCAGGACGCGGGCCTGATGGAGTAGCGCCGCGCGTCTGGGACCATGGAGCACGTGACGACCCCGCCGCAGACCGCCCGCCCGACCCCGCTGGCCGACGCCGGTCTGGCGCTGGGCGCCCTGGACGGCCGGTACCGGGCGTCGGTGGCCCCCCTCGTCGAGCACCTGTCCGAGGCGGCGCTGAACCGCGAGCGGGTCCGGATCGAGGTCGAGTGGCTGATCCACC
>JBKJTJ010000223.1:0-8987 GCA_046590855.1 Actinomycetota bacterium
CGAGTAGAGCTGGAACCACTCCCCCTTGCGGTCTCCCTCGCCGTAGGTGCCCGAGTACATGAAGTGCGGGGACGACGAGAAGCCCGCGGCGTTGAGCAGGTCGGGGTTGGTCTGGCCGAGCAGGCCGCCGAACAGGTCGAAGACCCGTCCGATGCCGTGGTTGCGGGCGTTCAGGGCGGCGGGGTAGCGGGGTTTCCAGAACGAGTCGTCCGGGATGGTCACGTCGATCAGCGGGTAGAAACCGTCGTTCCACAGGATCTGCGGGTCGGCGACGGTGATCATGTAGATCCCGAAGAACATCCGGACCAGGTTCTCGTTGATGTAGTAGTTGATGGGTCCGCGCGCCTGCGGCGCGCTGCCGGTGAAGTCCAGGTGCACCTTGTCACCGGTGCGGGTCAGCGCCAGCTTCAGCTCGTACGGGCCGTATCCGACGCCGTCGTCACAGATGTAGTCGGTGAACGACAAGGTCCGACCCTCTTCGAAGACCAGGTGCAGCAACGTCTTCATGGCCCGGTAGTTTCGGTCCAGCAAGGCGTCCAACGCCGAGACGTAGGTCTCGACACCAAAGCGCGCGCACAGCTCCTGGACGCGCCGGCTCGCCGTGCGGCACGCGGCGACGATGCCGTTCAGGTCGGCGCGGTTCCAGTCCGGCTTGCGCACCTGGTTCAAGATGATGCGCAGCGAGTCCGCTGCCAGGACGCCCTTGCTGTACAGCTTGAAGGGCGGGATCACCACGCCCTCTTCGAAGATGGTCTTGGCGTCGGTCGGCATCGAGGACGCCGACTTGCCGCCCACGTCGGACATGTGGCCGAACATCGACGACCACCCGACGACCCGTCCGTCCACGAAGATCGGCATGACGACCAGCCAGTCGTTCGCGTGGCTGATGGCCGCGCCGCACGAGTACGGGTCGGACGTCAGCAGGACGTCGCCCTCCTCGACCGTCCCGTCGAAGTTGTCGAGGAAGTCGGGGATCGACAGCCCGAACTGCCCGACCACCATCTTGCCGTCCGGGTCGCCGATCAGCGGGAACTCGTCGTGCTGCTCGCGGATGCCCGGCGACAGCGCGGTGCGGAACAGCACCTCGTCCATCTCATAGCGTGCGTTGCGCAGCGCGTTCTCGATCAGGTCGAGCGTCACGACGTCGACGTCGACGCGTCCGAGCGGTGCGGTTGTCGTCTCGATGACCTGTGCCACGGCTCATCCCTCCATCGGGCGGATCAACAGGCTCCCGTTGGCGTGCACCGTCGCGGCGTGGCCAGGAAGCACCAGGGTGGTCGAGTCCATCTCGGTCACGATCGCGGGACCGCGGACGACGTCGTCCGCCCGCAGCGTGGCCCGGTCGTACACGTCGGCGTCGACCTCGCCGCCGTCGACCCACACGCGGGTGGTGCGCAGGGCGGGCGCGGGGTCGCCGTCACCGCGGGGCAGCGCCGGAGCCACGACATCGGGCCGAGGACCACTCGCTGCTGCGCGCACGTTGACCAGTTCCTGCTCGTTGTCGAGCAGGAACGAGAACAGGCGCTCGTGCTCGGCGTCGAACGCCGCCCGCAGCGCCGCCAGGCCGCCGTCCGGGCGGTCGAAGGACGTGATGTCGACCTCGACCGGGATCTCGAACCCCTGACCGTGGTAGCGCAGGTCGACCTGGTAGCTGACCGTCTGCACGTCCGCCGGCACCCCCTGGTCCACGAGCGTCTTGCGCGCCGCAGCAGCGAGCTCGTCAAGCACGCCCCGCAGCTCAGCGTCGGTCAGGTCCGAGAACGCGCGGATGTAGGTGCGGGCGGCCTCGTCGCGCACGTTCGTGGTCGCGTCACCGTAGGCGCACAGCACCCCGGGTGAGGGGGGGATGATCACCGGCCACGAGCCGGTCAGCTTACCGAGGGCGTTGGCGTGCAACGGTCCTGCGCCCCCGAACGCGACGAGGGCAAAGTCGCGGGGATCAAAACCCTGCTGCACCGACACCAGCCGCAACGCCCCCAGCATGTTCTCGTTGACGATGTCGATGATGCCGGCCGCAGCGGCCTCGACGCTGCCGAGCTCGGTGGCGGCGCTGATCGTCGCCACCGCCTCGCTCGCGGCTGACCGGTCGAGGCTGATCTCGCCGCCGGCGAGCTCGGTCGGCAGGTAGCCGAGGACCACGTTGGCGTCGGTGACCGTCGGCGCGGTTCCGCCGTTGCCGTACGCCGCCGGGCCGGGCACCGCTCCGGCGCTCTGCGGCCCCACCCGCAGGGCCTGGGTGAGCGGCGGGACGTGAGCGATCGACCCGCCCCCCGCACCGACGGTGCGCACGTCCACCGACGACGCCCTGACCTTGAGGTCGCCCACCGAGGTCTCGCGACCGATGCGCGGCTTGGAGCCCTGTACGAGTGCGACGTCGGTCGAGGTGCCGCCCATGTCGAACGTCAGGAAGTCGTGGAAACCTGCCTGGTCGGCCGCCCACACCGCACCGGCGACACCGCCCGCAGGCCCGGACAGCAACAACGACACGGGATTCGCAGCGGCGACGGACGCGCTGGCGAGGCCGCCGTCGCTGCGCAGGATCGACAGTGCGGCGTCCACCCCGTTCTCGTGCAGCTGGTCCGCGAGGTTGGCCACGTACCGGCCGACCTGTGGCAGGACGTAGCTGTTGGCCACCGTGGTGAGCGTGCGCTCGTACTCGCGCAGCTCGGGCAGGACGGTCGAGGACAGCGACACAGGGACGCCCGGCAGCTCCTCCGCCGCGATGGCCCCGATCGCCCGTTCATGGTCGGGGTTGGCGAAGGAGTTGATCAGGCTCACGGCCAGGGCCTGGATCCCGTTGTCTCGCAGACGTCGCAGCTGCACGCGTACCGCGTCCTCATCGAGCTCGATCACTACGCTGCCGTCGGACGCGACCCGCTCGACCGCCTCGACGGTGTCCTCGAGGTCCGCCAGCGGCTCGGGTTTGGGCCAGATGATCCAACCCGCCAGCCCGCCGGGGACGAAGGATCGTGCGATCTGCAGGACCTGGCGAAAACCGCGCGTGGTCACCAGCCCCACGCGCGCGCCCTTGCCCTCGAGGATGGCGTTGGTCGCCACGGTCGTGCCGTGCAGCACCTCACCGACCTCGGCCAACGAGATGCCAGCCTGCTCGCATGCGCGCTGGATGCCCCGCAGGACACCGATCGACTGATCGTCCGGGGTCGAGGCGGTCTTGGCCCGCCAGGTGCCACCTGAGGACTCGTCGATGAGCAGGACGTCGGTGAAGGTGCCCCCGACGTCGACCCCCAACCGGTATGCCATGTGATCTCCTCGCTCAGGCGGTGCTCGGGTTCGGCTTAGATGACGTGCTCGGCTCGCAGCTGGGCGATCTCGACGGCCGACAGGCCCAGCAGCCCGCCATAGACGTCGTCGTTGTGCTCGCCGAGCTCGGGCCCGGCGTGACGCACCCGCCCGGGGGTGGTCGACAACCGCGGGAAGACGTTCTGCATCGCCAGGTCGCCGAACGTCGGGTGCGCCAGGCGGATGATCGACTCCCGCGCAGCGAAGTGCGGGTCATTGAGCATGTCCTTCGCCCGGTAGATGCGGCCCGCCGGCACCCCGGCGTCCGCCAGCACTGCGAGCAGGTCGTCAGCGTCGTGCTGCGCCGTCCAGCGGGCGATCAGCTCGTCGAGCTCGGTCATGTGCGCTCCGCGGGCCCCGTGGGTCGCGTACCGCTCGTCGTCCGCGAGGTCGGCCCGGCCCATCGTCTCGGCCAGCCGCCGGAACACGGTGTCCTGGTTGGCGGCGACCAGGATCGCCTCGCCGTCCGCGGTCGGGTAGACGTTGCTGGGCGCCACGTTCGGGAGCACCGACCCGGTGCGCTCGCGCTGGTACCCCGCCACCTGCCACTCGGGCACCAGCGACTCCATCATCGCGAGGACGGCCTCGTAGATGGCCGAGTCCACCACCTGACCGCGGCCGGACCGCTCACGCTGGTGCAGCGCCACGAGGGTGCCCACGCACGCGAACGTCGCCGCGAGCGAGTCGCCCAGCGAGATACCTGTGCGAGACGGCGCCAGGGTGGGATCCCCTGTCACGTAGCGGATCCCGCCCATCGCCTCACCGATCGATCCGTAGCCGGCACGCGGCGCGTACGGGCCGTCCTGGCCGTATCCGGTCACCCGGGTGATCACCAGCCGAGGGTTGATCTCCCACAGCTGCTCGGGGCTCATCCCCCACCGCTCGAGCGTGCCCGGCCGGAAGTTCTCCAGCAGGACGTCCGACTGGGCGACCAGCCGCCGCACCAGGTCCTGGCCGCTCGCGGTGCGCAGGTCGCAGGTGACCGACCGCTTGTTGCGCGCTACCACCGGCCACCACAGGGACTTGCCGTGGGGCTTCTCCCTTCCCCACTGGCGCATCGGGTCGCCGCGACCGGGGTCCTCGATCTTGATGACGTCCGCCCCGAAGTCACCCAGCAGCTGGCCGCAGAACGGGCCGGCCAGCAGCTGGCCGAGCTCGAGCACGCGCACGTCAGCCAGGGGCAGCTGGCCGTCGGGCTGGTCGTCCATCACGCTTCCCGTGCGTTCGAGGAAGGCCGGTGGTCGGCGCGCGGGCCCAGTAGCGACGCCCTCGCCGACAGCAGGTGGCTGCGCATGACGCTCTCGGCCCACAGGGGGTCGCGGGCTCGCATCGCGGCGACCAGCTCGACGTGGTGGTGGGCGCTGCGCAGCATCGCCTCCTCGTCGAAGGTGTGCAGGGTGCGCACGAGGACGGCCGTGTGCACCAGGCTGCCGAGCACGGCGGGGAACGACGAACCGCCGACGGCCGACACCACCGCGCCGTGGAACTCGCTGTTGAGGCGGTACAGCAGGTCGAGGTCGCGGCCCTGCCCCGCCTCGGTCGCACCCAGGTGCGCTGCCGCGATCTGCGCCATGCCGTCGAGCTGGGTGTCCGACGCGCGCTGAGCCGCCAACCGTGCCGCCAGTCCCTCGACCTCGGCCCTCAGGTCGAAGACCTGCTCGAGCTCGGCCTGCGTCCACGCCACCACCCGGGCACCCTTGTTGGGGGTGATCTCGACCAGCCCCTCGGCGGCGAGGTGCCGCAGGGCCTCGCGCACCGGCGTCCGGCTGACCCCCACGGCCTCGGCCAGGTCGGCCTCGCCCAGCCTGGCGCCGGGCGCGAAACGCCCGTCCAGGATCATCCCGCGGACGGCGTCGACGGTGCTGCCGGTAGTCGACACCAGCGTCCTCCTCCTGCAGCGAGCCACCGAGTGCATGCAATGTAGGCGTGCCCTGACGGGGTCCACAAGAGACCTGCCGTGTTTTCCTGGGCATTGCATGCAGCCTTGCGTCGGAGTAGACCTGGCTCATGAAGCCGGCACGCGTGCAGGTCATCGAGGTGGGGCCGCGCGACGGGCTGCAGAACGAGCCGGTCACCCTGAGCGTCGCGCAGAAGGTGAGGTACGTGGAGTCCCTGGTGGCGGCGGGGCTGCGGCGGATTGAGGTGGTGAGCTTCGTCAACCCCGCCCGGGTGCCGCAGATGGCCGGTGCCGAGGAGGTCATGGCCGCCGTCCCCCGCACTGATGGCGTGAGCTATGCCGGTCTGGTGCTGAACGAGCGCGGCCTCGACCGGGCGCTGGCTGCCGGGGTGGACGAGGTCAACGTCGTGGTCGTGGCCACCGAGACCTTCTCGCAGCGCAACCAGGGCGCGAGCATCGCCGAATCCTCGGCGATGGCCGACCGGGTCGTCTCCAGAGCCAAGGACGCCGGGCTGCGCACGACGGTCACCATCGCCGCCGCGTTCGGCTGCCCCTTCGAGGGTGAGGTCCCGACCGAGCGGGTCACCGACCTCGCGCGGCGCTGTGCTGCGAGCGGCGCCGACGAGATCGCCCTGGCCGACACGATCGGCGTCGCGGTTCCCGCCGACGTCCGCCGCCTCGTCGGTGCCGTGCGTGGGGTCACGGACCGCCCGCTGCGGCTGCACCTGCACAACACCCGCAACACCGGGTACGCCAACGCGATCGCCGCCGTCGAGGCCGGGGTGGCTGCGCTGGACGCCAGCAGCGGCGGCATCGGCGGGTGCCCCTTCGCACCCGCCGCCACCGGCAACATCGCGACCGAGGACCTCGCCTACCTGCTGTCGCGCTCGGGCGTGAACACCGGACTCGCGCTGGATGACCTGCTCGCGCCGTCGGCCCTGGTCGCCGAGCTGCTGGGCGCGCCAGTGCCCGCCCTGCTCCCGCGGGCCGGCAGCTTCCCCGGCGAGCGGCACTGAGCCGACGGTTCCTCAGATCCGCCACCCCCGGGCGCCTCGGTTCCCGAACTCGAGGGGCGGCCCGCGCCCTCTCCCCGTGCGTCTCAGTCGGTGGTCGGCGACCGGGTGAGGACGGGCACGGGAGCTGCCGCGGCCGTAGGCGGCTCGTGCGTCGTGAGCCAGGCGACGAACTCCTGCGCCGGCATGGGGACGGCGAACCAGTAGTCCTGACCTGCCCCGCAGCCGAGCTCGCGCAGGGCGGCGGCCGCCTCGGCCGTCTCGATGCCCTCGGCCACCACGTGGAGTCCGAGATCGTGGGCGAGGGCGATGGTGTGCTTGGTGATCGCGTACGCGTGGGCGGTCGCCTGGATGTCGGCGACGAAGCTCCGGTCGATCTTGAGCTCGTCGGCGGGCAGCCGCTGCAGGTACGCCAGTGACGAGTCCCCGGTGCCGTAGTCGTCGATCGACACCCGGACCCCCGCTTCCTGCAGCTGGCGCAGCACGTCGAGCGTTCGTTCGGGGTCGGTCAGCAACGCGTTCTCGGTCAGCAACGCGTTCTCGGTCGGCTCGACCCGCAGCGCCCGCGACGGGAGCCGGTGTCGTCGGGTCGCGGCGAGGAGCTTGGCGGGCAGCTCCAGGTCGGTGGTGTTCGCGGCCGAGAGGATGCTTGACACGGGCACCTCGATGCCCCGGTGCCACCAGGTGGCGGTGGCGGCCAAGGACAGCTCCAGGACCGTGTCGGCGAGCTGTCGCTGCAGCCCGGCCCGTTCTAGGTGGTCGAGGAAGGCGACCGGGTGCAGCAGTCCACGGCTCGGGTGCTGCCAGCGCACCAGGGCCTCGGCCCCGATCGGCCGGCCGCTGACCTGGTCGATCTGCGGCTGCAGGTGGACGACGAGCTGGTCGCTCACCAGCGCGACCCGCAGCTCCTCCGTGGTCCGCAGCCGTTCTCCCGTGGGGCTCGAGGGATCAGGTGTGACAACGCCACCTCACCGTCGCCTGCGGACTTGGCCTGGTACCTGGCGATGTCGGCGCACCGCAGCAGCTCGCTGCGGGTCGCGGCGGGGCTGGGTGCGGTCGCCAGCCCCAGGCTGGCGCCCACGTGCAACGTCACGGTGTCGACGACGAACGGGCGTTGAGGCTGGCGTTGACCGCGACGGCGAGCGACTGCGCCGGTGGCGAGCTTGCCCCCGGGAGCAGGATCGCGAACTCGTCGCCGCCGAGCCGTGCCAGCAGGTGATCGGGAAGCAGCACCTGCTCGAGCCCTCGACTGACCAGCGTGAGCACCTGGTCGCCGACGTGGTGACCGAGGCTGTCGTTGATCTCCTTGAACCCGTCGAGCTCCAGCAGCAGCAGCGCGCACGGCACCGGGCCGGTGGCGCCCTGGAGCAGCTGGTCGCAGCGGTCGTACAGCGCCCGCCGGTTGGCCAGCCCGGTCAAGTCGTCGGTGCGCGCCTGCCGCCTCGCCTCCGGCAGGTCACGGAGCTCGTGGAAGGTGATCATCACCCGGATCGCTGCGAGGACCGCGCAGCCCACGGCGCAGAAGCCGGCGGCCAGCGGCAGGCGGTCCCCCCAGCCCACGGCCAGCACGAGCAGACTGGCCATGGCCGCGACGGCGGGCACCGCGAGGACTCGCCAGCCCTGGCGCGGGGGTGCAGCTGCCGAGGTCCGGCTCGTGCTCGCTGACGGGGTCCGGGCCGCGATGGCGGTTGCAGCGACCGCAATCAGCCACAGCACGTCCAGCGGTGTCCCGGCGACGTACTCCCGGGCCGAGTCGAGAACGAGATAGGCGACGTCGGCGATGAAGTTCGCGACCAGCCCGGCGCCCAGCCAGAGCATGACCCGGTCGATGCGCAAGCCGAGGACGGGGCTGCGGGTGATGGACGCCACGGCGAAGACGATCAGACCGAGCGCGAGAACGCCCCACGCGATGACGTCGACGCCAGCGCGCGCGCCGTGGGACGCACTGGCTCGGACCGACGTCATACCCGCCCCATCGGCAGTGAGGGGTGGCTGGTGAGGCCGCCCACCCATCTGCGTCGGGGCCGGGCCGAGTCGGCTGATGCCGTGCTGGGGATCCGGTCGCGCCCTGGCTGCGCCACTACTCGTTGAGGGCGCCGTTGGTCTTGATGAACCAGACCAGGCAGTAGAGGCCCAGGCACACTCAGTGCGTTAGTTGACCGATCGATCAAACAAGAACATCATGATGCGGTGACCCATCCAGCGAATCAGCCGATCACCGAGGCCAAGGCAGAGCTGTTCAAGGCCCTGGCGCACCCGGCGAGGATCCGGGTGCTCGAGCTGCTCGCCGCGCGTGAGCACACGATGGGTGAGCTTGCCCAGGGCACCGGCCTCGAGCTGTCGCACCTGTCCCAGCACGTCTCGACCTTGCGCCGGTCTGGCATCGTCGACAGCCGCAGGGTCAAGACCACCGTCATCTGCGCCCTGCGAGACCCCCAGACGGCTGAGCTGCTCGCCGTGGCACGGCGGTTGATCAGCGCGAACCTGCGCCATGGTCAGGTCCTGCTCGCGGCCCTGGCCGATGCCGACGACGCGGTCTCGCTCGCGGACGCGTCGCGCGTGACCACGTGAGGTCGGTGGCGCTGGATCCTGGTCGCCCCTGGGCAGGAGCCGCCGGCACCGCCCGGGCGGCGGCGCTTGGAGCAGCCCGCTCGGTGCGGCCGCTGCTCCCCCGCCGCAGCGACTACCGCGGCCTGCGACGCTCGTGGCCGAGGGATCTGGCCGCGGGCCTCACCGTCGGCATCGTCGCACTGCCGCTCGCACTCGCCTTCGGCGTG
>JBKJTJ010000389.1:0-15070 GCA_046590855.1 Actinomycetota bacterium
GTGGTCTTGCCCGCACCGAGCGCACCCGTCAGCACGACGAGGTCCCCTGCCGCGAGCAGGCCGGCGAGGCGCTGCCCGAGGGCCTGCATCGCGTCACGGTCGTCGACCGTCTCACGGGCGGTGAGCACCACTGGTCCTCTCGATGGGCGGGGCCTGATGCTACTGCTCGGGTCGCACCCGCTGCAGCGAGCGCCGGGCGCGGACGAGCAGCTCGTCCAGGTGCAGGTTGACCTCGTCGGGACGCTCGAGCATGACCAGGTGCCCGGCGTCCGGCAGCACCACGTGCTCGGCGACCGGCAGCCGCCGAATGATCTCGTCGCTGTGCCCCGGCGGGGTGAGCAGGTCGTCCTCGCCCGACAGCACCAGCGCCTCGATGCCGTCCAGGGCCGCGAGGGCGATCCGCTTGTCGTGGCGGTCGAACGTGGGCAGGAACTCGGCCACGACCTCGATGGGGGTGGCGGCGATCATCGCCGCGGAGAACCGCACGAGCGAGGCCGGCACCGCCGACGCGTAGGAGTACCGCTTGACCAGCGCCTGCTCGAGGTCGCTGCCGATGCGTCGGGTGCGGTCGACCAGCCGCGGTGTGCGGGCCAGACCCGACAGCGCACCGGGCGCGATCCGGTGCGCCACCTGTCCCAGCACCTCCGCCAGCCCCCAGTGGACGTCGGCCAGGCCACCTGGGCTGGTCGCGATGAAGGCCACCCCGACCACCCGCTCCTCGACCAGCCCGGCCTGCTCGGCCGCCAGCGCCATCTGGGTCATGCCACCCAGGGAGTGCCCGATCAGCACGACGGGTCCGGTCGGGGCCACCGCCTGGAGCACCGCGTGCAGGTCTCGCCCGCACTGGTCGACGGTGCACGAGCCGCGCGGGCCGGCGTCCGACCGGCCGTGGCCCCGCTGGTCCCACAGCACGAGGCGGTGGCGACCGCGCATCATCTGGCGCTGGTAGTGCCAGGAGTCGAGGTTGAGGCAGAAGCCGTGGCTGAACACCACGGTGAGGTCGGGGAGCTCACCCGGGTCGTCGAGCTCGTCGACCTCGACGTGCAGCCGCGTGCCGTCGTGGGTCACAAGCGGGTGCACGGTTCCGCGCAGCGACCCGAAGGGCTCGGCGACCCCGCCACCGCGCGAGCGGCCGAGGGTGAACCGCTCGGCCGCAAGGCCCAGCGCGGCGCCGACCCCGGCTGCTGCCAGGCCGGCCCCGACGGCCAGCAGGTTGGGTGGGCGCGGGCTCACGGGACCTCCTGCCCGACGTGGGTGCGCGGGACGCGGCTGCCGATCCGGGCCACGATCTCGTAGGCGATGGTGTCGGTGGCCGCGGCCCAGTCCTGCGCGGTCGGCTCACCAGCTGCGCCATCCCCGAAGAGGACGACGGGGTCGCCGGCCCGGGCGTCGCGGGCGGCCTCGTCGTCCCCGAGGTCGACGACGACCTGGTCCATCGACACCCGGCCGGCGACGCGGTGGACGGCACCGGCGACGAGCAGCGGCCCGATGTTGCCGGCGGCGCGCGGCACCCCGTCGGCGTACCCGAGGGGCACCAGCGCGAGCACGGTCTCGCGCTCGGTGACGTAGGTGTGGCCGTAGGCGACGCCGGACCCGGCCGGCACCCGCTTGACCAGCGAGAGCGTGGCGCGCAGGGTCATCGCGGGCCGCAGCCCCAGCGCGGCGCCGTCGTGCAGGTCGGGCACCGGCGACAGCCCGTAGACCGCCAGGCCAGGTCGCACCAGGTCGTAGTGCGAGGCGGGGTTGGTCAGCGTCGCGGCCGAGTTGGCCAGGTGGCGCACCTCGGGCCGGACGCCGAGCGCCTCGGCTCGCGCGACGGCCAGGTCGAAGACCTCACGCTGGTGGCGCACGGTCGGGTGGTCGGGCGCGTCGGCCCAGGCCAGGTGCGACCACACGCCGACGACCGAGACGGCGCCGTCGGCCTGGGCGGCGAGCGCCGCGCCGACCAGCACGTCCCAGTCGGCGGGCGTGGCACCGCCGCGCGAGAGCCCGGTGTCGATCTTCAGGTGGACACGCGCGGTGACCCCGGCGCCGCGGGCCGCGTCGACGATCTCGTCGACGGCCCACGGGGCCGAGGCCGACAGGTCGATGTCGGCGCGGACGGCGCCCGCGAAGTCGTCACCGGGCACGTGCAGCCACGACAGCAGCCGGCCCTGGTCGCCCGCCGCGCGCAGGGCGAGCCCCTCGGCCAGCTGGGCGACCCCGAGCCAGGTGGCTCCCCCGGCGCGCGCGGCGGCGGCGCACGGCAGCAGCCCGTGGCCGTACCCGTCCGCCTTGACGACGGCCATCACCTGGGCGGACGGCGCCCGGCGGCACAGCTCGCGCACGTTGTCGCGCACCGCGGACAGGTCGACGACGGCCTCGGCGGGCAGGGTCGATGTGGCCATCACGCCGCCCAGTCTCTCAGCACCGGCCGCTCGGGGCACGCTGCGTCACCAGCTCGCGAACCGCGTCGGGCACCACGGCCAGGACGCTGCTCGCGCTCACCGGTCCGCCGCCGCTGGCCAGGTGCCCGGCCGCCCCGTGGACGGCGACCGCCAGCGTGCCTGCGTCCAGCGGGCTCAGGCCGCCGGCGAGCAGGGCCCCGGCGATCCCGGCCAGGACGTCGCCCGAGCCCGCGGTGGCCAGCCAGTGCGGGCCGTCGGCCTGGCTGCGCGCAGGTGCGCCGTCCTGCACGACGAGCGTGACCGCACCCTTGAGCAGGACGGTGGCGCCGGTGAGCTCGGCGGCCAGCCGGGCGTACCGCGCGGGGGCGGCCTCGACATCCGGCCGCTGGACGTCGACGCCGCGGGCCTGCAGCAGCCGGGTCAGCTCGCCGGCGTGCGGGGTGAGCAGCGTGGGGGCCTCGCGGCGCGCGGGCAGCAGGTCGAGGGCACCCGCGTCGACGACGCATGGCAGGTCGCCGGCCAGGGCGTCGACGACGGCCGCGCGCTGGCCCTCGTCCGGGGCGTCCAGGCCGGGCCCGAGCAGCCACGCCTGGACGCGGCCGGGCCCAGGCACGACCTCGGGCCAGCGGGCACGCACCAGGTCGGCGGGGGCCGGCGGGCCGACGTACCGCACCATGCCGACGCCGGTGGCCACGGCCGCCCCGGTGCACAGCACCGCGGCACCCGTGTACGTCGGGCCGCCCGCGACCACGCCGAGGACCCCGCGGCGGTACTTGTCGTCGTCCGGCCCGGGCACCGGCCACCGAGAGGCCAGGTCGGCGGCCTCGAGCCGCTCGACCGCTGCCTCGTCCGGCAGCGTCAGCCCGATGTGGACCACCTGCACGCGCCCGGCCGCCCCGCTCGCGGGAGGCAGCAGCAGGGCGGGCTTGGCCGCCCCGAACGTGACGGTGACGTCGGCGGTGACGTGCTCGCCGGCCAGCTCGCCGGTCTCGGGGTCGATCCCGCTGGGCAGGTCGACCGCCACCACCGGCACGGACGCCGGCACCGTACGCACCAGGGCCAGTGCCCGCCCGCTCAGCCCGGGCCGAGCCCCGAGGCCGACCAGCCCGTCGACGACGACGTCCGCGCGGCCGCCGTCGCCCACGACCCGTCCCCCGGCCGCACGCAGGGCGGCGAGCCCCGCCGGGTGCGCGTGGTCGGCGGCGAGCACCACCTCGACCCGGGCTCCCCGCGCCGCGAGGCGGGCTCCAGCACAGAGGGCGTCGCCGCCGTTGTCGCCCGGGCCGACGAGCAGCAGCACGCGGGCGCCGTACGCCGACCGGCCGGCGTCCGCCAGCACCCCGAGCACCGCCGTGGCCAGGCCCGCGGCGGCACGCTGCATGAGGGCGCCCTCGGGCAGCGCGGTGAGCGCCACCTGCTCAGCCGCCCGGACCGTGGCGACGTCGTACGCGCGGATCATGACGCGAGCCTAGGCGGCACGGGGCTCACGCCTCGGCGATCACGACCGCGCTGGCGATACCGGCGTCGTGCGAGAGCGACACGTGCAGCGACGCCACCCCCAGCTCGGCAGACCGGGCGGCGACGGTGCCGGTGACCACCAGGTGCGGGCGCCCAGCGTCGTCCTTGCGCACGCTGGCGTCGACCCAGTGCAGCCCGATCGGCGCGCCGAGCGCCTTGGCCAGCGCCTCCTTGGCCGCGAACCGCGCGGCCAGGGACGCCAGCGGCAGGGTCTGCTCGTCCGCGGTGAACAGCCGCTGCAGCAGCCGGGGGGTGCGCGCCAGGGCCTGGCCGAACCGCTCGACGTCGACCACGTCGATCCCGATGCCGACGATCACTCGACGGTGACCGACTTGGCCAGGTTGCGGGGCTGGTCCACGTCGTGGCCCTTGGCCAGCGCCAGCTCGCAGGCGAACACCTGCAGCGGCACCGTGGTGACCAGCGGCGCGAGCAGGGTCGGGGTGCGCGGCACCTGGATCAGGGTGTCGGCGTAGGGGCGGACGTCGTCGTCCCCCTCCTCGGCGATGACGATGGTGCGGGCGCCGCGAGCCCGGATCTCCTGGATGTTCGATACGACCTTGCCGTGCACCGAGTCACGGCCGCGCGGCGAGGGGACCACGATGAAGACCGGCAGCCCAGGCTCGATCAGCGCGATCGGGCCGTGCTTGAGCTCACCGGCCGCGAACCCCTCGGCGTGGATGTAGGCGAGCTCCTTGAGCTTCAGCGCGCCCTCCATGGCCACCGGGAACCCCACGTGCCGGCCGAGGAACAGCACCACCCGCGCGTCGGCCATCTCACGGGCCAGGGCCCGCACCGGCTCCATCGAGTCCAGCACCTGCTGGATCTGCTCGGGCACCTCGGCGAGCTGCGCCAGGATCTCGCGCACCTCGTCCTCGTACTTGTTGCCGCGCAGCTGGGCCAGGTACAGGCCGAGCAGGTAGCAGGCGGTGATCTGGGCCAGGAACGCCTTGGTCGATGCCACGGCCACCTCGGGCCCGGCGTGCGTGTAGAGCACGGCGTCCGCCTCGCGCGGCATCGTCGAGCCGTGGGTGTTGCAGATGGCCAGCACCTTCGCGCCCTGCTCGCTCGCGTGCCGCATCGCCATCAGGGTGTCCATCGTCTCGCCGGACTGCGAGATGGCCACCACCAGCGTCCGGGCGTTCACGACGGGGTCGCGGTAGCGGAACTCGCTGGACAGCTCGACCTCGGTGGGCACGCGGCACCAGTGCTCGATCGCGTACTTGGCGACCTGCGCGGCGTACGACGAGGTGCCGCACGCGATCACCACGATCTTGTCGACGGCCCGCAGCACCGCCTCATCGATTCGCAGCTCGTCCAGCACCAGGTGGCCCTGGGCGTCGGTGCGGCCGAGCAGGGTGTCGGCCACCGCACGGGGCTGCTCGTCGATCTCCTTGGCCATGAAGGTGGCGTAGCCGCCCTTCTCGGCCGCCGAGGCGTCCCAGTCGACGTGGTACTCCTTCGTCGCGGCCGGCGCCCCGGCGAAGTCGACGACCTCGATGCTGTCGGCGGTGATCGTCACGACCTGGTCCTGGCCGAGCTCGATGGCGTCGCGGGTGTGGTCGATGAACGCGGCCACGTCCGAGCCCAGGTAGTTCGCGCCCTCGCCGCGCCCCACGACCAGCGGGCTGTTGCGGCGGGCGCCGACGACGGTGCCGGGTACGTCGGCGTGCACCGCAAGCAGGGTGAACGCGCCGTGCAGCTCGTTGCACACCGCGCGCATCGCCTCGGTCAGGTCGCCGAGCCGGTCGTACGCGCGGGCCACCAGGTGCGCCGCCACCTCGGTGTCGGTCTCGGACAGGAACCGCACGCCCTCGGCCGCCAGCTCGGCGCGCAGCGCGGCGAAGTTCTCGATGATCCCGTTGTGCACCACCGCCAGGCGACCGTCCGCGCTCAGATGCGGGTGCGCGTTGGCGTCGGTCGGGCCGCCGTGCGTGGCCCAGCGGGTGTGCCCGACCCCGGTCACCGACTTGGGCAGCGGGTCGAGCGAGAGCACCTCTACGAGGTTCGCCAGCTTGCCGGCCTTCTTGCGGGCGTGCAGCGCCCCGTCCGCCTGGACGACGATGCCGGCGGAGTCGTAGCCGCGGTACTCCATGCGCCGCAGGCCCTCCAACACGACGTCGAGCGCGTCGACTCCCCCAGCTGGCCCCGTGAACCCGACGATTCCGCACATGCCGTCAGGGTAACGTTGCGGCCCGTGTCCAACGGCAACGGCGTGAGCCTGCCCTCTCCGTACGTCGAGCTCGACCGGGCGGCGTGGGCCCGGCTGCGGGCCCAGACCCCCCTCACCCTGCTCGAGACCGACCTCGAGCGACTGCGCGGACTCGGAGACCGGATCGACCTCGCCGAGGTCGAGGACGTCTACCTGCCGCTGTCGCGGTTGATCACCCTGTACGTCCGCGGCGCCGGACAGCTGCACCGGGTCACCAGCGACTTCCTGGGCGAGCAGCCGGCGCGTTCGCCGTTCGTCATCGGCGTGGCGGGGTCGGTGGCGGTCGGCAAGTCGACCACCTCACGCATCCTGCGCGAGCTGCTTGCCAGCTGGCCGGGCACGCCCGACGTCCAGCTGGTGACGACAGACGGCTTCCTGCTGCCCAACGCCGAACTCGAGCGTCGAGACCTGTTGCAGCGCAAGGGTTTTCCGGAGAGCTACGACAGACGGGCGCTGCTCCGGTTCGTCGCGGAGGTGAAGGCCGGCCGCGCCGAGGTGACCGCGCCGGTCTACTCCCACCTCACCTACGACGTCGTGCCGGACGAGCGCATCGTCGTACGCCAGCCCGACGTCCTGATCGTCGAGGGCCTGAACGTCCTGCAGCCGCCGCGCGTCGACGCGGGGGGACGCTCGGGGCTGGCGGTGAGCGACTTTTTCGACTTCTCGGTCTACGTCGACGCCCGGCTCGAGGACGTCCGCGGCTGGTACGTCGACCGGTTCCTTCGCTTGCGGCAGACGGCCTTCACCGATCCGACGTCGTACTTCCACCGGTACGCCGCGTTATCGGACGAGCAGGCTTCTGACACCGCCACCCGCATCTGGGAGGAGATCAACGAGGCGAACCTGCTCGAGAACGTGCGCCCAACCCGCGGGCGGGCGAACCTGGTTCTCACCAAGGGTTCTGACCACGCAGTGACCCGGATTCGTTTGCGCAAGTAGGCGTCTAGCCGATCCTCTGCCACTCCGTCGACGCGCCGACCGGACGGAACCCCAGGGCCCGGTTGACGCGCAGCATGGGCTCGTTCGTCGACGCGTTCCAGGTGGTCACCCGCCGCACCGCGGGCAGCCGCTCGAGCAGCGTGAGCAGGTTGGCCGTCTTCACCCGCGTGCCCAGCGCGTGGCCACGGTGGTCGGCGCGCACCAGGGTGTCCCACTGGTAGGCGTGGTCGGGGGTGTGCTCCGCGACGGCGAGCGTCGTGTACGCGACGGCTTCGCCGCCGGCCGTTCTCACCGCCACGGTCTCGACCAGCCGTCGTCCCATCGCCCGGGCTGCTGCGAGCTCGGCCCTCACGCGGTCGGCGTCCCAGTGCTCCTCGCCCGAGTCGACCTCCTCGGCCGGCGCGTCGGTGGCCATCCTGGCGCTGAGCGCCGCCCGCTGCTCCAACCACTCCTCGGGGACGGCGTCCCACCACGTCAGCAGCTCGTAGTCGGGGGAGGCCAGCGCGGCGGTCGCCTGCTGCTCGGCCAGCCTGCCGCGCAGCGACGCGTCGACCTCGAGGTCGCTGCGCAGGTTGACCCTGGCTGCGGAGTAGCCCTGGTTCGCAGCGAACTGCGCCGCCTCGGTGCCCCCGCCCGCAGCGGACTCGGCGACGACGACGTGCGTGGTGCGGCCATCGGCGCGGGCGGCGGCCTGCAGTCCCGCGAGTAGCCGCGTCCCGATGCCGCGCCGCCGCCACGCCGGCCGCACGCTCATCCAGCTCGTCGCCAGGTGCAGGTTGTCGAGCACGGGCAGGTGCACGTTGCCCTCGGCCACCACCTCGTCGCCCACCAGGGCGGCGAGCAGGACGAACCGCCGGTCGGTCATGGTCCGCGAGCGCTCGCGCACCTCGTCAGCCGAGTACTGCGTGTGCCGGTCACCCAGCTCGTGCCGGGCACTGTCCATGCCCGCGTCGACCCACCCGGCGAGGAGCGCATCGTCGATGAGCGGGTCCAGCTGCACGATCCGGACGTCGGTCACGTCAGCACCCGCTGCCACTCCGTCATCGTCCCGACCGTGCGAAAACCCATGGCCCGGTTGACTCGCAGCATCGGTGCGTTCACCTCGGCGTTCCACGTCGCCACCCGTGTCACCTGAGGCATGCGCCCCAGCAGGGCGCGCAGGTTCGCCGCCTTGACCAGCTGGCCGAGCCGGCGTCCGCGGTGCTCCCGCAGCACAAGGGTGTCCCACTGGTAGGCCAGGTCCGGGGTCTGCGCGGGCATCGCCAGGTCGCTGTAGGCGGCGATCGACCCGGTGGGCCGGTGCACGGCGAGGGTCTCGACGACACGCCGGCCCTGCGCGCGCGCGACCGCGAAGTACTCACGCATCCGGCCGGCGTCCCACACCTCCTCCACGAGGTGCAGGTCGCCCGCAGGGGCGTCGCTCGACATCCGGGCCTGCACCCTCGCGCGCTCGTCGACCCAGGCCAGCGGTACCTGGTCCCACCAGGTGACCAGCTGGTAGTCGCCGGCCCCCGGCATGGCGGCGGCCTCGGCCTCCAGCAGCGTGAGCACCTGGTCGATCTCACCCGGCGTGACGTCGAGGTCGTTGCGCAGCTCGACCAGCCCCGCGGCGTACCCGTGGGCGGCGGCGAACGAGACCGCCGGGTCGACGCGGCCGGCGGCAACCTGGCTGGAGACCTGCAACACGCTGCGCCCGGCGGCGCGGGCGCGCTGCTCGAGGTCGGCCAGCAGCAGCGCGCCGATGCCGCGCCGCCGATGTGCCGGGCGGACAGAGACCGTCATCGTGGCGAGGTCCGGGTTGTCGGCCATCGGCAGGTTGACCGTCCCCTGCGCCACGACCTCGTCGCCGACCAGAGCGGTCACCCGCTCGACCCGATAGGTCGTGAACCCCTCGGCCGCCCGCACCTCCTCCGCCGAGAACGCGCTGTGCCGGTCACCGAACTCGTACCGCCCGCTGTCGACCGCGGCCTCGACCCATCGGTCGAGCAGCACGTCGTCGTTCAGCACGTCGAGAGTCACCATCCGGACGTCGCTCACGACCCGACCCTGACTGACCCCCGCCCGCCCCGCAACCGCCGTTGACCCTCGCGCCGGGCAGGATGGGCGGGTGCTGCACCTACGCCTGGTCGTCCCGCGCAGCTGCGCCGACGCCGTCTCGTCCCTGCTGGTCGAGGACGCCCGCGTCACGAACGTACTCGTCATGCCCGGGGCGAGCCTGGACCCACCCGGTGACGCGATGTTCTGCGACGTCGCACGTGAGGCGGCGAGCGACGTCCTGGGCCGGCTGCGGGCCATCGGTCTGGACGACGCCGGAACCATCGCCATCGAGGACGTCGACGCCTCGCCCTCGCGTCAGGCGCGGGCCGCCGAGCGCGCCGCCCCCGGCTCGCCCGACGACGGCGTCGTCTGGGACGTGGTGATCGAGAAGGCGTACGCCGACGCCCGGGCCTCGTGGTCGTTCTACGCGTTCTTGACCCTGGCCACGCTGATCGCCGGGGTGGCTGTCGTGCTGGACTCCTCGATCCTGGTGGTCGGAGCGATGGTCGTCGGGCCGGAGTTCGGCGCGGTGGCCGCGGTCGCCACGGGCGTGGTGCTCAGCCAGCAGCGGCTCACGCTCGGCGGTCTGCGGCTGCTGGCCCAGGGCTTCGCCTTCGCGATCCTGGTCACGGTGCTGCTCGCGCTGGTGGCTCGGGCCGCCGGGTGGATCGACCCCGGGTCGATCAGCGCGCCGCGGCCCCTCACGGGCTTCATCTGGAAGCCCGACCACTGGTCGGTGGTCGTCGCCCTGCTGGCCGGCGTGGCCGGCACCCTGTCGCAGACCGCGGGCCGCTCGAGCGCACTGGTCGGGGTGTTCATCTCGGTCACCACCGTGCCGGCCGCCGGCAACCTCGCGCTGGCGCTGGCGCTGTGGGTGCCGCACGAGATGGGCGGCGCGGCGGCTCAGCTCGCGATCAACCTGACCGGCATGGTCGTCGCGGGGATCGCCACCCTCGTCGTGCAACGCCTGGTGTGGAAGCGGGTGCCCCACCGCATCCACGCGCTGCGCTGACGCTCGAGACCTGCTGGGTGAGCTAGAGCGCGAGCCGCTCGCGCACCACGCCGGCCAGCCGCTCGGCCACCGCGCGCGCCTGGTGGACCTCGGTCGCCTCGACCATCACCCGCACCAGGGCCTCGGTGCCCGAGGGACGCAGCAGCACCCGGCCACGGCCGGCCAGCTCGGCCTCGGCCACCGCCACCGCGGCGATGAGCTCGGCGTCCGCGTGGGTGCGCGACTTGTCGACGCCCGGCACGTTGACCAGCACCTGCGGCAGCCGCTGCATGACCCCCGCGAGCGAGGCCAGCGGACGCCGGGTGCCCGCCATCCGGGCCAGCAGGAGCAGCCCCGTGAGCAGCCCGTCGCCCGTGGTGCCGTGGTCGCTGACGATGACGTGGCCGGACTGCTCGCCGCCGAGGCTGAACCCCCCGACGCGCATCTGCTCCAGGACGTACCGGTCGCCCACGCCGGCCTGGACCACGACGATGCCCTCGCGCTCCATGGCCATCAGCAGACCGAGGTTGCTCATCACGGTCGCCACCAGCGTGCGGTCCACGAGGCTGCCCGCCTCGGCCATCGCCAGCGCCAGCACCGCCATGATCTGGTCACCGTCGACGACCTCACCGGCGGCGTCGACGGCCAGGCAGCGGTCGGCGTCGCCGTCCATCGCCACCCCGGCGTCGGCGCCGTGCTCGAGCACCGCGGCCCGCAGCCGCGCCAGGTGGGTCGAGCCGTAGCCGTCGTTGATGTTCAAGCCGTCCGGGTCGGCTCCGATCACGACGACGTCGGCGCCGGCAGCGCGCAGCAGGGCGGGCCCGACGACGCTGGACGCCCCGTGGGCGCAGTCCAGCACCACGCGCAGCCCGTCCAGGCGCTGCGGGACGGCGCCCAGCAGGTGCTGCACGTACTCGTCACCGGCGGCGGCGTCCTGGCGCACCCGACCGACGTCGGCGCCGTGCGGACGCTGCCGGTCGGCGTCCATCCCGGCCTCGATCTGGTCCTCGACGGCGTCGTCGAGCTTGTGCCCACCGCGCGCGAAGAACTTGATCCCGTTGTCGGGCATCGGGTTGTGCGAGGCCGACAGCATCACGCCGAAGTCGGCGTCGCGGGATGCAGTGAGGAACGCGACCGCCGGGGTCGGCAGCACCCCGACGTCCAGGACGTCGACCCCGGCGCTGGCCAGGCCGGCGACCACGGCGGCCGAGAGGAACTCCCCCGAGGCCCGCGGGTCACGGCCGACCACGGCGACGGCGCGTGCGCCGCCGGGTGCCCGAAGGACGTGGGCGGCGGCGACCGAGAGGCTCAGCGCCAGCTCGGCGGTGAGGTCGCCGTTGGCGAGCCCTCGCACGCCGTCGGTGCCGAACAGTCGTCCCACGGGTGACCTCTCGTCGAAGGGCCGAGCGCAGCGACAGCCCCGGGGAACCGTACCCCGGGGCCGTCGACTGGTCGTGCAGCGGCGGTCGCCGCCACGTCTGTTACCGCTTGGAGTACTGCGGCGCCTTGCGGGCCTTCTTGAGCCCGGCCTTCTTGCGCTCGATCGCCCGCGGGTCGCGGGTGAGGAACCCGGCCTTCTTCAGCGTCGCGCGGTTGGCCTCCTCGTCGACCTGGTTCAGCGACCGGGCGATGCCGAGGCGGACGGCTCCGGCCTGGCCCGAGGGGCCCCCGCCGTGCACGCGGGCCGTGATGTCGAAGAGCCCGTCGAGGTCGAGCACCTTGAGCGGCTCGCCGACGATCTGCTGGTGCACCTTGTTCGGGAAGTAGTTCGACAGCTCGCGGCCGTTGATGACCCACTTGCCCGTGCCGGGGACGATGCGCACACGGGCCACGGCCTGCTTGCGTCGTCCGGTCGCGGCACCGGGGCCCGTGGCGCTGGCCCGGCGGACCGGGGCGTCGCTGGACTCGCTGGTGTAGCTGCTCGGCGCGTCGTCGAGGTCGTCGACCTCGGTGCCCAGCTCGGTCTCGATGGTGGACTCAGCCACGGTTCTCCTTCGGGTTCTGCGGGTACGGGTGCGCAGCCGACACGGCTACTGCGCGACCTGGATGATCTCGAACGGCTGGGGGCCCTGCGCCTGGTGCGGGTGCTCGGGGCCGGCGTACACCTTGAGCTTGCTCAGCTGGTCGCGGGCCAGCGAGTTCTTGGGGAGCATGCCGCGGACGGCCTTCTCGACCGCCTTGGCGGGGTACTTCTCGAGCATCTCGGTGTAGCTGCGCGAGCGCAGACCGCCGGGGTAGCCGGAGTGCCGGTAGGCCTGCTTCTGCTCCAGCTTCGACCCGGTCAGGGCCACCTTGTCGGCGTTGACGACGATGACGAAGTCACCGGTGTCGACGTGGGGTGCGAAGGTCGCCTTGTGCTTGCCCCGCAGGAGGACGGCGACCTGGCTGGCCAGGCGACCGAGCACCACGTCGGTGGCGTCGATGACGTGCCAGTGGCGCTGGATCTCGCCGGGCTTCGGGGTGTACGTGCGCACGAGCGTCGCCTTCGTTCTCTTCGCTGACAGGACTGGCTGCGGGCCGAGGCACGCGGTGGGACCACCGCGTAGCTCGTCGGTCTGTCGCCGGCGGCCCGACGCCGCACCCGTGAGGGCGCGGTCGATCACGCACGACGACTCCCCAGGGTAGCCGCCACGCGCGCCGGGGGTCAAAACGCGGCGGGTCGCACGTCAGCGCTGGCGCGCGACCCGGCCCTCGTCCCACACCGGCTCGGGCGCCTCGTAGACCCGGCCGTCCTGCCCGAACACCAGGTAGCGGTCGAACCCGCGGGCGAACCACCGGTCGTGCGTGACCGCCAGCACGGTCCCCTCGAACGCCGCCAGCCCCTCCTCCAGCGCCTGCGCCGACTGCAGGTCGAGGTTGTCGGTGGGCTCGTCGAGCAGCAGCATCGTCGCGCCGGACAGCTCGAGCAGCAGGATCTGGAAGCGGGCCTGCTGGCCGCCCGAGAGCGACTCGAAGGTCTGCTCGCTCGAGCGCGCCAGCTCGTACCGGTCCAGCGCCCGGGCCGCCTGCTCGCGGGGCATCCCGTCGCGGTGCTCGTCCCCGCGGTGCAGCACCTCGAGCAGGGTGCGGCCCAGCAGCAGCGGCTGCTCGTGGGTCTGGGCGAACCAGCCCGGACGCACCCGCGCACCCAGCCGGGCCACCCCGGTGTGCTCGACCGGGGCGATCGCGACGTCCCCGACCGGCCGGTGCTCGACGTCCGGGTCGGACCCGCCGGCGGCCAGCAGCCGCAGGAAGTGCGACTTGCCCGAGCCGTTGGAGCCCAGCACCGCCACCCGCTCGCCGAACCAGACCTCGAGATCGAACGGCTTCATCAGTCCGGTGAGCTCGACCTGCTCGCACACCAGCGCACGCTTGCCGGTGCGACCGCCGCGCAGCCGCATCGTGACGTTCTGCAGCTGGGGCAGCGCCTCGGGCGGCCCGGCGTCCACGAAGCGCTGCAGGCGCTTCTCGGCCGCGTGGTACTGGCTGGACATGTCGCTGTTGTAGGCCGACTTGGTCTTGTAGTACTGCACCAGCGCCTTGAGCTTGGCGTGCTCCTCGTACCACCGGCGGCCGAGCTCGTCGAGGCGGGCCAGCCGGTCCTGGCGGGCCTGGTGGTAGGTCGCGAACCCACCCGGGTGCACCCACACGCTGCTGCCGGCCGCGCCCGGCTCCAGGGTCGCGATCCGGGTCGCCGCGCGCGCGAGCAGCTCGCGGTCGTGACTGACGAACAGCACCGTCTTCGGCGTCTCGCGCAGCCGGTCCTCGAGCCAGCGCTTGCCCGGCACGTCGAGGTAGTTGTCGGGCTCGTCCAGCAGCAGCACCTCCTCGGGGCCGCGCAGCAGCGCCTCGAGCACCAGCCGCTTCTGCTCGCCCCCCGACAGGCTGCGGACGTCGCGCCACTGGGCCCGCTCGTACGGCGCGCCGATCGCCGCCACCGTGCAGACGTCCCACAGGGTCTCGGCCTCGTACCCGCCGGCGTCGGCCCAGTCGGCGATGGCCTGGGCGTAGCGCATCTGGGTGCGCTCGTCCTCGCGCTCCATCATCGCCAGCTCGGCGTCGTCCAGCGCCCGCGCCGCGGCCCGCACCCGGGACGGGGCGACCGTCAGCAGCAGGTCGCGCACGGACGAGTCGTCGCGCACCTGGCCGACGAACTGGCGCATCACCCCGAGCCCGCCGCTGCGGGTCACCGCCCCCGAGTGCGCGTTCAGGTCGCCGGCGATGATCCGCAGCAGCGTCGTCTTCCCCGTGCCGTTCGGCCCGATCAGCGCGACGTTGACGCCGTCCCCGACCCGCAGGCTGACCTCGTCGAGCAGCGGGCGGCCGTCGGGCAGGTGGTAGCTGACGGCGTTGACGTCGACGTGTCCCACCCGCCCAGTCTGCCCGGACGCCCAGTCCCACGTCACCGCCTTTCCCCGTCACCCGCTTCCTCCCCCCGCCCCGCTTTCCGCCGCTCGACCGGCGTCCGCGGCGGACAAAGCGGGCAGCGGCACCGGTTAGGGGGAGGAAACCGGGCGGGGGGAGGAAGGGGGTCAGGGCAGGTGGCGGACGGCGCGCGCGGCGCGGGCGCGGACGGCGAGCTGGTCGTCCGGCGGGTAGTCGACCTGCTCGAGGGTCAGCCCGCGGGGGGCCACGACGCCCACGCGTGCGTCGCGGGCCCGCCCGGCCAGCACCTGCGCGGGCCAGTCGAGGTCGCGCCGACCCAGCCCCACCGGCAGCAGCGCACCGACCAGGGCGCGCACCATCGAGTGGCAGAAGGCGTCGGCCACCACGGTGGCCACGACCAGGCCGTCGTCGGGCTCGCCGAGCACGGGGCGCTGCCACGAGTACTCCAGCAGCGTGCGCACCGTCGTGGCTCCCTGGCGGCGGCGGCAGAACGCGGCGAAGTCGTTGAGGCCGACCAGGTGCGCCGACGCGGTCGCCATGGCCTCGAGGTCCAGCGGACGCCGCAGGTCGAGCACCTCGTGCCGGCGCAGCGGGTCGGGGCCGGACTCGGCCTCGCTGACCCGG
>JBKJTJ010000003.1:0-4910 GCA_046590855.1 Actinomycetota bacterium
CCACGGCCAGGGCCTGGTCGCGGGTGGCCAGCTGCCCGACGTCCTTGAGGTCGGCCCCGACGCCGAAGACGAACGGCTTGCCGGTGACGGCGACGGCGACGATCTCACCGGCAAGCCGTTCGTCTTCGCCGTCGGGGCCGACCTCAAGGACGTCGGGCAGCTGGCCACCCGCGACCAGGCCCTGGCCGTCGCCCGACTGGGCCACGACCAGTTCCGCCGACTCGGTGAGCTGCCGGTGCCCAGCTTCGCGTTCGTGAACGGCGTCGCCCTCGGCGGCGGGGTCGAGATCGCGCTGCACTGTTCCTACCGGACGATCTCGACCGGTGTGCCGGCGGTGGCCCTGCCCGAGGTGTTCCTCGGGCTGGTGCCCGGCTGGGGCGGCGCCCACCTGCTGCCGAACCTGGTCGGTGTGGCCGGCGCGCTCAAGGTCATCATCGAGAACCCGCTGAGCCAGAACAGGATGATGACCGGTCCGCAGGCGCTGGCACTCGGCATCGCCGACGCCGGCTTCGAGCCAGCCGACTTCCTGGCGCAGTCGCTGCGCTGGGCCGCCGATGTCCTGCGCGGTGCGGTGCGGGTCGAGCGCCCGCAGGTCGACCGCGACGAGCGCACCTGGCAGGTGGCGCTGGACGCGGCCAGGGCGTTCGCCGACAGCAAGGTCGGTCGCGCCGCGCCGGCGGCCTACCGCGCCCTCGAGCTCGTCGACCTTTCCCGCACCGCCGACCGCGACGCCGGCTTCGCCGCAGAGGACCAGACGCTCGCCGACCTGATCATGAGCGAGGAGTTCCGCAGCGGCGTCTACGCCCTCGACCTGGTGCAGCGCCGGGCCAAGCGACCGGCCGGGGCTCCCGACCGCGCGCTGGCCCGCCCGGTCACCAAGGTCGGCGTCGTCGGCGCGGGGCTGATGGCCGCTCAGCTCGCGCTGCTGCTCGCCCAGCGACTCGAGGTGCCGGTCGTCATGACCGACCTCGACCAGACCCGGGTGGACCGGGGCGTCGGCTGGGTGCACGCCCAGATCGCAGACCAGCTGGCCAAGGGCCGCCTCACCCCCGACCGGGCGGGCCGCCTGCGCGCCCTGGTCACCGGGTCGACGTCCAAGAGCGAGTTCGCCGACGCCGACCTGGTGATCGAGGCGGTGTTCGAGCGCATGGACGTCAAGCAGCAAGTGCTTGCCGAGGTCGAGGCGGTCGTGTCACCCGACGCGGTGCTGGCCACCAACACCTCGTCGCTGTCGATCACCGAGATGGCGTCCGGGCTGCAGCACCCCGGCCGGGTCGTGGGGTTCCACTTCTTCAACCCGGTCGCGGTCATGCCGCTGGTCGAGGTGGTCCGCGGGGCCGCGACCACCGACGTCGCGGTCGCGACGACCCTGGCCACGGCGGCGACGCTGCGCAAGACGGCGATCGTGGTCGCGGACTCCCCCTCGTTCGTCGTCAACCGGCTGCTCGGCCGGTTCATGGGCGAGGTCACCCGCGCCGTCGACGAGGGCACCCCGCTCGAGGTGGCCGACCGCGCCTTCGCGGGGCTCGCGCCGATGCCGCCGTTCGTGCTGCTGTCGCTGGTCGGCCCGGCCATCGCGCTGCACAACGCCGAGACGCTGCACGCCGCCTTCCCCGACCGGTTCCACGTCTCGCCGATGCTGCGCCGGCTGGTCGCCGCCGGCAAGCCCGGGCTGTACGGCCCCGACCCCACCCGACCCGTTCCCGACCCCGACGTGGCCGCGATGCTCGAGACGCCGGTCGACCCCGTCGTCCTCACCCGCGACCAGGTGCGCGCGCAGGTGCTCGGCGCCCTCGCCGACGAGGCCCGACGGATGCTGGACGAGGGTGTCGTCGCAGCGCCCCAGGACCTCGACCTCGCGATGATCACCGGCGCCGGATTCTCGTTCTGGAACGGAGGCCTCACGCCCCTGCTCGACCGCACGGGTGTCGCCGAGGAGCGGGCCGGCGGGCGCTTCCTGCCCCGCGGGGCGGCGAGCCTTCCCGTCTGACCCCCTCTAACGTGGGCGACATGACGACCACGCCGGCCTCCACGACGAACCCGCCGCCCGGGCCGCTCGACCTGGGCGGCCGCACCGCCCTGGTCACCGGGGCGGCCAGCGGCATCGGCGCCGCGTGCGCCCGCCGACTCGGCGCCGCGGGGGCGCGCCTGGTGCTGGTCGACGTCGCCGCCGACCCGCTCGCGGCGCTGGCCGCCGAGCTCGGGGCCACGGCCACCACGTGCGACCTGTCCGACCTGGCCGCCGTCGACTCACTCGACCTGAGCGGTGTCGACGTGCTGGTCAACAACGCCGGGCTGCAGCACGTCGCCCCGGTGCACGAGTTCCCGACCGAGGTGTTCAGCACGATCCTGACGATCATGCTCGAGAGCCCGTTCCGTCTCGTGCGCGCGGCCCTGCCCGGTATGTACGAGCGCGGCTGGGGCCGGATCGTCAACGTCTCGTCGGTGCACGGCCTGCGCGCGTCGCCGTTCAAGGTCGCCTACGTCACCGCCAAGCACGGTCTCGAGGGCCTGAGCAAGGTGGTGGCGCTGGAGGCCGCCGCCCACGGCGTGACGAGCAACTGCGTCAACCCGGCGTACGTGCGCACCCCGCTGGTCGAGAAGCAGCTCGTTGACCAGGCGGTGGCGCACGGCATCAGCGCCGAGCGGGTGCTGGACGAGGTGCTGCTCGCCCCCGTGGCGCTCAAGCGGCTGGTCGAGCCGGCCGAGGTGGCCGAGCTCGTGGCCTTCCTGTGCGGCCCGGCGGCCGCCTCGATCACCGGCACCTCGCTCACCATGGACGGCGGCTGGACGGCGCACTGAACCTGTCGCTCACCGAGCGTCGACCGAAGGTCGCGGCCGGCCACCACGTTCACCCGTTGGCGTGACGGTGCAGGGCTGGGCACCGTCCCAGCACCAGCAGCGGCCCGGTGCGGGCTACCGTCGACGCATGGGTGCCTCCACGAGCGACGGGCCGGTGACGGCTGTCGCCCTGCGTCGGTGCGCGCTCGCCGTCAGCGTCCTGGACGACATCCCGGTGGAACCGCGGGAGCACGGCGTCCTGCTCGGACGCGACTGGGACGACCCGCTGCGCGTCACGGTGCCGTGGGTGCGCCTGGAGCAGGCCCTGGCCGGCGCCGACCCCGAGTCGCCCGCGGGCCGGTTGCGGCTGCGGGACTGGTTGCGGGCCCGCGCGGCGCTGACGGGCGACGCGGCGATGGTGCGCCGCAGGCTGGTGCCGCTGGGGCTGCCCGCCGACCACGCCCTGCACCCGGGGGCCGGGTGGGTGCGCGAGCAAGTGCCCGGCGGCCTGGTCGGCCTGGGCCTCGGCCTGCGGGTCACGGTCCGGTCCAGCGCCACCACCGCGGACGACTCCGTCGTCGCCCTCGCGCCCAGCGCCCTGGCCTGCGCCGGTTTCGACGCCCGGCACTGGTGGCCGCCGGTGCGCGAGCGGCTGGACGAGCTGGCCCTGCTGGCCATCGAGCGCCTCACCCGTGACGGCGGCGGCCTGCTGACCCCCACGGGCGGGTGCGACGTCCTGACCCTGCTCGGCTCGCGCTGGCTGCGCGAGCACCTGGCCGGCGGCGACGGCACGGGCATGCGGGCCCTGGCCGCCCCGATGCGCACACGGGCGTGGTTCGACCTGGCCCGCATCGACCCGGCGTTCGTTGCCGCGGCAGCCGCGGCGACCGACGAGGAGCACCGGGGCGTGGGCCGCCCGTTGCTGGTCACCGCCGATGAGGTCGCCCTCGCACCCCGAGCGACACCGCAGGCGCTGGCCCGGCTGGCGCTGCTCGACGCTGCCGCCGCCGACCCGGTGCTGCCGGGCGTGTTCCGCTAGAAGGTGCAGCCGGGGTCTTGCGGTGGCCATGGAGAGTGGCTAGAATAGAACACGTGTTCGACTCAGCCGCCACCGACGCCGCATCGTCCATGCGTGCGCGGGTCGAGCGGCTCGGCGCTGAGCTGGGTGGCTTCGACGCACGTGGGGTGCCGGATGGCGACCTGGTCGCCCTGCTGAGTGCGCTGGAGACGTTGAAGTGCCGGGTCGAGGGGGTTCAGGTCGCGGCGGCCGCGGCGTTGGACTGCTCGGTGCGCGCTGCTCACGCGGCGAGCGGGGTGCCGGCGGATCGGCAGGGGCAGGGCGTGGGGTTGCAGGTCGCGTTGGCCCGGCGGGAGTCCCATCACCGGGGTGAGCGGCATCTGGGGCTGGCGCGGGTGCTGACTCGTGAGCTGCCGTGCACGCTGGCCGCGTTGCGGGCCGGGTTGATCAGTGAGTGGCGGGCCACGGTGGTGGCCCGCGAGACGGCCTGCCTGTCGCGCGAGCACCGTGCCGAGGTCGACCGCAGCCTCGGTGACGTCCTGCACCAGGCGGGTGAGCGCGAGCTCGTCGGCGAGCTGCGGCGCGTGGCCTACCGGCTGGACGCCGAGTCGGTGGTCGCGCGGCGTCGCCACGCCGAGTCCGAGCGGGCGGTGTGGCTGCGACCGGCCCCCGACACGATGACCTACCTGACGGCCCTGCTTCCGGTGGCCGAGGGCGTGGGGGTGTTCGCGGCCCTGACCCGGGCCGCCGACACCGCCCGCGCTGCCGGGGACGAGCGCAGCCGCGGTCAGGCGATGGCCGACCTGCTTGTCACCCGGGCTCTCGGTCAGCCCGATGGCGGGCGGCCGCAGGTGCCGGTGACCGTCGACGTCGTCGTGTCGGACCAGGTGCTGCTGGGCCGTGGTGACGCGGACGGTACGGCCGAGGTGGTCGGGTACGGCCCGGTGCCCGGGTCGCTCGCGCGCGACCTCGCCAGCGCCGGCCCGGCCGCCGACGTGGCCCTGCGCAGGCTGTATGCCCGGCCCGTCGACGGTGGGTTGGTGGCCATGGACTCCCGATCCCGGTGCTTCCCGGCCGGGCTGGCCGAGCTCATCCGGCTGCGCGACCGGAC
>JBKJTJ010000183.1:0-11060 GCA_046590855.1 Actinomycetota bacterium
GGTCATCTTGCCCTCTTCGACGGTCTCAACGCAGACCCGCTCAAGGGTCTCGGCGAAGGCCGTCACCTCGGGGGTGCCGTCGAGCTTGCCGCGGTGCTTGAGGCCACCGGTCCACGCGTAGATCGAGGCGATCGGGTTGGTCGAGGTCGGCTTGCCCTGCTGGTGCTGGCGGAAGTGCCGGGTCACCGTGCCGTGGGCCGCCTCGGCCTCGACGGTCCTGCCGTCGGGGGTCATCAGCACCGAGGTCATCAGGCCCAGCGAGCCGAAGCCCTGGGCGACGGTGTCGGACTGCACGTCGCCGTCGTAGTTCTTGCAGGCCCAGACGTAGCCGCCCTCCCACTTCATCGCCGCGGCGACCATGTCGTCGATCAGCCGGTGCTCGTAGGTCAGGCCGGCCGCCTCGAACTCGCTCTGGTACTCGGTGGCGAAGATCTCGGCGAAGATGTCCTTGAACGCGCCGTCGTAGGCCTTGAGGATCGTGTTCTTGGTCGACAGGTACACGGGGTACAGTCGCTGCAGGCCGTAGGCGAACGAGGCGCGCGCGAAGTCCTGGATCGACTTGGTGAAGTTGTACATGCCCATCGCGACGCCGCCGTCCGCGCCGTAGTTCGCGACCACGTGCTGGATCGGCTCGCTGCCGTCGGTCGGGGTGAACGTCATGGTCAGCTCACCAGCGCCGGGAACGGTGAAGTTCGTGGCCTTGTACTGGTCGCCGTGGGCGTGGCGGCCGATGATGATCGGCTTGGTCCAGCCCGGCACGAGGCGGGGGATGTTGCTGATGATGATCGGCTCGCGGAACACCACGCCGCCGAGGATGTTGCGGATCGTGCCGTTCGGCGAGACCCACATCTTCTTGAGGCCGAACTCCTCGACCCGCGCCTCGTCCGGCGTGATCGTGGCGCACTTGACGCCGACGCCGTGCTCCTTGATCGCCGCGGCAGCGTCGATCGTCACCTGGTCGTCGGTGCGGTCGCGCTCCTCGATGCCCAGGTCGAAGTACCGCAGGTCGACGTCGAGGTAGGGGTGGATCAGCCGGTCCTTGATGAACTGCCAGATGATCCGCGTCATCTCGTCGCCGTCGAGCTCGACGACCGGACCCTGCACGGTGATCTTGGGCATGGACTGAGCCTCTTCCTGTCGCTGCAGATGCTTTGACGTCAAGATATCGGACGGTGTCGGCCGGCGAAAGCGTGCCGAGCCGGCGCGGCTCAGAGCAGCGGCAGCTCGACCCCCCGCTCGCCCGGTGGCCGTGCCCCGAAGATCCTGCGCTCCTCGGGGGTGATCGGGACGTCGTTGATGCTCGCCTCGCGGCGGCTCATCAAGCCGTGCTCGTCGAACTCCCACAGCTCGTTGCCGTAGGAGCGCCACCACTGACCCCGGTCGTCGTGGCTCTCGTACTGGAAGCGCACCGCCATCCTGTTTCGCCGGAATCCCCACAGCGCCTTGCGCAGGGCGTACTCGTGCTCGCGGGCCCACTTGCTCGTGAGCAGCTCGATGATGGCGTCCCGGCCGGTGACGAACTGGTCGCGGTTGCGCCACACCGAGTCCGGCGTGTACGCCGCCGCCACGCGGATCGGGTCGCGGGTGTTCCAGGCGTCCTCGGCCGCCTGCACCTTGGCCAGCGCCCCCTCCTCGTCGAACGGCGGAAGCGGCGGACGGTCGGAAGCAGGCATGTCGGCTCCTTGCTAGCGTCAGCGCCTTCACCAATGTCAAGGCCCATCGAGTGTCGTCACGAAGGAGCCAACCCGTGAGCAGTTCGCCCGTCAAGGTCGCCGTCACCGGAGCCGCCGGCCAGATCGGCTACAGCCTGCTGTTCCGGATCGCGAGCGGGGCGCTGCTCGGCCCCGACACCCCGGTCGAGCTGCGGCTGCTCGAGATCACGCCGGCGCTGAAGACCCTCGAGGGCGTGGTGATGGAGCTGGACGACTGCGCCTTCCCGCTGCTGACCAAGGTCGAGATCGGCGACGACCCGGGCACGGTGTTCGAGGGCATCAACCTCGCGCTCCTCGTGGGCGCCCGGCCCCGCACCAAGGGCATGGAGCGCGGTGACCTGCTGGCGGCCAACGGCGCCATCTTCACCGGCCAGGGCAAGGCCATCAACGATCACGCGGCGGACGACGTCAAGGTGCTGGTGACCGGGAACCCGGCCAACACCAACGCTCTGATCGCGATGAGCAACGCCCCCGACGTCCCCCGTGAGCGGTTCACCGCCCTGACCCGCCTGGACCACAACCGGGCGATCGCCCAGCTGGCTGCCAAGACCGGCAGCCCCGTCACCGACGTCACCCGGATGAGCATCTGGGGCAACCACTCGGCCACGCAGTACCCCGACATCTTCCACGCGCAGGTGCGCGGCCAGAACGCCGCCGAGCTCGTCGGCGACCTGAGCTGGCTCGAGAACGACTTCATCCCCACCGTGCAGAAGCGCGGCGCCGCGATCATCGAGGCCCGCGGCTCGTCGTCCGCCGCGAGCGCCGCCAACGCGACAGTCGACCACGCGCGCGACTGGGTGCTCGGCACCCCCGAGGGCGACTGGGTGTCGATGGCGGTGCCGTCCGACGGGTCGTACGGCGTCCCCGAGGGTCTGATCAGCTCGTTCCCAGTGACGGTGTCGGGCGGTGCGTACTCGATCGTGCAGGGGCTCGAGATCGATGCGTTCTCGCGCGCCCGGATCGACGCCAGCACGGCCGAGCTGGCCGAGGAGCGCGACGCCGTCCGCGAGCTCGGCCTCATCTGACCGACCGGCCCCCTCCCCCGGTCCACCCCCATCCCCGTCTCTTCCCGCACCTTCGCCACAAGGTGGTGCCCTGAGGGCCTGAAACCGGCACCTTGTGGCGAAGGTGCGGTTCCCGAGGGGTTAGGGGGTGAGGTTGAGGGTGGCGGTGAGGACGGCGGCGGCGACCGCGACCAGGCCGAGCCCGACGACGTCCGTGGTGCGCGAGCGGACGGCGGCGGCGCCCACGACGCGGGAGGGCAGCGCTAGCCGCAGCACCGCCGAGACGGCGAAGCCGGCGGCGAGCAGGTAGCCGCCGAGCCGCACGTGGCCGGCGACGACGGCGCCCACGGCGACCAGGACGAGGAACGCCAGCGCCAGCCACGGGCCGACCAGCCGCTGCGAGCCCGTCCTCGGCGCGGCGCGGGTCACCCGGCCGCGGCCGACGCAGCGGCTTCGGCGGCCTCGACCACGTTGGTCAGGAGCATCGCCCGGGTCATCGGCCCGACGCCGCCGGGGATCGGGGCGATCCACCCGGCCACCTCGGCGACGTCCGCGGCGACGTCACCGACCGGTCGCACCACGCCGTCCGGGCCGGGCAGGCGGGTTGAGCCGATGTCGACGACGACCGCGCCGGGACGCACCATGTCGGCGGTGATCAGGCCGGGCGACCCGGCCGAGGCGATCACGATGTCGGCGCGGCGGGTGTGCGACCCCAGGTCGCGGGTTCCGGTGTGGCACAACGTGACCGTGGCGTTCTCGGTACGTCGGCCCAGCAGCAGCGCCATCGGCCGACCGGCCGTCGGGCCGCGGCCCACCACCACCACGTCCGCGCCGTCCAGCTCGATCCCGAACGCGCGCATCAGCTCGACGGCGCCACGCGGCGTGCACGGCAGCGGACCGGACTGCATCAGCGTGAGCCGGCCGAGGCTGGCCGGTGCCAGGCCGTCGGCGTCCTTGGCGGGGTCGATCAGGTCGAGCACGGCGCCCTCGTCCAGCCCGCGCGGCAGCGGCAGCTGGACGATGTACCCGGTGCAGGTGAGGTCGGCGTTCAGCTCGCGCACCGCGTCCTCGACCTGGCCCTGGGTGGCGGCTGCGGGCAGCTCGCGCTGGATCGAGGTGATGCCGACGGCGGCGCAGTCGCGGTGCTTGCCCGCGACGTAGGCGTGGCTGGCCGGGTCGTCGCCGACGATCAGCGTGCCGAGGCCTGGGACGACGCCGGCGGCGCGCAGCGCGGCGACCCGCGCGGTGAGGTCGGTGCGGATCGCGGCCGCCGTGGCTCTACCGTCCAGCAGCCGTGCGGTCATGGCGTCATCCTTCCACGGGCGCGCCACCCCACGGTCAAGGCAGACGTCGACGCTGCCGACACCTGCAGGGTGCCGACCACCACCGCCGCACCGGACGAGGCCGCCTGCTGGAGCGGCGACTGGCGCCCCGTCACGCCGCTGACCGAGGTGTGGACCCAGTCCGCCGTCATCCGCACCGTGCGCGCCCTGCCCCAGCTGCACCCGTGGCGGCTCGGCGACGCGAAGGGCTCGACCCGGCTGCTGCAGTGGGTGGGCGGCTCGGACGCCGACCCCAGGGCCGTGGCCGTCCTCGCGGTGACCGCCCGCGACCCCGGGCTCGAGGCGGGCGACGACGACCTGCCGCACGACCTCACCCTCACCGGCCTCGGCGCGGGTCAGGGAGCCGGCCTGGCCCTGCTGCGCGGCGCCGCGGGTGAGGCACCCCGCTGGGCCGGCGCCCTGGTGCGCCTGCCCGGCAGCTGGTTGCCGCCGGTCGCCTGGCTGCCCCGCGCGCTGCGCGACCTGGACGACCCCGGCACCGCGTGGTCGACCGAGTCGCTCGACTTCGCCGCCCGGTACACCGTGCACGCCGGCGACCTGCAGGCCAGCGCAGCGCTGTTGACCCCGGCCGTGATGGCCCTGCTGCTCGACGCGGTGCCCAGCGAGTGCGCGGTGACCCTCGCCGGGGACGCCGTGCACCTGTGGTGGCCCTATCGCGGCACCGCGCCGTCGGACGTCGGCCGCGCCGCGCGGGCGGTCCGCGCTGCGACGCAGCTGGCAGACGCGTTCCCGCACTTCGTGCTCGCGCAGTTCCCCGACCGCAGCATCGAGGTCGAGGACGAGCTGGCCGAGCGGACGGCGGCGGCGCGCGAGTACCGGGCCGGACGCCGTCCGGGTGCCTCGGTCGACCCGGTCATGCAACGGATCTACGACCAGGCCAGAGCCACGCTGCCGCGCACCTGAGCCCTCAGTGCGCGAAGTGCCGCGTGCCGGTGAGGTACAGGCTGACGCCGGCCGCCCGCGCCGCCTCGACGACCTCGTCGTCGCGGATCGACCCGCCGGGCTGGACGACGGCCCGCACCCCCGCGTCCAGCAGCACCTGCAGCCCGTCGGCGAACGGGAAGAACGCGTCGGACGCCGCGACCGCGCCCCGCGCGCGCTCGGCCCCCGCGCGCTCGACGGCCAGGCGGCATGAGTCCACCCGGTTCACCTGGCCCATGCCGACCCCGACGCTCGCGCGGTCGCGGGCCAGCAGGATCGCGTTGGACTTGACCGCGCGCACCGCGCGCCAGGCGAACTCGAGGTCGGCCAGCGTGGCCGCGTCGACCGCGTCGCCGGCGGCGAGGGTCCACGTCGCGGGGTCGTCGCCGGTGGCGTCGACCAGGTCGCGCTGCTGCATGAGCAGCCCGCCGCTGATGGCGCGCATCTCGACGGCGGCGCCTGGCCGGGTGTGCTCGACCTGCAGCAGACGGACGTTCTTCTTGCGCTGCAGCACCTCCAGCGCATCGGCGTCGTAGGCCGGCGCCACCACGACCTCGGTGAAGACGTCGGCGACCTGCTCGGCCATCGCGAGCGTCACCGGACGGTTGGCGGCGATGACGCCACCGAACGCGGACACGGGGTCGCACGCGTGCGCCTTGGCATGCGCATCTGCGATGTCAGCACCGGTCGCGATGCCACAGGGGTTGGCGTGCTTGATGACCGCGACCGCGGGGCCCTCGAAGTCGTACGCCGCGCGCAGGGCGGCGTCCGCGTCGACGTAGTTGTTGTAGGACATCTCCTTGCCGTGCAGCTGGGTGGCTGCGGCCAGGCCCGGGTGATGCCCGGTGTAGAGCGCTGCGGCCTGGTGCGGGTTCTCGCCGTAGCGCAGCACCGAAGCGCGCTGCCAGGTGGCGCCGACCCAGCCGGGGAACGGGCTGTCGCCACCGTCGGGCGCGAGCACGCTGCCCATCCACGAGGCGACCGCGACGTCGTACGACGCCGTGTGCCGGAATGCGGCGACGGCGAGCGAGCGTCGCTGCTCGAGACTGAAACCGTTGCCCTGCAACGCCTGCAGCACGTCGTCGTACTGGTCGGGTGAGGTGACGATCGCGACGGACGGGTGGTTCTTGGCGGCCGCGCGCACCATCGACGGGCCACCGATGTCGATCTGCTCGACGCACTCGTCGGGGGTGGCGCCGGAGGCGACCGTGTCGGCGAAGGGGTACAGGTTGCTGACGACCAGGTCGAACGGCGCGATGCCCAGCTCGTCGAGCTGACGGCGGTGGTCGGGCAGCCGCAGGTCGGCCAGGATGCCCGCGTGCACCGCGGGGTGCAGCGTCTTGACCCGCCCGTCCAGGCACTCGGGGAACCCGGTGACCTCCTCGACCGCGGTCACCGGCACGCCGGCGGCGGCGATCCGCGACGCGGTCGACCCGGTCGAGACGATCGCGACACCGGCGGCGTGCAGCGCCGTAGCCAGCTCCTCGAGCCCGGTCTTGTCGTACACCGAGATCAGGGCCCTGCGGATGGGACGCTCGTCGCTCACGAGGTGGTGACCCTTCTGTCGTTGATGGTCCAGCCCTGGCGGGCCATGGCGCCGACGTGCTCGACGAGCATCCTGCGCTCGACGTCCTTGATCCGCTCGTGCAGCGTGGCGACGGTGTCGTCGTCGGCCACCCGCACGGCGCGCTGGTCGATGATGGCGCCGGTGTCGACGCCCTCGTCGACCATGAACAGCGTGGCGCCGGTGACCCGCACCCCGTGGGCGAGGGCGTCGGCGACGGCGTGGGTGCCCGGAAACGCGGGCAGCAGGGCCGGGTGGGTGTTGACGAAACGACCACCGAACCGGGCCAGGAACGCCGGCCCCACCAGCTTCATGAACCCGGCCGAGACCACGAGGTCAGGCCGGTGGGCGGCGACCAGGTCGGCCAGCCCGACGTCCCAGGCTGCGCGGTCGACGCAGTCGGCCAGCCGGTGCACGAAGGTCGGCAGACCCGCCCGCTCAGCCCGCTCGAGCGCCTCGGTGCCGGGCCGGTCGGACCCCACCGCGACGACGAGCGCGCCGTACGCCGAATCCGCGCTCGCCTCGAGCAGCGCGGCGAGGTTGGTTCCGGCCCCGGACACGAGCACCACCACCCGCGCGGGGGCGCTGGGTCGGGTGGAGGCGGGCACGACGAGACAGGCTATCGCCGCTCGGTCAGGCTGGGTGGGCCGCCCGCCGCCGGTGGGTGGCCCACGCGGACGCCGCGGCGCCGACGGCCAGCTCGGCGGCCAGCACCAGGCCGACCTTCCACCCGCTGGCCCCGACGGCGGCCAGGGCACCGGGCCCGGCAGCGCCACCGGCCACGGCGATCGCGGCGCCGAGCACCGCGGCCACCAGCGCAGCGCTGGTGAGCCCGTCCGCGACCACGTCCAGGAGGCTCGCGTCGGCCGCACGTCGGCGCGCCACCAGCCATCCGGCGCCGGCCCCGACCAGCACCGGCAGCGCGACGACGCCCCACATCAGGGCGGGCAGCGCGCCCGTCGCCGGCACCGCGCCGAGCAGCGGCACCAGTGGCAGCAGACCGAGCGTCGAGCCGGCCGGCGTCACCGACGTCGCGACCCCGACAGCGAACCCGGGCCCGGCGAGCCAGGCCACCGCGAACAGCACCAGGTTGGGCACGACGCCGACCTCGGCCACGGTGAGCACGGCGCCGCCGACCACGCCGGGGTCCAGCGCGCGGTGCAGCGACAGGACGCGGTCGTGGTGCACCAGCAGGGCCCCCGCGACCACGAGGGCCCCCAGTGCCACCAGGCTCGCCGCGGCCATCGCCGCGGGGCGGGCGCACCGGCGCAGGCGCGCGGGGAGCCGCAGCGCGTCGGCGACCGCAGCGGCCGGTGAGGGACGGCCGTGCCGCAGCGCCGCGGTGCCCCCGGCCGCGAGCGCGAGCACCAGGCCCGCGATCGGTGCCTGCCACGCGACCGGCCGCACCCCGTCGCCGCGGGCCAGCAGCGCGACGAGGGTCACGACGAGCGCGTACCCCGCCGCCATCGCCGTCACCGGCACCGCGAGGGCCCGCGGGCTCGGCGCGGCGCCGCGCCGGACGTCGGGCACGAGGTCGTCGTCCGGGTGACCGGCGGCGATCCGACGTCCGGCCCACCAGCAGGCCAGGCCGGGCAGGGCACTGAGCCCCAGCGGCGGCAGCGACACCGACCCGCCGGGCACGACCAGCTCGACGTGGTGCAGCAGCAGCCAGCCGTCGGCCGACACCCGCACCGCCTGCGCCCACGTCGCGGCGGTGTCGGGTGACACCGCCCAGGTGAGCAGCACCGGCAGGGCCACCCCCAGCAGCGACAGCAGGGCCGCCCCGGCGCCGCCCAGCGCAGCGCCCACCGCACCGACCGGCCGGCGCGCGGTGTCGAGGTGGTCGGGGCGGAGACGGTCGAGGAGGCTCATGCTGGGATCCATCGTCGTGGGACCGCCGCCGCAGGTGCCGCATCCGCCACCGGTCGGGGTGTCGCGGACGCAACCGCACCGGGCACCGGCGCGTGATGATCTGCGAATGCGCCGCGACCCGCGGCCGACGACGAGAGGGCGACCGTGCCCAACGAGGACCTCGTGGAGTCGTTCGACGACTTCTACCGCGGCACCAGCAGGCGCGTCCTGCACCAGCTGTACGCCATGACCGGCAGCCAGGCCGAGGCCCAGGACTGCGTGAGCGAGGCGTACGCCCGAGCCTGGCAGCGATGGAGCGCGGTGCGTACCTACGCCGACCCCGAGGCCTGGGTGCGCACCGTGGCCCGGCGGGTGGCGGTCTCGCGCTGGCGGCGGGCCCGCACCGCCGTCCAGCACTTGCGCCGGCACGGCCGCGAGCAGACCGCGCCCGCCCCGGACGAGGACCACACCGTCCTCGTGGCCGCGCTGCGTCGGATCACCGCCGAGCAGCGCGAGGCGATCGTGCTGCACCACCTGTCGGGACTGTCGGTGACCGAGGTCGCTGCCGAGACCGGGGTCGCGGTCGGCACGGTCAAGGCCCGGCTCAGCCGCGGCCGGGCCGCGCTCGCCGCGGTCATCGGCGACCTCGACCCCACCGACCTGGACCCCGTCGACCAGCCCGTCAACCACCCCACCCACCCCATGACGACCGAGGACGTGCACCGTGCATGATGACGAGCAGCTGCGAGCAGCCCTCCTGGACCTGCGTTCGGACATCGCGACGCTCCCGATGCGTCCCCCGAGCGACGTCCGCGCCCGGGGCGACCAGCGCACCCGTCGCCGCCGCGCCACCCTGGCCGGGACGTCGGCGCTGGCCGTCGCCGCGGTCGTCGGCGGCACCGCGCTGACGACCGGCGCGCCACAGGCGCGCCGCTCCGTCGTCCCACCGGCGACGTCGGTGAGCACGACCCCGACTCTGACTCCGACGACCTCTGCACCGACCCCCAGTTCGACGGCCGAGGCCGGTCCGCCGCCGCTGTACGCGACCTCCGGGACGGTCGACCCCGCCCTGTTCCTGCCGGCCGACCGGTGGGCCGGCCCCGACCTGGCGGCGGGCCACGCGACCCGGTGGCAGGCCGTCACCAGCGAGGGGATGGTGCAGGTGCACACCTGCGACGTCGACACGCGGCTGCGCGGGGACGTGGCCCTGGCCCAGGTGGCGGACGCGACGACCTCGGCCCCGCTCGGGACCCAGCGCATCCGCACCTACGCGAGCCCCGCCGCGGCGCGGGCCGCGGTCACCGACCTCGTCGCCGGGCTGCGGGGCTGCCAGGCGCACCTGGACCAGGTGCCGGGCAACAACGTGCAGGTCACTGTGGCCGAGGACCCGTCGAGCACGCAGAGCGCGCGCACCTTCAAGGTGGACGTCGGCACCCCAGCCGGCGGCCCCGCCGGCGTCGAGTGGGTGACGGTCGCCGCCGCCGCGGTGGGATCGAGCGTGTCGACGCTCGTGGTCAACGAGCCGCCTGCGACCACGCAGGGCTTCGTCACCACCCGTCGCCTGCTCGCCGCGGCCGTCGCGCGCCTGGCACCGTCGGCCGTGACCCCGACCACGAACCCGACCACGACCACGACCACGACGACCCCGACGACCACGACCACGACGTCCTCGTCGACGAGCGCCCCCGCGGCGACTCTGGTGCTCGAGCCGGACGGGCTGGGGCTGGTGGTCGGGCCCGCCTCGATCCGGCACCTCACCTTCACCGCGGCCAGCGCGGACCAGGTGGGCGCCCAGCTGCGCGCGGCACTCGGCTCGGGCACGACGTCGCCGTCTCCGGACTGCGGCGCCGGGCTGAGCACCTTCAGCTCGGGCGGGTTGTCGGTGCTGCTGAAGGGCACCACGTTCCTCGGCTGGACCTACCAGGCCGGCAGGACCCCCGCGACGGCGCGCACCGCGGACGGGATCGGGGTCGGCAGCACGCTGACCGAGCTGCGGGCCGCCCGACCGCGCGTGACGGTGACCACCAGCACCCTCGGTCCGGAGTTCGTCGAGCCGGGTGGGCTGTCCGGTCTGCTCACCGGCACGTCCGGCTCGGCCACGGTCACCCTGCTGCGCGCGGGGCAGACCTGCTCGTTCCGGTGACGGGCGAGGAGTGACCCAGCCACCGGTGACCCGTCACCGGGAACCGGACGGCGCGCGCCGCCGTCCGAGGGGGGCCGCCGGGTGGTGCAGGTCGCAGGGGGACCTGCACCATCCGGGCGGACCAGCCCAGCCGATCAGGCCGACAGGCCCTGCATGATCTCGCGCATCAGCGCGGCGGTGGCGGACGGCGTCTTGCCGACCTTGACGCCGGCGGCCTCCAGGGCCTCCTGCTTGGCCGCGGCCGTGCCGGAGGATCCGGAGACGATCGCGCCGGCGTGGCCCATGGTCTTGCCCTCGGGGGCGGTGAACCCGGCGACGTAGCCGACGACCGGCTTGGTCACGTGGTCCTTGATGTAGGCCGCGGCGCGCTCCTCGGCGTCCCCGCCGATCTCGCCGATCATCACAATGGCGTCGGTGTCGGGGTCGTTCTCGAAGGCCTCGAGCGCGTCGATGTGGGTGGTGCCGATGATCGGGTCGCCGCCGATGCCGATGGCGGTGCTGAACCCGAAGTCCCGCAGCTCG
>JBKJTJ010000290.1:0-4634 GCA_046590855.1 Actinomycetota bacterium
GTTCGAACCCCCGGGACGAGCCCGGCGCTGCGAGTGCGGTCTTCCCGGCGGGACCGGCCACCTCGCGGTGTCCGTGCCTCCCTGTCGGGCTGACGTGGAGAACACTATGGGGATCGCTGGTGCAGGTCAAATCCGTGCTGCCGCAGCACGTTTCACCCCTGCAGCACACCCGCGGCGAGCGACTTCTTGCCACGCCGCAGCACCACGTACCGCTCGTGCAGCAGGTGCTCTGGTCCCACGACGGCGTCCGGGTCGAGGACCTTGGTGTTGTTGACGTAGGCGCCCCCCTCGGTGATCGTGCGGCGTGCCCCGCCGCGGCTCGGCGCGAGACCGGCGTCCACGAGCAGGTCGACGACGGCGGCACCCAGCGCGAACGGCGCGCGCGGCAGCTCCGCCGTCGCGTCGCGCACCGTGTCGGCATCCAGCCCGGAGAGGTCACCGCGTCCGAACAGCGCCTGGCTGGCGGCGACGGCCTGCTCGCTGGCCTGCTCGCCGTGGACGAGTGTGGTCACGTCCGAGGCCAGCACCCGCTGGGCCTCGCGGGCGGCCGGCCGCTCGAGCGTCGCCGCCACAAGCTGCTCGATCTGCTCGCGGGTGCGGAAGGTGAACACCCGCAGCAGCTGCCCGACCTGGGAGTCCTCTGCGTTGAGCCAGAACTGGTAGAAGGCGTACGGCGAGGTCATCGTGGGGTCGAGCCAGACGGTGCCCCCCTCGGTCTTGCCGTACTTGGTGCCGTCCGACTTGGTGATCAGCGGCGTGGCGAGCAGGTGCACGCTCGCCCCCTCGGCGCGGTGCACCAGGTCGGACCCGGCCGTGAGGTTGCCCCACTGGTCGATCCCCCCGGTCTGCAACGTGCATCCGCGACTGCGGAACAGCTCGAGGAAGTCCAGCCCCTGCAGGATCTGGTAGCTGAACTCGGTGTAGGAGATGCCCTCCTGCGACTGCAGCCGGGCCGCGACGGCGTCCTTGCGCAGCATCGCGTTGACCCGAAAGTGCTTGCCGACGTCACGCAGCAGGTCGATCGCTGACATCGGCGCGGTCCAGTCCAGGTTGTTGACGACCTGCACCGCGTTCTCGCCGTCGGCGAGCAGGAACCGCGACACCTGCTCACGCAGGTTGTCGACCCAGCCGGCGACGGTCTCGCGGGCGTTGAGCGTCCGCTCGGCGGTCGGCTTGGGGTCGCCGATCAGCCCGGTCGAGCCGCCCACCAGCGCGATCGGCCGGTGCCCGGCGTCCTGCAGCCGGCGCATGGTCAGCAGCTGCACGAGGTTGCCCATGTGCAGGCTCGGCGCGGTGGGGTCGAATCCGCAGTAGTACGTGACCGGTCCCGCGGCGAGGGCCTCGCGCAGTGCGGTCTCGTCGGTGGACTGCGCCACCAGACCGCGCCAGTGCAGCTCGTCCAGGATGTCGGTCACGGTCGTCCCC
Organism: Actinomycetota bacterium; assembly: GCA_046590855.1. Classification (GTDB taxonomy): domain Bacteria; phylum Actinomycetota; class Actinomycetes; order Actinomycetales; family Angustibacteraceae; genus JACMOY01. The sequence continues at coordinate 1,426 of JBKJTJ010000290.1, forward strand.
TCGTCGTGGCCGGTCGCGTCCCGCCCGGTCCCTCGGCGCCCAGCGTGCCCGATCGGGCCGGCGCGCCGCGAAGGGGTTCACCGCGGACGACACCGGGGCGGTACGCGGACACGGTGGGCTCGCCGTCCAGCCAGAACCGCCAGGGGTACCTCGCGCCGTCGCCACCGGCACCGCTGACGCCGACGCGCGGCCCGGTGCGGACGTCCCCCAGTGCCGCAGGCGCGTCATGGACCTCGACCGCGCCGGCCAGTGGTGCGCCGTCCAGGGCCTTGTCGATCCCGAGGGCGGCCGCGAGCCGGGCCGGCCCGCGGGCGAGGTCGCGGTCGACCCGCGCCGCCGGACGCCGCTGGCGGGCCAGGTCGTGTCCCTCGACGACCCGCCCCGCGCGCAGCAGCACCGCCGAGGCCGTGCCCGCGGGCCCGCAGACGAGGTTGACGCACCAGTGCATGCCGTAGGAGAAGTAGACGTACAGGTGCGCCGGTGGCCCGAACATCACCGCGCTGCGGGGGGTCGGGCCGCGTCGGGCGTGCGAGCCCGGGTCGCCGGGGCCGGCGTACGCCTCGACCTCGGTGAGCTCGACGGCGACGACTCCTGTCGCGGACCGGCTGACGACCCGACGCCCGAGCAGGTCGGGCGCGACCTCGAGCACGTCGCGGTCGAAGAACTCCGCGCCCAGCCTCATCCGGCCCCGGGTCTCCCGCCGGCCGCCCACGTGCGCGCCGCGGCCGTGGCGGCCCGGGCCGCGTCGAGCTGCTCGGCCACCCGCACCGGCGCCGTGCCGCCGACCGCGTCGCGCGAGGCGAGCGACCCTTGCAGCGTCAGCACCGCGCGGACGCCGGGCGTCAGGTGCACCGAGACGCCGGCGAGGTCGGCGTCGGACAGGTCCCACAGCTCGATGCCGCGCTGCTCGCACACCCGCACGCACGCGCCGGCGACCTCGTGCGCCACCCGGAACGGCACTCCCTGGCGCACCAGCCACTCCGCGACGTCGGTCGCGAGGGCGAACCCCTGCGGCGCCAGGTCGGCGAGCCGGTCGGTGTCGAAGACGAGCGTCGCCACCATGCCGGCCACCGCGGGCAGCAGCACCTCGAGGGTGTCGACCGCGTCGAAGACCGGCTCCTTGTCCTCCTGCAGGTCGCGGTTGTACGCCAGCGGCAGGCCCTTGAGGGTCGCCAGCAGCCCGGCGAGGTCGCCGATCAGCCGGCCGGCCTTGCCGCGCGCGAGCTCGGCGACGTCGGGGTTCTTCTTCTGCGGCATGATGCTCGACCCGGTCGAGTAGGCGTCGTCGAGCGTCACGTACCCGAACTCGCGGGTCGCCCACAGCACGACCTCCTCGGCCAGCCGCGAGACGTCGACGCCGACCATGGCCGTGACGAACGAGAACTCGGCCACGACGTCGCGCGCCGCGGTGCCGTCGATCGAGTTCTCGACCGGGCGGTCGAACCCGAGGTCGGCGGCGACCGCCGCGGGGTCCAGACCGAGCGAGGACCCGGCCAGCGCGCCCGACCCGTACGGCGACGCCGCCGCCCGCTCATCCCAGTCGCGCAGCCGGTCGACGTCGCGCAGCAGCGGCCAGGCGTGGGCCATCAGGTGGTGCGCGAGCAGCACCGGCTGGGCGTGCTGCATGTGGGTGCGTCCCGGCATGGCGGCGCCCGGGTGGGCGGCCGCCTGGTCGAGCAGGGCGCCGACGACGTCGAGCACGCGCCCGGCCAGGCTGCGGGCCTGCTCACGCAGGTACATCCGCACCAGCGTGGCGATCTGGTCGTTGCGCGAACGACCCGCGCGCAGCCTGCCGCCGAGGTCGGCCCCGGCCCGGTCGATCAGCCCCCGCTCGAGCGCAGTGTGCACGTCCTCGTCGTCCGGGGCCGGCGTGAACGCCCCGGAGGCGACGTCGGCGTCGAGCCGGCTCAGCGCGTCGAGCATGCCGGCCAGCTCGGTGTCGTCCAGCAGCCCGGCGGCGTGCAGCACCCGGGCGTGGGCCCGCGATCCGGCGAGGTCGTGGCGGGCGAGCCGCCAGTCGAAGTGGGTGCTCCTGGACAGCGCGGCCAGGGCGTCCGCCGGGCCACCGGTGAACCGGCCGCCCCACAGCGCTGCGGTGGGCGTCACGCGGGTGTCGCGCGGGTCGTGGCTCATCAGTCGGTGCCCGCCTCCATCGCGGCAGCGTCAAGGGCGTCCGCCTCACCGGCCGATGGGTTGGTCGTGATGCGCTCGGCGCCACCGGGCTCGAGCCGGCCGACGAGCAGCGAGTGGTGCTCGAGCAGCCGGCTCTGTCCGGCGTACAGCTCGAGCTTCGACCGGCTGTCGGCGATGTCGAGGTTGCGCATCGTCAGCTGGCCGATCCGGTCGGTCGGCCCGAACGCGGCATTGGCCGTGCGCTCCATCGACAGCTTGTCGGGGTGGTACGAGAAGGCCGGTCCTTCGGTGCGCAGGATCGTGTAGTCCTCGCCGCGGCGCAGCCGCACGGTGACCTCGCCGGTGACCAGGCACGCGACCCAGCGCTGGAGCGCGTCGCGCACCATCAGCGCCTGCGGGTCGAACCAGCGGCCCTCGTACAGCAGCCGGCCGAGGCGCCGGCCGTCGGCGTGGTAGCTGGCGATGGTGTCCTCGTTGTGGACGGCGTTCACCAGCCGCTCGTAGGCGATCCACAGCAGCGCCATGCCCGGCGCCTCGTACACCCCGCGCGACTTGGCCTCGATGATGCGGTTCTCGATCTGGTCGGACATCCCGAGGCCGTGGCGCCCGCCGACGACGTTCGCCTCGTGCACCAGGGCGACCGCGTCGTCGAAGCGCTGCCCGTTGATCTCGACCGGGCGACCGGCCTCGAACCGGATCCGCACGTCCTCGGGCTCGATGACCACTGCGGGGTCCCAGAACCGCACGCCCATGATCGGCTCGACCGACTCCAGCGACACGTCGAGGTGCTCGAGGGTCTTCGCCTCGTGGGTGGCGCCCCAGATGTTGGCGTCGGTGGAGTACGCCTTCTCGGTGCTGTCGCGGTAGGGCAGCCCGCGCTCGCTGAGCCACCGGCTCATCTCGGCGCGGCCGCCGAGCTCCTCGACGAACTGCGCGTCCAGCCACGGCTTGTAGATGCGCAGCGAGGGGTTGGCGAGCAGCCCGTACCGGTAGAACCGCTCGATGTCGTTGCCCTTGAACGTCGAGCCGTCACCCCAGATGTCGACGCCGTCGTCGTGCATCGCGCGCACCAGCAT
>JBKJTJ010000239.1:0-4162 GCA_046590855.1 Actinomycetota bacterium
GACGCGGGTGCTGAGCCCGGCAGCGGCCAGGTTGCGGGCCATGCCCGCGCCCATGGTGCCGGTGCCGAGCAGGGTCACGGTGGGGGTGCGTTCGCTCACGGTGTCACTGTGCCACGGCTGACCGGGGCCGCCGTCGCCCTCCTGTCCGACTGCAGCGGCCAGGCCGCCACGGCGGTGCCCACACGGCGTCGTCGAACGCCTTGACCTCGCCCAGTGTCTGGGCGGCGTCGTTGGCGTGCGATCGCTTGTCGATCGACGCACCCTCGAGGTGCAGGAAGAACCCGCGCCGCTTGGCGTCCGTGCTGTTGGAGAGCAGCTCGATGGCCTTCTGCGTCATCTGCGGGAGGGACGGCTCGTCCTGGACGGCGGGGGTGGGGAACGCCTTGGCCTTGTTTGACCTCGACCGTCATGTTCCCCGTGTTGAACAGGCCGATCACGCGCCTGTCGCGGCCCGAGACGCCGGCCAGTTCGGTCTTGGTGGCGACCTTGGTGCCAAGGGCGCCCAGGACGGTGTAGCCGTCGCCGGCCATGCCCTGCTGGTCAGCGGGGGTCGTGCCCATGCCGTCTGCCCCCCAGGGGTCGGCTGTCGTCCGGATGGCCACGGGGTGAACGGCAGGAGGCCACTGGGTGCCAGCGGGCGGGCGACCGCTGCACCGTCGCGGGCGCAGCCCACCTAGGCTGACGCCATGAGTGCTCGACCTCTCGCCGTCGTCACCGGTGCCAGCAGCGGCATCGGCGCCGCGACGGCGCTGCGGCTGGCCCGTGACGGCTTCGACGTCGTGGCCGCTGCCCGCCGCCGCGACCGCCTCGACGACCTCGCCGCCCAGGACGAGCACATCAGAGCGGTGACGCTCGACGTGACCCACGATGCGTCCGTGCGCGCCCTGGCCGACGGGCTCGGTGACGTGGCCCTGCTGGTGGCCAACGCCGGCGGTGCCTTCGGCACCGAGCACGTCGCGGTCGCCGACGTCGAGGACTGGCGGCGGATGTACGACGTCAACGTGCTCGGCATGCTTCGTTGCGTCCAGGCCCTCCTGCCGGCGCTCGAGGCAGGCGACGGGGGGCACCTCGTCGTCACCGGTTCGATCGCCGGGCACCTCGTCTACGAGGGTGGCGGCGGGTACGTCGCCGCCAAGCACGCGGTTGCCGCGATGGCCGAGACGCTGCGCCTGGAGCTCAACGGGCGGCCGGTGCGGATCACCGAGATCGCGCCGGGCATGGTGCGCACCGACGAGTTCTCGCTGGTGCGCCTGCGCGGCGACCAGGCCGCGGCCGACACGGTGTACGCCGGGGTCGAAGCCCCGCTGACCGCAGACGACGTCGCCGACTGCATCGCCTGGGTGGCGACGCGTCCGGCCCACGTCAACATCGACCTGCTCGTGGTCAAGCCGCTCGCGCAGGCCGCCCCGCACAAGGTCGACCGCCGGCTCTGACGTCCGGCGGCCGACGCTGCTCGGCTCAGGACGCGAGCGCGACCAGTGGGCAGTTCGAGATGAAGCCGGCTGCGGGGAACCCGCCGTGGCTGTCGTTGGCGGGGGCGCCGGTGACGTAGCCGTTGCCGAAGGCGCTGGCCACGTCCCTGCCGCTCACCAGGACCTTGCGCCCTGGCCGGGGATGTCCTGGTTGATGTTCAGCGGGTCGCCCTCACCGCGCAGGGCGGAGTTCAGCACCTGCCGCGCCGGGTTGGTGGCGCCGACCTCGCCGTTGACGACAGGCAGGATCGCGGACCTGGCCGAGCTCTTCACGTCGTGGCTGCCCAGGCCCGGGACGACGTCCAGGTTCGGGGCGCAGATCGAGCCCTCGGCGGCCGCGACCACCCGTGAGGACGCGTCCTGGTGCAGGTACACGGTGCGGTGGCCGTTCCAGAAGCCGAAGAACGAGTGCAGGCTGACCTTGCGGTTCACCAGGTCGATGGCGGCGACCGAGTCGTGCACGCCGGTCGCGTTCTGCACGGGCGTGATGTCGAGGACGACGCCGTCACCGGTGGTGACCAGGGGTGTGTAGACGGCGTCACCGACGGCACCGGGCTGGTAGCTACCGCCGCCGAACTCGTTTCCGGCCGGCCCGGGGGTGACCTGGCGCACCGGGCTGAAGTCGACGCCACCGGCGAAGTCCCAGCTGCCATCGGCCTTCACGGTGGCCTTCTGCACGGCTGCGGTCCCCAGGGCGTTGGCCAGCTTGGGTACCCAGTTCAGGCCCCGGGCCGTGGCGTCCGCCTGACTGGAGCTGTCGGTGACGACGTACCAGACGGTCGAGCCGCCCTGGGACCCCTTGAACAACGGCAGGGTCACCAGCTCACGGGCCAGGTCCACCTTCGCGGATGGGGTGAGGACCTTGGTCGACGAGGTCGACCCCGAGCTGTCCGAGGCCGTCGCGCCGGGCGCCGTCGCGAGCATCCCGCTCGCGGCCAGCAGGCCGACCGCCGTCAGACCCGCCAGGCGGGTTCCGAGCTTCGCGTTCATGATCTCTCCTTGGTCTCACAGCGTGGTTGCTGATGGTGGAAAGACCCGCCGGGCCAGGGATCCGTTAGCGGTCGTTCCCCTTACGAGGCCATGACGACACGGCTCGACCTGGTGACACCGGGCCTGGCCAGCAGTTCCATCGACGGGTGACGAGACAGCAGGACGAGGACGACCAGACCCTTGTCGCCGGGGTGCTGGCTGGGCACGACCGCTCGGTGGAGCAGCTCGTGCGGCGACACTCACCAGCGCTGCACCGGTTGGCCGCCGCGATACTCGGCGACGGATCGCTGGCCGACGACGTGGTGCAGGACACCTGGCTGGCGGCGCTGGGTGGGATCGACGGCTTCGCCGGCCGGTCCAGCGCCCGGTCCTGGCTGCTGGCGATCTGCGCCAACACCGCCCGCACCCGCCGAGCCAAGGAGCGGCGATGGCTCCCGTTCAGCTCGGCGTGGCGCGATGAGCGTCAACCCGGCGTCGAGGTCGGGACGTCCGCCGGCTCCGGCGCGTGGGCTGCACCGGTGAGCGAGTGGGACGACACGCCCCATGACGCGGCCGCCACCCAGGCGCTGCACCAGCGGGAGCAGGAAGCGATCGACGCCCTGCCCCCCCGACAGCGCACCGTCATCATGGCGTGCGACGTCCTGGCGCTGCCGGGGGTGCAGGTGGCGGCGATGATGGGCGTCAGCCCCGGCCACCAGCGGGTGCTCCTGCACCAGGCGCGCACCCGGCTGCGGGTCGCCCTGGCCGCGGAGTGGGAGGGGGAGACCACCCGGCGCGGCGGGTCGTGAGGAGCGACTCCGGCGTCACCGGTGGCGGTGCCGGCTCAGCACCGGGCGGCGGATCGGCCCGCTCTCGGTCGGGACGGCCGCACCCTCGCGGCCCCGGCTGAGCACGCGCACGGTGCGCGAGGCGTCCAGCAGCAGCGCGCCCTACGCCGGCCACGACCCCGGGTGCTCGAGCCGGGTGTCGCGCACCCGGTCCGAGAGCCGCTGCAGCCCGGCGTTCGCCTGGTCCAGGCGGGCGGTCAGCTCGTCCCGCTCGTCGTCCTCGGGGCCACCGAACAGCGTGACGGCTGCGGCGAGGGCGTCCCGGACGTCGGCGTAGGCGGCGAAGAACACCGGCGACGGCGCAGCCAGGTCGTCGTCGGCGGCGTCCGCCAGGGTGCGGGCGATGCCGCTGGCCTGCCACTGCGCGCGGCCGAGCGCGTCGACCGCGTGCTCGCACCCGTCCCAGTCCACGTGCAGGCCCTGGACGTTGTCGACCGGGGTGAACCGGGTGCTCTCGCGGCCGGTCGCCACGTGCTCGCTGACCTGGGGGGCCAGCGCGGTGATGCCCTGGCCCCGGGCGCACCACTCGCGGGCGGCGGCGGGGTCCCAGCCGCCGTGGAGGCTGTCGGCCATGTCGCGCAGCAGCTGGTGCACCTCGTCGGCCAGGCGGGTGATCTCCTGGCGCGGCTGTCGCACGTGCAGCGGTGCGATCAGCACGGCGTTGGTCACGACGCCGATCGCGCCATCGTGCGGTCGAGGCCCACGACCCGGGCGGGGACGGACGGCGGGTGCCCGGTGGTCATCGAGGCCGACGCCACCGGGGCGTGGGCCGACGGCGCGGGGAAGGCCGGGCGGCCCTCGTGCGTTGGCCCCGGCGTACGTCTGGACGGAACCGCACTAGTGACAAGGACCACGATGACCTCGCTGTACGAA
>JBKJTJ010000335.1:0-3816 GCA_046590855.1 Actinomycetota bacterium
CGTTCTCGCAGAACTCGGCCGTGTGCCGCTCGCCGGGGGCCGGGTCGGGCCACGCGCAGCTGGGGCAGTCGAAGCCGTCGGCCTGGTTCAGTCGCAGCAGGGTGCGCGCGGTGCGCGCGAGGCCCATCTCCTCGACCGAGCGGCGCAAGCTCGCCACGACGGCGGGGACGCCGGCGGCGGAGTGCTTGCGCCCGTGCACCTCGATCTTGCCCTCGTCGATGTCCGAGGTGGGTGCGTCGGTGTTGAGCATGGGAACCTCCACGATCAGGCGGGTACGTCGACCGTGACTTTATGCGCAGACGCGACGACTCGCCTCACCAACCCCTGCTGCGCGTGAGGTTCAGCCCACCTCGGCGGGGCGCCCGCCGGTGATCCTCAGCAGCTCGTCGTAGCTGGTCGGGAACACCACGTGCGGGTGACCCGCGGCGGCCCACACCACGTCGTACCGCGACAGCGCGACGTCGACCAGCGTCCGCAGCGGCGCGGGGTGGGCGACGGGGGCGACGCCGCCGATCGCGAACCCGGTCGCGGCGCGCACCACGTCGGCGTCCGGCCGGGCCAGCCCGGCCAGCCCGAGCAGGGCGGCGACCTTCGTGACGTCGACCCGGTGGGCCCCGGACGTCAGCACCAGCAGGGGTTCGGCGGCGGGGGACCGCAGGTGGCGACCCTGCTCGGGTGGACCACCCGCGGGCACGGTCAGGAACACCAGCGAGCTGGCGATCTGCCCGACCTCGACGCCCAGCGCGGCGGCGGCCTGGACGGCGGTGCGCGCCGCGTCGTCCAGCACCCGCACCCGACCGGTGGCCCCGAGCGCGGCGAGGGCCGTCGTGACGCGTCGGACGGCCGGGTGCTCGGCGGGGTCAGCAGCCATGGCGTCACCCTGACACCGCCGGACGCCCGTGGCACGCTTTCGTCCGTGCCCGACCCGATCGCGTCCACCCCGCGGCCGCCGTACGTCGCGGTCGTCTTCACCTCGGTGCGCACCCCCGGCGACCACGGGTACGCCGCGATGAGCGTGGCGATGGACGACCTGGCGGCGCAGCAGCCAGGGTTCCTCGGTGTGGAGTCGGTGCGCGAGTCCGGGCGCGACGAGGCCGCCGACGTGGGGATCACGGTCTCGTACTGGGCGACCCGCAAGGACGCCGCAGCGTGGAAGCAGGTCGCGGCCCACCTGGTCGCCCAGCGGCGTGGGCTCGAGGCCTGGTACGCCGACTACCGGGTGCGGGTGGCCGTGGTCGAGCGCGATTACGGGCCGGGCGAGGATCACGACCGGTAGGTGTTGACGCGCTGTCGGAGGGCGGGTGTAGATTCCTTCGTAGTTCGAACACCTGTTCGAACGACGACCTCGAGCCGGTCTCCCCACCGGCGTCGAGAGACCTGCAGCGGGCCGCCTCGACCCCGGCCTGCTGCAGGTCCGTGACCGGTCGACCCGGGCGGCGGTGGGGAAGCCGTCGTCCGGGTCGACCCACCCGGTGCTGCCCCGCCTTCCCCCTCGGCAGACCGACCTTTCCTTGAGTCGGTGCGTGAGTGGCGGAGGTGCGTGATGGTGCGACGGTACGACGACCCGGTCGACGTGCGGGCAGTGGCGGACGAGCCGGGTGAGACCACACCCGACGCGTTCGTGTGGCGGGGCCGGCTCTACGTGGTGCGGGCCGTCCTGGCCCGCTGGCACGAGCGGCGCGCCTGGTGGCGCGACCCCGCGGCCACCGCGCTGCTGGGGCTGCGGGCCGACGAACCCGCGGGGGCCACCGACGTGCCGGCCGCCACCGACGTGCCGGTCGCTGACGTGCTGGCCGCCGACACGACGGTGGCCGGTGAGTGCCAGGTCTGGCGGGTCGAGGCCGCGGCCGGCCGCTCGAGCCCGGTCGGGGTCTACGACCTGGTGCACACCCGGGGTCCCGGCGACACGTGGCACCTGGCCCGCGTCGCCGACTGACCCCCAGACCCTCTTCGACCTCCCAGAGCGACCCATGACCACGGAGCGACCCATGACCACCACCACGATCACCCACCCGCCCCTGACAGCGAGCAGCCTCGAGCTGGTCGACCGCGCCCACGACAGCCTGGTCGAGGCGCTCACCGCCGGCGTCCCCGGTGAGCGGTACGTCGCGGCACACCTGGCAGCGCTGCGCGCCGCGGCCGCCGTGCTGGCGGTCCGGGGCCGGCCCACCCGTCGCGGTCGGCCGCGCAGCGTGTGGGAGGTGCTGCCCAGCGTGGCCCCCGAGCTGGGGGAGTGGGCCACCTTCTTCGACGCCGGCGCCCCCCGCCGGGCGGCGGTCGAGGCCGGCCGCGACGACGTCGTGGGCCGCCGCGAGGCCGACGACCTGCTGCGTGACGCCGAGACCTTCCTGCGCATCGTCGAGTCGACGATCGGGGTGCCGCACCCCGCGCCGTCCACCGGCGCCCTCCCGCTGACGACCTGACCAGCCACCCGATGAGCCACCCGACCAGCCACCCGATGAGCCACCCGATGAGCACCGCATGAGCACCGACCCCTTCGTCCACCTGCACGTGGCGTCGGGCTACTCCCTGCAGTACGGCGCCAGCCACCCCCGCGACCTGGTGCAGCGGGCCGTCGACCACGGCATGGGAGCGCTGGCGCTCACCGACCGCGACGGCCTGTACGGCGCGGTGAAGTTCGTGCTGGCCGCCCAGCAGGCCGGTATCGCCCCGCTGCTGGGTGTCGACCTCGCGACCGCGCCCACCGGGCTGGCCGCGGGGCTGCCCGGCTGGGCCGACCCGATGGTCGCCACGGGGTCCGGGTCAGGTTCAGGGTCTGGGTCTGGGTCTGGATCTGCGCGTCGCACCCCCGCGCGAGGGGGTGCGGTCGTCGACCAGCGACGGCCGCGGGTGACGGTGCTGGCGCTGGCCGGGCCCTCGGTGCGCACCACCGGGTCCGGCCGCGGGTGGGCCCAGCTGTGCCGGCTGGTCTCCGCGGCCCACCTGGCCAGCGGGCACCTGGGTGGCGCCCGCGGTACCCCGGTCGCCGACCTGGCCCTGGTCGCCGAGCACGCCGTCGACCGGCCGGCGCCACTGGACGGGGGACCGCTCACCAGGGGCCCGCTCACCGAGGCCACCGCAGGCCCCGAGAACGACGCGGCGCTGGTCGTCCTGCTCGGCCCGGACAGCGAGGTGGGGCGGGCGGTGCTGGCCCGCCGTCCCGACCTGGCCCACGCCGTGCTGGCGCGCTGGCGCGAGGCGCTGCCCGCGGGCTCGCTGGCGATCGAGGTCGTCTGCCACCACGGCCCACCCCGCGGGCCGCTCAGCACCGACCACGCCGGCCGGATGCTCGCCCTGGCCCGTGAGGCCGGCGTGCCGGCGGTGCTCACCAACGCGGTGCGTCACGCCGACCCCTCCGGCGCAGCCACCGTCGACGTGCTCGACGCCGCCCGCCGCCTGGTGGCCCTCGACACCCGCCACCTCGACCGGGTCACCGCCCAGGGGCACCTGGCAGACGGCGCGAGCATGGCCCGCACCGCCGCCGACGTCGCCGCCACCCTCGGCGGGGGCAGCCACCTGGCGCGCGAGCAGGCCCGCCGGCTGCTCGACGACACCGCGGCGCTGGCCGCGCGCTGCGTGCTCGACCCGCGCACCGACCTGGGTGTCGGGTCGGTCCACCTGCCCGAGCCCGGCGTCCTGGGGCTGCGACCCGACCAGCACCCGGGTGCGGTGCTGCGCGAGCGGGCGCTGGCTGCCGTCCCCACCCGCTACCCCGGGGTGAGCAGCGCGATGCTGACCCGGGTGCAGCGGCGGCTGGACGACGAGCTCGACGTCATCGACCACCTCGGCTACCCGACGTACTTCCTCACCGTCGCC
>JBKJTJ010000324.1:0-2990 GCA_046590855.1 Actinomycetota bacterium
ATGAGTGCCAGCGTCAAGCCCCGGCTCGCTGGCCGGCAACCCTCCCACCGCGGCGGGGTGCCCCGGGTGAGGACCAGGTGCCGACGAGGTGTCGGCGCAAGCGCGGGCCCCGACGTCTGAGGCCCCAGAGCTCCTGGAGTGCTGTCATGTCCCCGAACGCTGCCACGTCGTTGGCGTCAAACCCGCTGTGCCACAACGATTCTATGCAGACGTCAATCAGCCCCCTGCTGGACGTCGTCGGCGCCGACCTGCAGGTGCCCCTGGTCACCGGCGAGCAGGTGCGGTACGCCAACCTCGACTACGCCGCCAGCGCGCCGGCCCTCGTTGCCGTAGCCGCCCGCGTCGACGAGGTGCTGCCGTTCTACGCGAGCGTGCACCGCGGGGCGGGGTTCGCGTCGCAGGTGAGCACCGCGGTGCTCGAGCGGTCGCGGGCCGTCGTCGGCCGCTTCGTGGGGGCCCGGGCCGGTGACGTCGTCGTGTTCACCCGCAACACCACCGACGCACTCAACCTGCTGGCCGGGTGCCTGCCCGCGTGGGGCGACGTGGTCTTCCTGGACGCCGAGCACCACGCCAACCTGCTGCCGTGGCAGCGCGGCCCGCACCGCTGCGTGCCCACCGCGGCGACCGTCGAGGCGACGCTGGCGGCCCTGGAGCGGACGCTGAGCGAGCGCGCGGCCGCGCTCGTGGCGGTCACGGGAGCCTCGAACGTCACCGGCGAGGAGCTGCCCGTCGATCGGGTGGTCGCGCTGGCGCACAGGTACGGGGCCCGGGTGGTCGTCGACGCCGCCCAGCTCGCGCCGCACCGCCGCATCGACCTGGACGCCAGTGGCGCCGACTACGTCGCCTTCAGCGGCCACAAGCTGTACGCGCCGTACGGCACCGGTGTGCTCGTCGGCCGGCGCGACTGGCTCGATCGCGGTACGCCGTACCTGGCCGGTGGCGGTGCGGTGCAACGGGTCTGGGTGCCTGATGACGCGTCTGAGCCGGACGCCGGCGTCGGCGTCGAGTGGGCCTGCGCCCCGGCCAGGCACGAGGGAGGCACGCCCAACGTGCTCGGTGCGGTAGCCCTCGCGGCCGCCTGCGAGCAGCTGCTCGCACTGCCGGAGGCCGCGCTCGAGGTGCACGAGGCGGGGCTGCGCGACCGGCTCGTCGACGGGCTCACCGCGATCCCCGGCGTGCGCGTGCACCGGGCCTTCACCGACGCGCCGTCGTCGATCGGCGTCGTCACCTTCACCGTGGACGGCATCGCGCCCGGGCTGGTCGCTGCGTACCTGTCGGCCGAGCACGGGATCGGCGTCCGGGACGGGAAGTTCTGCGCCCACCCCCTGCTGGCGCGGATCGGCCTGCCCGACGGCGCGGTGCGCGCGAGCGTGGGGGTCGGCTCGAGCAGCCCGGACGTCGACCGGCTGGTGGCCGCCGTCGACCGGCTGGTCACCGAGGGGCCCGGGTGGACCTACGGCCTGGTCCAGGGACGGTGGGCACCGACCCCCGACCCGCGTCCGCTGCCCGGCTGGGCGGGCGCGGTGGCAGGCGCCGCGGGCAGCTCACCGTGCCTGCCCAACGAGCGGGCCGGCGTCCCTGTGACACGCTGACCCGGTGAGCCGCGACCCCCTCGCCCGCCGACCGCCCCTGGCCGGCCGACTGGGGGTGGTGTTCACCGCGCTGGCCCTGTGCCTGGTGCCCTGGACGGTCTACCTGGCGGTCGAGCTGCCCGAGCGGGCCGTGGCCCGGCACTACGACCTGGCGTGGACCGGCTTCGACATCGCGCTGGTGCTGCTGCTCGCCGGCACCGCGTGGACGGCGCACCACCGCTCGCGGTTCTTCGCCCTCACCGCCACGGCGACGGCCACCCTGCTCGTCGTCGACGCGTGGTTCGACGTGGTGACGTCGGCGCCCGGCGGCGAGCAGCTCGTGGCGGTGATGCTCGCGGTGCTGGTCGAGCTGCCCCTGGCGCTGCTGTGCGCCTGGTGGGCGCTGCACGCGCAGGACGTGCTGACCGAGCGCCTCGCGGTCTTCGGTCGTCGCGCCTCAGCCGTGGGTGGGCACGTCGGAGAACAGGCTGCTGACTGACTCGCCCAGGTGGATGCGGTCGATGGCCTCGGCGAAGAGCGGTGCGACAGAACGCACCTCGAGGTTCGGCAGCCCGTAGTGGCCGGCCTGCGGGACCGTGTTGGTCGTGACGATCTCGTCGATGTCGCCGCGCGAGGACAGCCGTTGGATCGCCGGGCCCGTGAACAGCCCGTGCGTGCACGCGATCGACACCCGCCGCACCCGCCGCTCCTTGAGGGTGTCGAGCAGCTGCACCACCGAGCCGCCGGTCGCGATCTCGTCGTCCAGGATGATGATGTCCTTGCCGTCGACGTCGCCGACGATCGAGTCGATGACGACGGTGTCGTCGCCCAGCCGGCGCTTGCTGCCGGCCGCGACGGGTACGCCCAGCAGACGAGCGAACGCGGTAGCGGGCTTGGCGTTGCCGAGGTCGGGCGAGATGACGACCGTGTTGGACAGGTCCATGAACTTGTAGTGCGCCGCCAGGTCGCGCAGCGCGGTGAGGTGGTCGACCGGCACCGAGAAGAAGCCGTGCACCTGCGGCGCGTGCAGCGCCATCGTCATGACGCGGTCGGCGCCCGCGGTGGCGATCAGGTCGGCCACCAGCCGGCCCCCGATCGAGATGCGGGGTGCGTCCTTCTTGTCCGACCGGGCGTACGCGTAGTGCGGGATCACCGCGGTGATCTGCGCGGCCGACGCCCCGCGCGCGGCGTCCAGCATCAGGAGCAGCTCGACCAGGTTCTCCTGCACCGGCGGCACCAGCGGCTGCACGATGAACACGTCGCGCTGGCGGCAGTTGGCGCGCAGCTGCACCTGCAGGCAGTCGTTGCTGAACCGCTGGATGTGGGTCGGGGCGAGCTCGACCCCCAGCACCGAGCAGATCTCGGCGGCGAGCTCGGGGTGGGCGGACCCACTGAAGACGACGATCTCGCCCATGCGCG
>JBKJTJ010000045.1:0-3269 GCA_046590855.1 Actinomycetota bacterium
AGGGCGTTGCGGCCGTCGACGATGCGCTTGGCGGCCACGAGCTCGCCGGCGGCGACGACGTCGATGTCGCGGTACTCGCGCCACTCGGTCAGGTGCAGCACGACGTGCGCGCCCTCCATGGCGGCCATGGCGGACTCGGCGAACGACAGGTCGGGCCACGCGCGCTTGGCGTTGGCCATGGCCTCGGGATCGTGCACGGTCACGTGGGCGCCCTGCAGCCGCACCTGGGCGGCGATCGAGAGGGCGGGGGAGTCGCGGGTGTCGTCGCTGTCGGGCTTGAAGGCGGCACCGAGGACGGCGACACGCTTGCCGATGAAGCCGCCGCCGCACTGCTCGCGGGCGATCTCGACCATCCTTGCCCGGCGGCGCATGTTGATCGCGTCGACCTCGCGCAGGAACGTCAGCGCCTGGTCGGCGCCGAGCTCGCCGGCCCGGGCCATGAACGCGCGGATGTCCTTGGGCAGGCAGCCGCCGCCGAAGCCGACGCCGGCACCGAGGAACTTGCGGCCGATCCGCTCGTCGTGCCCGATCGCGTCCGCGAGGGCGGTGACGTCGGCCCCCGCGGCCTCGCACACCTCGGACATCGCGTTGATGAACGAGATCTTGGTGGCCAGGAACGAGTTCGCGGCCACCTTGACGAGCTCTGCGGTCGCGTAGTCCGTGACGATGCGCGGGGTGCCCTCGGCGATGGTCGCGGCGTACACCTGGTCGAGCAGGTCGCGGGCCCGCTCGCCGCGCGGGCCGTCCTCGACGCCGTAGACCAGCCGGTCGGGGTGCAGGGTGTCCTTGACCGCGAAGCCCTCGCGCAGGAACTCGGGGTTCCAGGCCAGCATCACGTCGTCGCCGGCCGGGGCCACGGTGCGGGCCATCTCGGCCAGCCGGGCGGCGGTGCCCACCGGCACCGTCGACTTGCCGACGAGCAGGGTCGGCTTGTGCAGGTGCTTGGCCAGCTCGCCGAACGCGGCGTCGACGTAGCGCAGGTCGGCCGCGAACTCGCCGGCGCGCTGCGGCGTCCCGACGCACAGGAAGTGGACGTCGGCGTCGGCGGCGAGGGCGTAGTCGGTGGTGAACACCAGGCGCCCGGTGGCCATCGCCCTCTCGAGCAGCTCGGGCAGGCCCGGCTCGAAGAACGGCGCCCGGCCCGAGGCGAGCAGGTCGATCTTGGCCTGGTCGACGTCGACGGCGACCACCTCGTGGCCGAGCTCGACCATCGCGGCGGCGTGCACCGCTCCGAGGTAACCGGTACCGATGACGGAAAGGCGCAGAGACATGCCGGGGAGCGTACCGGGCCCGAGCGTCGTAGCCTGCGGCCATGCGCCTCGGCCTCTTCGTGCCCCAGGGCTGGCGGATGGACCTCGCCGGCATCGACCCCGCCGAGCAGTGGGCGGCGATGCACGCCGTCGCCAAGGCCGCGGACGACGGCCGGGTCTGGGAGTCGGTGTGGGTCTACGACCACTTCCACACGGTGCCCGTGCCCAGCGAGGAGGCCACCCACGAGGCCTGGTCGCTGATGGCGGCACTGGCGGCCTCGACCAGCCGGGTGCGGCTGGGCCAGATGTGCACGTGCATGGCCTACCGCAACCCCGCCTACCTGGCGAAGGTGGCCGCGACGATCGACGTCATCAGCGGTGGCCGGGTCGAGATGGGAATCGGCGCCGGCTGGTACGAGCACGAGTGGCGCGCCTACGGCTACGGGTTCCCGACAGCCGGCCAGCGGATCGCCGCGCTGGATGAGGGCGTGCAGATCATGCGCCAGCTGTGGGAGACCGGCACCGCCACGCTGGCCGGCGAGCACTACCAGGTGGACGGCGCGATCTGCCGCCCGCTGCCTCTGCAGACCGGGGGCATCCCGCTGTGGGTGGCGGGCGGCGGCGAGAAGAAGACCCTGCGCATCGGGGCCCAGCACGCGGCGTACACGAACTTCGACGGGTCGCCCGAGGGCTTCGCCCACAAGTCCGAGATCCTCGCCGGCCACTGCCGCGACGTCGGCACCGACTTCGACGCGATCACCCGCTCGGCCAACTACAACGTGGTCATCGGCCGCGACGACGCCGAGGTTCAGCAGCGGCTCGGCTGGATCCGCGACCACTACGCGAAGGTGCTGCCGGCCGACCAGGTCGAGGCCACCGTCGAGTCGTTCCGCACCGGTCCCGCGGTCGGTACGCCCGAGCAGATCGTCGAGACCCTGACGGGTCTTCAGGGTCAGGGCATGACGTACGCGATCTGCTACTTCGCCGAGGCCGCGTACGACCGGTCGGGCATCGAGCTGTTCGAGCGCGAGGTGGCCCCGGCTCTGCTGTGACCTTCGCGTCACCGGCCCCTCGACGAAGGTGACTGGCGAGTAACATCACCGCCGTGACCTCCTTCGACCTGTTCCGGATCAGCGACGACCACGAGGCGCTGCGCGAGGCGGTGCGGGCCGTCGTCCAGGCGAAGGTCGCGCCGCACGCAGCGGACGTGGACGACAAGGGAGTGTTCCCCCAGGAGTCCTACGAGGCGCTGCGGGCCGGTGACTTCCACGCCCCGCACATCCCCGAGCAGTACGGCGGAGCGGGTGCGGACGCGCTGGCCACCTGCATCGTCATCGAGGAGGTCGCGCGCGGCTGCGCGTCGTCCTCGCTGATCCCGGCGGTCAACAAGCTCGGCACGATGCCGCTGATCCTCGCGGCGTCCGAGGACGTCAAGGCGCGGTACCTGCCGGCGGTGGCCAGCGGCGAGTCGATGTTCAGCTACGGCCTGTCCGAGCGCGAGGCCGGCAGCGACACCGCGGCGATGCGCTGCCGGGCGACGCCGGACGGCGACGACTTCGTGCTGAACGGGCAGAAGTCGTGGATCACCAACGCCGGCATCAGCGACTACTACACCGTCCTCGCCGTCACCGACCCGGACGAACCGCGTGGCCACGGCATCAGCGCCTTCGTCGTCGAGAAGTCCGACGCGGGGTTCACCTTCGGCGAGCCCGAGCGCAAGCTCGGCATCAAGGGCAGCCCCACCCGCGAGCTGCACTTCGAGGACTGCCGCATCCCCGGCGACCGGCTGGTCGGCGAGCGCGGCAAGGGTCTGCAGATCGCGCTGAAGACCCTGGACCACACCCGCGTCACCATCGGTGCCCAGGCCGTCGGCATCGCCCAGGGCGCCCTCGACCACGCGCTCGCGTACGTCAAGGAGCGCCAGCAGTTCGGCAAGGCCGTCGCCGAGTTCCAGGGCATCCAGTTCATGCTGGCCGACATGGGCATGCAGCTCGAGGCCGCCCGGCAGCTGGTCTACGT
>JBKJTJ010000209.1:0-7182 GCA_046590855.1 Actinomycetota bacterium
CCACCGACGCGATCGAGAAGTCCAAGGGCTGAGGGGCCTGCCTACACTCGACCCCGTGACGTCGCACCCGGAGGCCGTCTACCTCGACCACGCGGCGACCACGCCGATGCTGCCCGAGGCGATCGCCGCGATGACGGCCGAGCTCGCGGTGGTGGGCAACGCCTCGTCCCTGCACACCTCCGGTCGCCGCGCCCGACGCGTCGTCGAGGAGTCCCGCGAGCTGATCGCTGCTGCCGTCGGGGCGCGGCCCAGCGAGGTCGTCCTGACCGCCGGCGGCACCGAGTCCGACAACCTGGCCGTCAAGGGCACCTTCGCCGCGCGCCTGGAGGCCGACGACCGCCGGCGCCGGATCCTGGTCAGCGCGGTCGAGCACCACGCCGTGCTCGACTCCGTGCAGTGGCTGGCCGAGCACGCCGGGGCGCAGGCCGTGTGGCTGCCGGTCGACCGCTGGGGACGGGTCGACCTGGACGCGCTGCGCGCAGAGATCGAGTCCGACCCGGGGTCCGTGGCGATGGTCAGCGTCATGTGGGCCAACAACGAGGTCGGCACGATCCAGCCGATCGAGCAGATCGCGGCGCTGGCGCACGAGCACGGCATCCCGGTGCACACCGATGCCGTGCAGGCGGTCGGTCAGGTGCCCGTCGACTTCGCCGCGTGCGGCGTCGACCTGCTGACCTTCACCGGCCACAAGCTCGGCGGGCCGCTCGGCGTGGGGGCGCTGGTCGCCGTCCGTGGGGCGGCGCTGACGCCGCTGCTGCACGGGGGCGGTCAGGAGCGCCAGGTGCGCAGCGGCACGCTGGACGGCCCCGCCGTCCGCGGCTTCGCTGTCGCCACCGACGTCGCGGTGACCGACCTGGCCACCAAGGCCCAGCGGGTGACCCGGCTGCGCGACGCCCTGGTCGACGGTGTCCGCGAGCAGGTGCCGGACGTCGTCCTGCACGGTGACCCGACGCCCGGCGGGCGGCTGCCCGGCAACGCCAACCTGGGCTTCGCCGGCTGCGAGGGCGACTCGCTGCTCTACCTGCTGGACGCCCAGGGCGTCGAGTGCTCGACCGGGTCGGCCTGCCAGGCGGGGGTGCCGCAGCCCAGTCACGTGCTGCTCGCGATGGGCGTGCCCGACGCCGAGCTGCGCGGCTCGCTGCGCCTGTCGCTGGGCCACACCACGACCCGCGCGGACGTCGACGCCGCGCTCGCCGTCCTGCCCGCGGCCGTCGCCCGGGCGCGCGGCGCGGGCGTGGCCAGCCGGGCCGGCTGATGACGCTGTGATGACCGTATGAGGGTGCTCGCGGCGATGAGCGGCGGCGTCGACAGCGCCGTCGCCGCGGCGCGGGTGGTCGACGCCGGCCACGACGTCGTCGGGGTGCACCTGGCGCTCTCGGCCAAGCCGGCCACGCTGCGCACCGGCGCCCGCGGGTGCTGCACCGCCGAGGACGCCCACGACGCGCGCCGCGCCGCCGACGTCCTCGGTATCCCGTTCTACGTCTGGGACCTGTCGGAGCGTTTTCGCGAGGACGTCGTCGACGACTTCGTGGCCGAGTACGAGGCCGGACGCACGCCCAACCCCTGCCTGCGCTGCAACGAGCGGGTCAAGTTCACCGCCCTGCTGGACCGGGCGGTGGCCCTGGGGTTCGACGCGCTCGTCACCGGCCACTACGCGCGCATCGAGGCCGCCCCGGACGGCCCGCGGCTGAACCGCGCGGCCGACCCGGACAAGGACCAGTCCTACGTGCTCGGAGTGCTGACAAGCGACCAGCTGGCCCGCGCCCTGTTCCCCCTCGGCGACGCGGTCAAGACCGACGTCCGCGCCGAGGCCCGCGCCCGAGGGCTGGCGGTCGCGGACAAGCCGGACAGCTACGACGTGTGCTTCATCGCCGACGGCGACACCCGCGGCTGGCTCGCGCAGCGGCTGGGCTCGCGGCCGGGTCAGATCCGCGACCAGGACGGGGCGCTCGTCGGCAGCCACGACGGCACCTACGGCTTCACCGTCGGCCAGCGCAAGGGTCTGCGGATCGGGCGTCCCGCGGCGGACGGACGGCCTCGGTACGTGCTCGACATCGAGCCGGTCTCGCGCACCGTGGTGGTCGGGCCGGCCGAAGCCCTCGACGTGCGGGTGCTGCTGGGCGACCGGGCCCGCTGGTGCGCCGGCCCGCCGACCGGGCCCACGTCCGTGCTGGCCCAGGTGCGGGCCCACGCCGCCCCCGTCCCGGCGCAGGTGGTCCTCGTCGGGGACGGCCAGGTCGAGGTGCGGCTGGAGCACCCGGTGCGCGGGGTGGCGGCCGGTCAGGCGGTCGTGCTGTACGACGGCACGCGGGTGCTCGGCTCAGCGACCCTCACCCGGACGTCCGCGCTCTAGCCGAGCGGTCCGAGTCGGCTGAGGTCTGCACCAGCGACTCGGCTGGCGACGGTTGAAGGTCTTGTGCGGGCCTGGAGCATAGAGTAGAATCGAACACGTGTTCGACTCACCCCCGGCTGCGACGTCACCGTCTCTGGTGCGCCGTGATGTGACTCGTCTGGGTGAACGGCTTGCCAGCTTCGACGTGCGTGGGGTGCCCGATGGCGAGCTGGTGGCGATGCTGGGTGCGCTGGAGTCGTTGAAGTGTCGGGTCGAGGCTGCGCAGGTGGTTGCTGCGGCGGCGTTGGACTGCTCGGTGCGCGCTGCTCACGCGGCGAGGGGGGTGCCTGCGGATCGGCAGGGGCAGGGGTGGGGTTGCAGGTCGCGTTGGCGCGGCGGGAGTCCCATCACCGGGGTGAGCGGCATCTGGGTCTGGCGCGGGTGCTGACTCGTGAGCTGGGGTGAGCGTGAGCTGGTTGGTGAGCTGCGCCGACTGGCGTACCGGTTGGACCCGGAATCTGTCGTGGCGCGCCGCCGGCGGGCGGAATCCGAGCGGTTGGTGTCGTTGCGTCCGGCCCCGGACGCCATGACCTATCTGACGGCGCTGCTGCCGGTGGCGACGGGGGTGGGGGTGTACGCCGAGCTGACCCGCGCCGCTGGCGCCACCCGCGCTGCGGGGGACGTCCGGGTCGGGGTCAGGTGATGGCCGACACCCTGGCCACCCGCCTGCTGAGCCAACCCGACGGCGGCGCCCCGCGGGTGCCGGTGACGGTGAACGTGGTGGTCTCGGATGAGGTCCTGCTCGGCCCGGGTTCGAGCCAGGACACCGCTGAGGTGCTGGGGTACGGGGTGGTGCCTGGTGGCCTGGCCCGTCAGCTGGCTGGCGCCGGGCCGGACGCGGCGGTGCAGGTGCGCCGGTTGTACGCGACGCCGGACACTGGGGCGCTGGTCGCGATGGACTCGAGGTCCCGGTGCTTCCCACCGGCGCTGGCCGAGTTCATCCGACTGCGCGACCGGACCTGCCGCACCCCGTGGTGCGAGATGCGCCGGTGCGGCACGTCGACCACGTGCGGGCGCACGCCGACGGCGGCCTCACCACCGCGGGCAACGCGCAGGGACTGTGCGAGGCGTGCAACCACGCCAAAGCAGCGCCCGGCTGGGCAGCCACCACCACCGGGAGTGACAAGGCCGGGCACACCGTCACCCTCAGGACGCCGACCGGCGCGACGTACGACTCCACCGCCCCGCCAACACCGAGGCCGCTGCCAAGGGGCCGACCCGGTCGCGACAGCGTCGAGGGCGCGTGGATCGAGTGGACGCTCGAGACGATGCTCGAGCACACCGCCTGACGCCTCAGCACGGGTCGGGTGTGCAGCGAGCACGCCGGATGCACAACTGAGCGGACCTCTAGCTGCGCCGGCTGCGCTTGTGGTCGATCAGCATGCTGGCGGGCAGGGTGCGGGCCACGACGGCCGCGGCGACGTCGGTCAGGCGCAGGTTGTGGTCGCGCGCGTAGCCGCGCAGCACCTCGAACGCCTCATCCGTGCTGACGTCACCGCGCTGGGCCACCGACCCCTTCGCCTGCTCGAGCACCACCCGGCTGCTCAGCGCCAGCTGCAGCTGCTCGGTGACCGTGCTCGCGTCGGCGGCGATCTTGCTCTGGACGATGGACACGCTCGCGACGTGGGCCAGGGCCTGGGCCAGGCGCAGGTCGTCCTCGTTCAGGCTGCCGACCTGCGAGCCGAACAGGCCCAAGGTGCCCAGCACGTTGTCGCGCAGCCGCATCGGCACGGCGTGGACCGACACGAAGCCGGCGGACAGGGCCGCCTCGGCGAAGGAGGGCCAGTCCTCGGCCTGCCCACGCAGGTCAGGGACGTTGACCGGCGTCCCCGAGCGGTAGCAGTCCAGGCACGGGCCCTGGTCGCGCTGCAGCTGGAACAGCTCGAGGTCGCGGGTCGCCTCCGAGGACGCGGCGACCACGTGCAGCACCTGGCGCTGGTCGGCGAGCCGCAGCCCGGCCGAGCCGATGTCGAGCAGCTGGGCGCAGGTCTGGGTTAGCCCGATCAGCAGGTCGACGACGTCGAACCCGTCGACCAGGCTGTCGGCCAGGGAGACGAAGGACTCGGTGACCTCGCGCTCGCGGCTGGGGCTCATCGCGGGCTCCGGGTGGGCACCGAGCCACGCCACTCGCCGGCCTGGTCGAGGGTCAGCCGACGCTCGACGACGGCCCAGGCGACCTCGCTGGCCGTGCGTCCGAGAGCGAAGGCGTGCGCGCGCAGGCGCACCAGCGCGTCGGCCGGGGTCACGTCCATCAGCTCCATCAGCATGCCGGTCGCCTGGTAGACCTCGACCCGCTCCAGCGACGCCAGCTGCGACCAGCCGGCGTCCGGACCGCCGTCCGGGTCGGTGGTCGCCGCCCAGTCGGCGTGCGCGGCGACCAGGTCGAGCAGCGGCACGGCCGCCAGCCGGGCGGCCAGCAGTCCGCCGGTCAAGGTCGCCCGGGTGAGCTCGCCGGGCTGGTGCCGGAACAGGTCGAGCACCCCGATCGAGGCGTTGGCCACCGCGACGGGCAGGGCGAAGACGCCGCGCACGCCGAGGCCCAGGACGGCGGGGGAGTACGCCGGCCAGCGGCGTTCGCTCGCGTCGTCCAGGTCGGCGACCAGGACCGGCCGCCCGGCCCAGTGGGCGTCCAGGCACGGCCCCTCGCCGAAGGTGAACTGGAACTCGTCGAGGGTGCGTGACAGCGGGCCGCTGGATCCGAAGGTGCCGCGCGACTGGCCGTCGTGGACGACGGAGATGGCGGCGCCGTCGACCGGGAGCAGCGCGACGCAGGCCTGGCACAGGCGGTCAGCGGATGCCTCGGGACCACCGGCAGCAGCTCCGGACGGACAGGCCAGGGCCTCTTCGAACTGCGCCCGGATGCGCTCTGCTGCGTTCACGACACCACCTCGGGCTCGACAGTGGATTCTACCCCCGGCACGGCCACGGGGAGCTGGGGCAGCCGTGGCAGTTTGCCGGGGTGGGCTCTCAGCAGCGCGCTGACGTCACCGGTAGGCACCGGGCGGGCGAAGTAGAAGCCCTGCGCCAGGTCGCAGCCGATCGCGCTCACCTCGTCGCGCTGCCTGGGAGTCTCGACGCCCTCGGCGGTCACGCTGAGCCCGAAGACGTGCGCGAGCTCGGTGACAGCTGCCACGATCGCTCCACCGGTGGCCGCGTGGTCGATGTCCGCGACGAACGACTGGTCGATCTTGACGATGTCGATCGGCAGCCGGCGCAGGTAGCTCAGCGAGGAGAAGCCGGTGCCGAAGTCGTCCAGGGCCAGCCGGATGCCCAGGTCGCGCAGGTCGTTCAGGACCGTCAGGGCGCGCGCGCTGTCCTCGAGCAGGATGGTCTCGGTCATCTCCAGCACCAGCGCGCTGGGGTCCACGCCCGTGCGGACCAGCACGCTGGAGACCGTCGCGACGAACTCGCGGTCCATCAGCTGGCGGGCCGAGACGTTCACGGCGACATCCAGCGGCGAGTGCGGGTGCTCGCGCAGCCAGCGCTGCCGGTCGCGGCAGCTGCGCTCGAGCACCCACGCGCCGATGTCCAGGATCAACCGGCTGCGCTCGGCCACCCCCACCATCTGCAGCGGCTTCACCGGCCCCCGCACGGGGTGGTCCCAGCGCAGCAGCGCCTCGACGCCGACGACCCTGCCGTCCGGCACCCGCACGATCGGCTGGTAGGCCACCTGCAGCTGCTCGCGGCCGAGGGCCAGCTGCAGGTCACGCTCGAGATCGTCCTGATCTCCGCGCTGCTCCGCCTCGCGCAGGTCGATGACCTGGTGGGTGGCGCCTCCCTTGGCCTTGGCCTGGTACATGGCGCTGTCGGCGGTCGTCACCAGGCGGCTCGAGACGTCCTCACCCGGGCCCGCGACCGCCACGCCGACGCTCGCCGTGATCCGCAGCTCGATCCCCGAGAGCACGAACGGCACGGCGAAGGCGTGGTCGACCCGACTGGCCAGGCCCTCGACGTCCTGGGCGCCGCGCAGGCCCTCGCACAGGAAGACGAACTCGTCGCCGGCGACCCGGGCGAGGGTGTCGCCGGGGCGGACCAGGCCGACCAGGCGTCGGGCCACGGCCTGCAGCAGCTCGTCACCGACCGCGTGACCGTGGGTGTCGTTGACGCGCTTGAACCGGTCGAGGTCGGCGAACAGCACGGCCGTGCTGGCACCCGAGCTCAGCGCGCGACCGGCGGCGTGCTCGAGCCGCTGCTGCAGCAGGGCCCGGTTGCCCAGACCGGTCAGCGGGTCGTGCAGCGCGTTGTGCCGGAACTGGTCGGAGGTCTCGCGGGCCTGCTCGCGAGCCCGGGCGTTCAGCAGGTACGCAGCGGCGACGTCGGCGAGCGTCTGGGCGGCGCCCATGTCCTCGGCGTCCAGTGGACCCGCGACGTCCCGGTACAGGTCGAGGGCGCCGAGGCGGCCGGCGCCGTGGCGCAGCGGGAAGGTGAACACGGCGGCCAGCCCTGACGCGACGGCCGCGGGAGCGAACTGGGGGAACCGGTCGTCCACGGCCAGGTCCGGCACCGTGACGGCCTCACCCGTCTCGAACGCGCTGATGCACGGCCCCTGCTCGATCTGGGTCTGCAGCCGCTCGAAGCGCAGCGCGGCCGCGTCCGAGGCCGCGACGTAGTGCGGTGCCACGCCGGCCGAGATGAGGGTGACGCCGGCGGAGGTGATCGGCAGGATCTCGACGATCCGCTCGACCAGGTGGTCCAGGATCGACTGGATCGGGAAGTCCGTGGCCATCGTCCGGGCGAAGTCGCTCAGCACCGCAGACAGGCGTCCCTCGTGCACCACGGAGTCCCCCGGG
>JBKJTJ010000236.1:0-9861 GCA_046590855.1 Actinomycetota bacterium
GACACCCACGTCGGGCCCGAGCTCGCGCGGGTGCTTCGGCTGATGCCGCGCACCGTCGAGGTGCCACCGCTGCGGCTGCACCTGGAGGACCTCGAGCTGCTCGTCGCCTTCTTCCTCGGGCGGCTCGGTCAAGGTGAGCAGGTCAGCTGCTCGAGCGAGGCGATGAAGGTGCTGTCGCGCGGCACCTGGCCCGGCAACACCGCCGAGCTGCTCGAGATGCTGCGCGACCTGGTGCGGCACCGCCGCAGCGGCGCGATCACCGCCGAGGAGCTGCCGGCTGCGGTGCGCACGGTCTGCCGACGCCGGCTCACGGTGCTGGAGTCCCTCGAGCGTGACGCCGTCGTGCAGGCGCTGGCAGACAGTGCCGGCGACAAGACGCGGGCGGCTGCCCGGCTCGGCGTCTCACGGGCCACGGTCTACCGCAAGATCCACGAGTACGGCATCGTCGACGTGGCGCGGTAACGGCCCCCGCGCAAGCCTCCGGCGTTGCGTGCCTGCCGGTGAGCCCGGGACACTGGCCCCGTGAGCATCAGCCCCAGCGCCGAGACCACCGCCGCGTTCGACCGTCTCGCGTCGCTGGTCTACACGGCTCCCGACGTCCCGGCGGTGCTGCAGGCCATCGTCGAGGCCGCGGTCGACCTGATCCCCGGGTGCGACCACGCGACCGTGGCGATGCTCATCAAGGGCGAGTTCACCACCGTGGCGGCGACCGACGACGTCGCCCGACTGGTGGACGGATACGAGCGCGAGCTCGGGGACGGACCCTGCGTGGATGCCATCGTGGAGGACTCCTTCCAGATGGACAGCGACATCCGGACGCAGTCGCAGTGGCCGCGGCTGGCCGAGAAGGTCCTGGCCACCACCCCGGTGCGCGGGATGATCGGCTACCGGCTGCTGATCGAGGGACGCAAGACCGGCGCGCTCAACGTCTTCTCCGACACCCCTGGCGCCCTGGACGCCGCCTCCGCGGACGCCGGCGCCGTGCTCGCGGCCTTCGCCTCGGTCGCGGTCACGGCCGCCACCCAGCACCAGCGGGCCGAGCAGCTGCAGCAGGGCCTGGCGAGCAACCGCGAGATCGGCAAGGCGGTGGGTTTGCTGATGGCCGCCCACCGGGTCGACGCCGACCAGGCGTTCGCGCTGCTGCGCACGACGTCCTCGCGGATGAACGTCAAGCTGGTCGACATCGCCGCGCGGGTGGTCGAGCTCGGCGTCGACTGACCCGCCGTCCAGCGGGGCCGGGCGGGTCAGCCCGACCCGACCATCGCCCAGACCACCTTGCCGGTCGGCGTGCGCGCCCAGCCGAGGGTGTCGCTGACCCGACCGACGATCATCAGCCCGCGCCCGGCCTCGCTGAGCTGGCCGACCTCGCGGACCACCGGCGGGGCTGGGCTGTCGTCCGCCACCGCCACCACCCACCCGTGCGGCAGCCGGTGCACCGAGAGCACCAGGCCGCCGCGGGCGTGACGCAGGCCGTTGGCGACCAGCTCGCTGGTGACCAGCGCGGCGCGCCGGCGCACCTGGTCCGCTCCGCCCTCGATCGCCTGGGACACCAGCCGGCGCGCCAGGCGAGCGCTCTGCGGCTCGGGGCGCAGCGCCCACTCGCCACGAGGGGTTCCCACCGGCGGCTCGGCGGCTGGCACCGCGACGGCGGAGGACACCTGACGATCCCTTCTGAGCGAGCGGTGCGTGCGGTCGTGGGCACCACCGTAGACCGGCGGGAGTGGGGTCGCTGGACGGCGGTGCGGACTGCCCCGAACGGTGTGCCACGATCGAGGCATGCGAGTCGACC
Organism: Actinomycetota bacterium; assembly: GCA_046590855.1. Lineage (GTDB taxonomy): Bacteria > Actinomycetota > Actinomycetes > Actinomycetales > Angustibacteraceae > JACMOY01. Next base: position 1,790 of record JBKJTJ010000236.1, read on the forward strand.
ACGTGTCCTACGCCGCCGAGACCGGGGGACTGCGCCAGACCGCGGCCCGCCTGTCCGATGCCCTGGGCGTGACCGCGCTCGACGGGGGTGTGCACCCGCGGTTCGGCACCCGCAACATGGTGCTGCCGCTCACGCAGGGACGCTACGTCGAGGTCGTCGAGGTGCTCGACCATCCGGCATCGGACAAGGCGCCGTTCGGCCAGGCCGTGCGCGCCCGCTCGGCGGACGGCGGGGGCTGGCTCGGCTGGTGCGTGGCGGTCGACGACATGGCCCCGCACGAGAAGCGGCTCGGCCGCGAGGCCGCCCCAGGAAACCGGAGGCTGCCGGACGGCACCGAGCTGCACTGGCGTCAGCTGGGGATCAAGGGGCTGATGTCCGACCCGCAGCTGCCGTTCCTCACCCGCTGGGAGACCGGCGGCGCCCTGCACCCGTCGGCCGCGGGTCCGTCCTCGGTGACGCTGGTCGGGCTGCAGATCGCCGGCGACCGCGCCCGGGTCACCGACTGGCTGGGTCTGCCCGCCGACTACACCTCGACCGAGGTGGAGTTCACCTTCGTGGCACCGCACGGCACCCCGGGTCTGCTGTCGTGCACGTTCCAGACCGCGAGCGGTCTGGTCGTCGTCTAGCCCTTCGCCGCCACCACCGCCACCGCCGCAGCGCCCCCCGAGACCGCCACCCGGTTGCGGCCCTGGGCTTTGGCGGCGTACATCGCGGTGTCTGCGGCCTCGATCAGGCCCTGGGCGGAGGCTGCGTGCGTCGGCATGGCGGCGACACCGATCGACGCGGTCACGCCGGTCTCGCCCTGGCCGCTGAAGGTGGCCTCGATCTGCGAGCGCAGCCGCTCGGCCAGCACCTGCGCGCACGCGGCGTCGCTCTCGCGCACCAGGACGGCGATCTCCTCGCCGCCGTAGCGGTAGGCCGTGTCGGTCGAGCGCAGCAGGTCGGTGATCAGCGCGGCGACGTCCTGCAGGACGTCGTCACCGCGGGCGTGCCCGTGGGTGTCGTTGATCGTCTTGAAGTGGTCGAGGTCGAGCATCAGGAAGGCGAGCGGCCGGCCGTAGCGCAGGCTGCGCTCGACCTCCTGCGCCAGGTCGGTCGTCAGCCGCCGGCGGTTGGCCAGACGGGTGAGCGGGTCGTGCTCACTGGCGTGCTCGGCGCCCTCGTGCAGACGGGCCGCCTCGATCGCGGTCGCCGCGTGGATGGACAGGGTCTCGATGATCTCGAGCTGCTCGTCGCCGAGCCGCACGCCGGGGGCCAGCCCCAGCTCGAGGACGCCGATGATCCGGGCACCGACGACCAGCGGGACCGCGGTGCTGGTCCTGCCGTTCGGCTCGCCCGGCGTCCCGTGGGCGGCGCGACCGTACTTCGCGGCGCGCCCGACGACGCCCACGCCCAGGTCGACCGGGGTCGCGCCCGCCGGCGGGCCGCCGGCCGCGGAGTCCCACCGCGACTCGATGCCGAGCCCGTCGTCGGTGACCAGCCACACGGCCACCCGGTCGACCGAGGCGATGCCGATGGCGGCGTCGGTGATCGCCGTCAGCACGTACCGCAGGTTCAGGCTGCCGCCGATCTCACGGACCATCGACAGGATCCCCTGCAACCGCGCGTTCTGGGCCTCGATGACCTGGTCGCGGTCGGCGGCGGCCGAGCGGGCCAGGTGCAGCGCGGTGGTCATCGTGTTCAGACCCTCGATGACCTCGACCAGCTCCATCGGCCCCGGTGAGCTGACGTGGTGGTCCAGGTCGCCCCGACTCACGGCGTGCAGGCCCGCCAGCACGGCCTGCACGGGCCCTACGACGTCGCGTCGCAGCGCGTTGCGGCGCCCGATGCTCACCACGACGGTGCCGACCGCCACCAGCACCACGGCGGCGAGCACCGCGAACAGCACGACGTCCTGGGTGCGGCGGGCTGCCATCAGCACCGACCGGGTGCTGGTGACGGCGTCCTGCTGGACGGCCCGGTACCGGTCGAACAGCACCTTGCCGGCCCGCAGGTAGTCGTTCTGGGCCGCGACGTCACCGGGCCGGGACTGCGTCCCGGAGGCAGCGGGGCTGGCCCAGTCGTCCGTCCACTGCTGCTGGCTGATCCGCACCGCGACGACGCGGCGGGTCAGCCGGGGGTCGGAGGCGACGGCGAGCAGCCGGGCGTCAGTGCGGGCCAGGTCGCCGCGACCCCTGGTGTACCGCACCAGGTAGATCTGGTCGCCGGTCGCGAGGAACGCCCGCAGGCCGGTCTCCTGGTCGAGCATCGCGGCGTGGCCGTCCTGCAGCGCCAGCAGACCACCCTCGTAGCGCGCGATGCGTGGCGCGGACGCCAGGGCGATCCAGCCCAGCAGCGCGATGAGCAGCACGCTGATCACCAGGGCTCCGGCGATGACCGCGCGCATCCCGTGGTCGACGGCGGCCGAGAGGCTCGTCGGAGACGCCGGGGTCGCCGGGGTCGCCGAACGGGCTGACCACGGCATCGTCGTCGTCCCTCCTCGCGCTCGGCCTCCGAGAGACGATCGGCGCACAGGTCCCCGGGGTTGAGCCGGCGCGGCCCGCGATCTGCCCCGGGTCAGGCCACCGCGGTGGCCGCGTCGGGTGCGCGGTCGCGGCGCGGCTCGACGTAGCGGCGGATGGCGAGCGCGGCGGCCGCTCCCTCGCCGGCGGCTGAGGCCGCCTGCTTGGTGCTGCCGGCGCGGACGTCACCCGCGGCGAACACTCCCGGGTGGCTGGTCTGCAGCCCGACGTCGGTGACGAGGAACCCGGCCTCGTCCAGGTCGGGCAGCCCCTCGACGTCCCCCGTGTTCGGCGAGAGCCCGATGAAGACGAAGACCCCGTCGTAGGCCTCGTCGCGCTCCGCCCCGGTGGTCGTGTCCTTCAGTCGCACGCTCGCCAGCTTGCCGTCGCCGTTGAAGGCGGTGACCGTGGTGGCGGCCAGCACCGTCATGGCCGGGCTCGCGGCGACCTTCTCGCGCACCACGCTGCTGGCCGTCAGGGCCGGGCCGTTGGTCGCGATGGTGACGTCGGGCGAGAAGCGGGTGAGGAAGACGCCCTCCTCGCCCGCGCTGTTGCCCCCGCCGACGACCAGCAGCTTCTTGCCCTTGTAGAAGGCGCCGTCGCAGGTCGCGCAGAAGTGCACGCCGGCGCCGATGAAGTCCTCCTCACCGGGCACGCCGAGCCGGCGGTACGTCGAGCCCAGGGTGAGCAGGACGGCGGTCGCGCCGTACTGGCGCCCGTCCCCGGTGCGCACGCAGCGGTACTCGCCGTCGACGTCCAGGGCGGCGACCGACTGGGCGGTGAGGATCTCGACACCGAACCGCTCGGCCTGCTGCCTCAGCCGGTCGGCGAAGTCCGATCCGGTGACGCCCTCGGGGAAGCCGGGGAAGTTGTCGAGCCGCTCGGTGACGCCGGCCTGGCCGCCGACCCCGGCGCGCTCGATGACCAGGGTGCTCAGACCCTCGCGGGCCGTGTAGAGCGCGGCCGTCAGCCCGGCCGGGCCGGACCCGACGACGATGACGTCGTAGAACGGGTTCTTCGCCTCGGTGGTCAGGCCCAGCTTCGTGGCCAGCTCGGCGTTCGAGGGCTCGACCAGCGTCGAGCCGTCCTCGAACGCGAGCACCGGGATGATGCTCTTGCCGGCGTTGACCTCGTTGACGAACGCCAGACCCTCGGCGTCGGTGTCGATGTCGACGAAGGAGTACTGCACCCGCTGCTCGCCGAGGAACTGCTTGGCCCGCTTGCAGTCCCCGCACCAGCTGGTTCCGTACACGGTGAGTGGCATGACGAGAAGGCTAGTGCGGACGCGGCTCGGATCACGGGTTGCGCGGCTGACGAGAGTCTGACGTCCCCCGGCCGCTCACCAGGCTGTCACCAGGGGGATGGCGCGTAGTCCTTGAGGAACAGGCCGTGCAGGTCGACGCCCAGCTCGCCGCGCACGATCGGGTCGTAGACGCGCGCCGCTCCGTCGACCAGGTCGAGGGGGGCGTGGAACCCCTCGTCGGCCAGCCGCGCCTTGGTCGGGTGCGGCCGCTCGTCGGTGATCCAGCCGGTGTCGACGCTGGTCATGGCGATGCCGTCGGTGAGCAGGTCCGCGGCGCTGGTGCGGGTGAGCATGTTCAGCGCGGCCTTGGCCATGTTGGTGTGCGGGTGGCCCGCGCCCTTGTACGCGCGGCCGAACTGGCCCTCCATGGCCGAGACGTTGACGACGTAGGTGCGTCGGGCCGCGGACGCCGCGAGCGCCGACCGCAGCCGGCTGACCAGGACGAACGGCGCGGTGACGTTGCACAGCTGCACCTCGAGCAGCTCGAGCTCGTCGACCTCGTGCACGCGCGCGGTCCAGCTGTTGCGGGCGTCCAGGTCGGGGGCCAGGCCCGCGGCGTCGATCGCCGTCCCGGCCGCGACCCGGGCCAGTGACGCCGACCCGCTGGTCAGGGCGAGGGTCGTCAGGTCGTCGGGTGTGAGCCGGCCGGTGGGCACGACCGCGGTGAGGGCGCCGGCGGTGAGGGTGTCGGGGTGGGTGCCCGGCACGTGCCCGAGGGCCAGCACCTGCGGCCGGGGACCGTCCGGGAGGGGCGCGCGCTCGGCCTCGACCAGGGCGGCGTAGCTGCCGGGAGAGCGGCGGACGGTCTGCGCGGCGTTGTTGACCAGGACGTCGAGGGGTCCGCGCGCCGAGACCGCGTCTGCGAGCGCGATGACCTGGGTGGGGTCGCGCAGGTCGAGGCCGACGACGGTCAGCCGGTGCAGCCACTGGTCGGCGTCCGGCATCGCGGCGAACCGCCGGGCGGCGTCGTTCGGGAACCGGGTGGTGATCGTGGTGTCGGCGCCGTCACGCAGCAGCCGCAGGGCGATGTGCATGCCGATCTTGGCGCGGCCGCCGGTGAGCAGCGCCCGCCGTCCGGTCAGGTCGGTGCGGGCCTCGCGGCGGGCGCGGTTCAGGCCGGCGCACAGTGGGCACAGCTGGTGGTAGAACGCGTCGACCTCGCGGTAGCGGGTCTTGCAGACGTAGCAGGAGCGGGCCCGGTGCAGGGTGCCGGCCAGCTCGGTGGTCGCGCCCCCACCGAGCGGCAGGCCGCGCGTCTCGTCGTCGATCCGGTCGGGGGCGCCGGTGGCGGTCGCCGCGGTCACGAGCAGGTCGGCGGCCATCGCGGCGTCCTGGCGCTGCTTGCGGCGGCGCCGCTTGACGGCCTTGAACACTGCCGCAGTGGCCTCGCGGACGCGCACCGCATCGTCGTGCTCGACCGGCAGCTCGTCGAGCTCGCGCAGCACCGACAGGCAGGTCGCGAGACGCCCCGGGTCGATCCCGGACGCCGGGGGCAGCGTCGTGGTCACGGCTCGCCCACGAGCTCGTCCACCAGGCGGGACGCGAGCCCGGTGTAGCTCGCGGGCGTCATCGCGGCGAGGCGCGCCTCGACGTCGGCCGGCAGCCCGAGCCCGGCGACGAACGCGCGCACCCCCGGGCCGTCGACCCGCCGGCCGCGGGTGAGCTCCTTGAGCCGCTCGTAGGGCTCGTCCATGCCGGGAACCCCGGCGATGCCGGCCGCGCGCATGGCCGACTGCACGGCCTCGCCGAGCACCTCCCAGTTCGCGTCCAGGTCGCGGGCCATGGCGGCGGGGGCGGCGTCCAGCCCGGCCAGGCCGCGCCGCACGTTGTCGACGGCGACCAGCGAGTGGCCGAACCCCGTGCCGATGTTGCGCTGCATGGACGAGTCGGTGAGGTCGCGCTGCAGCCGCGAGGTGACCAGCGTCGAGGCCAGGACGTCGAGCAGCGCGGACGAGACCTCGAGGTTGGCCTCGGCGTTCTCGAACCGGATCGGGTTGACCTTGTGCGGCATCGTCGAGGACCCGACGCTGCCCTGCCCGCGCACCTGGACGAAGTAGCCCAGCGAGATGTAGGTCCACACGTCGGTGCACAGGTTGTGCAGCACCCGGTTGAACCGGGCGAGGTCGGCGTACAGCTCGGCCTGCCAGTCGTGCGACTCGATCTGGGTGGTCAGGGGGTTGAAGGTCAGGCCGAGGCCCTGGACGAACGAGCGGGTCACGGCGAGCCAGTCGGTGGCGGGCACGGCGGCGAGGTGCGCGCCGTACGTGCCGGTGGCGCCGTTGGCCTTGCCCAGGTAGTCGGCGCCCTCGACCCGGGCCAGCTGGCGGCGCAGCCGGTGGGCGAGCACCGCGAGCTCCTTGCCCAGCGTGGTGGGGGTGGCGGGCTGGCCGTGGGTGCGGGCCAGCATCGGCACCTCGCGCAGGTCCAGCGCCAGCGCGGCGACGTCGTCGACGAGCGCGGTGGCCGCCGGCAGCCACACCTGGCGGACGGCGCCACGCACCATCAGGGCGTAGGACAGGTTGTTGACGTCCTCGCTGGTGCAGCAGAAGTGCACCAGCTCGGTCAGGTCGGCGAGCGGGCCGGTCATCCGGCGCTTGAGGTAGTACTCGACCGCCTTGACGTCGTGCACCGTCTCGCGCTCGATCGCGGCGAGCTCGGCGACGTCGTCCGGGCCGAAGTCGGTGACGACGCGGCGCAGCGCGGCCTGCTCGTCCGGGCTCAGGGCACGGGCCCCTGGCACGGCGCCGAGGGTGGTGAGGTGGATCAACCACTCGACCTCGACGCGGACGCGCTCGCGGTTCAGCGCGGCCTCGGACAGGTGCTCGACGAGGGGGGCCACGGTGGGGCGGTAGCGGCCGTCGAGCGCGCCCAGGGCGAGCCCGGCGTCGGCGAGCGGGGTGGGGGTCACGTGCTCCATGGTCCCAGACTCGGGCCGCTACTCCATCGACCCGCCGTCCTGACCGGACTCGGTGGCCCGCTCATCGGCCGGGTCGGGGTCGTCGGACGCCGGCCCGGCCCCCGTCAGGTCACGGTCGTCGACGCCGTCGGTCTGCTCGGGCATCGCCGCGGCGTCCCCGCCGCTGCGGACGTCGCCGCCCCCGCGGGTGCTGGCCGCCTCGTCGGTGGACTCGGCGGAGGCCGCGTTGGTGCCCTCGGGCTCGATCAGGTCACAGGTCATGCGTGCCTCTACCCGCTGCCCGCTCGACTACTCGGCCGCGAGTCGCATCATCGAGAACGACGCGCCCTGCGGGTCGGCCGCGACGCACAGCCGGCCCTGCGGGGTGTCGAACGGTGGCTCCAGCACCGACCCGCCCAGTCGCTGGACGGCGGCGGCGGCCTCGTCCGTGTCGTCGACGTTGAAGATGACCCCCCAGTGGGCCGGCACGTCGTCGGGGACGCCGTCGGGCATCGACCCCATCCCGCCTGCCATCCGGCCGCCGGCCTCGAAGGTCGCGTAGCGGCCCGGCGGGGGCATCTGGACGTCGTCGTAGGTGAAGCCGAACACGGTGGCGTAGAAGGCCTGCGCGGCGTCGACGTCGCGGGTGCGCAGCTCGTTCCAGCCGACGGTGCCGGGGACGTTGTTGACTTGCGACCCGGTCATCTCACCCGCCTGCCACAGCCCGACAGCGGCTCCGGTGGGGTCGACGACCATGCCCATCCGGCCCTGCGTCATGACGTCCATCGGGGGGAACATCGAGGTGCCGCCGGCGGCCTCGGCGGCGGCGACCGTGGCGTCGACGTCCTGCGTCGCCAGGTAGGTGACCCACACCGTGGGGGTGTCGCCCTCGGCGGCCATCCCGTTGATCGCCGTGACGGCGCGGCCGTCCTGCAGCGCCATCGTGTAGCCGCCCGTCTCGGGCGGGCCGACCTGCAGGTCCCAGCCGAAGAGCTGGCGGTAGAACTCACCCGCTGCCTGCGGGTCGCTGGTGCTGAGGTCGGTCCAGCAGGGGGTGCCGGCGGGCCAGGCGGTCTCACGTGTGGTCATGCGACCACCGTGGCACCCCCCACCGACAGAGGCAATGGGGTGACGGCGATCGGGCGGGGCTCAGAGCTTGGTGAGCTTGGTGCTGGGCAGCGGGATGCGGCGGCAGGTCGAGCCGAAGTTGACGACGACCTCGTGGTCGCCGGTCTTCTCGATCACGCGGCCCAGCCCGTGCCGGTCGTGCACCACCTGGTCGTCGATGTCGTAGCTCTCGCCGGGCCCGGGGTCGGGGACGTTGAACGGGCTGCCGGGGATGACCCGCCGCTGGCCTGACGCGCGTGGCTTC
>JBKJTJ010000393.1:0-29599 GCA_046590855.1 Actinomycetota bacterium
GCCTTCGAGGCGCTGTGGGCGGCGGTGCGCGACCGCGTCCCGGTGCGGTTCACGTACCGCACCGCGAGCACCGGCGCGGTCGCCGTGCGCACGGTCGAGCCGTGGGCGGTCACCAGCTGGCACGGCCGCTGGTACCTCGCCGCGCACGACCGCGACCGGGACGCCCCGCGGATGTTCCGGCTGTCCCGGGTCGAGGGCGAGGTGCGGCCGGCCGGGCGACCGGGGGAGTACCAGGTGCCCGAGGGCGCCGCGGCCGAGGTGCTCGCCGGACGTGGGGCCGAGCCCAGCGGGGGCAGCGCACGGGTGCGGGTGCGCGAGGGGGCCGGCCAGCTGCTGCGCCGTCGCGCCGGGGCGGCGGACGTCGACCCGTCGCCCGCCGACGCCGGGTGGCACGAGCTGGTCGTCGAGTACGACGACGTCGAGGTGCTGGCCGACGAGCTGGTCACGCACGGGCCGCGGGTCGTGGTGCTCGACCCGCCCGCCCTGCGCGACGCCGTCGTCCGCCGCCTGCAGGGCGTCCTCGAGGCGGCGGTGGCGTGAGCGAGTCGGCCACCGACCGGCTCTCTCGGCTGCTGGCCATGGTGCCGTGGCTGCTCGCCCACCAGGGAGTGCCGCTGCACGCCGCCGCCGACGAGTTCGGCATCGACGAGGAGCAGCTGGTCAAGGACCTCGAGCTGCTGTTCGTCTGCGGGCTGCCGGGCCACATGCCCGACGACCTGATCGAGGCCGACTGGGAGGACGGCGTCGTCTACCTCGCCAACGCCGACGTCATCTCGCGTCCGCTGCGGCTCGGCGTCGACGAGGCCCTGGCCCTGATCGTGGGCCTGCGCGCCCTCGCCGACGTCCCCGGGCTCGGTGACCGCGACGCGGTCACCCGGGCGCTGGCCAAGCTCGAGGCCGCCGCCGGGGAGGCGGCCACCGGGGCCGAGTCGATGCGCGTCGACCTGCCGCGGGACGCCGGTGCCGCGGTCGTCACCGCCTGCGAGGACGCGCTGCGGCGCGGCCGCCGACTGCACCTGGGCTACCTCGTGCCGCACCGCGACGAGACCACCGAGCGCGACGTCGACCCGATGCGCCTGCTGCACCTGGACGGCCACTGGTACCTCGAGGGCTGGTGCCACCGGGCCGAGGCGGTGCGGATGTTCCGGCTCGACCGGGTCGTCGACGTCCGGGTGCTGGACGTCGACGGCACCCCGCCCGCGACCGCGCGCTCCCGCGACCTCGACGCCGGGATGTTCGCGGCCGGGCCGGACGACGCGGTGGTCACCCTGCGCCTCACGCCGCGCGCCCGGTGGGTGGTCGACTACTACCCGGTGGAGTCGGTCGAGACGCTCGGCGACGGGGCCCTGCTGGTGCGGATGCGCACCGGCGACACCGCCTGGTTGCGGCAGCTGGTGCTGCGGCTGGGTGGCGCGGCGGCGGTGCTCGACCCGCCCGAGCTGGCACGGGACGTCGTCGCGTCCGCACGCGAGGCGCTGACGGCGTACGACCCGGGTTAAGGTCCGGGCCCGCCGTGCCGACTCCTTCTGCAGTGAGCAGCGGCGGGCCACCGAAGGACCTGCCGGGCACCGGAGGAGGCCACTGACCATGACCACGATCAAGGCGTCGTGCCCCTGCTGCGGGGACGTCGAGCTGACCCCGGCCCAGGTGCGACTCGTGGTGTGCACGGTGGCCGACTGGTCGTACTACGCGTTCACCTGCGGCACCTGCACCGACGAGGTGCGCAAGCCCGCGGGCGCCGACGTGGTCTCGCTGCTGCAGACCGGTGGCGTCGCCGTCGAGCGGTGGAACGTGCCGGCCGAGGCGCTGGAGGAGCACGAGGGCCGGCCCGTCACGTACGACGACGTCCTGGACTTCGCGCTGTGGCTCGCCGACGCCGACGACCTGATGGCCGCGCTCACGACGCTGCGGCCCGGCGCCCGGGTCGCCCACTGACCCTGCCGGCTCGCCCCTAGGGTGGTGCCATGTGGTGGTGGATCCTGGTCTGGGCGGTGCTGCTGCTGGCTGCCGCCGCCGCGCTGGGCCTGCTCGGCTGGCGGCTGTTCCGTCAGGTGCTGGCCCTGGGCCGCGAGGTCGGGGCCAGCGGGGGACGGGTGAGCGCCGCCCTCGCGGACGTCGACCGCCACGCGGGTGCGCCGACCACCACCTCCGTGTTTCTCGATCCCGAACCGCCACCTGCTGTTCAGCCGCGATCGCGACGCTCCCGGCGCTGACAGGCGTACGCTGACGAGGTTGGGCCATCACCCGGAGGGAACCCCATGCGCGCGCTCGAACCGTGGCACCTGATCGTCCTGCTGGTCGTCGTCCTGGTCCTGTTCGGCGGCAAGCGACTGCCCGAGGCCGCCCGCGGCCTGGGTCGCTCGATGCGCATCTTCAAGTCCGAGGTCAAGGAGATGCGCGACGAGGACAAGCCCGCGGGCCCGACCGGCCCGCTCGAGGGCCGCGTCGTCGGTGCTGACGAGCCCGTCGCACCCGGCGTCCCCGTGCGCGAGCCCGAGCCGGTCCGCTCGCCCGATGAGCGCCGCCCCGGCCTGTAGCCGCGGCGCCCGCTGATCCGATGGCACTGACGGCACCGCGCCGCCGGCAGCGCGACCCCGAGGGGCGCATGCCGCTGCGCGCCCACCTGACCGAGCTGCGCACCCGGTTCGTGCGCTCGGCCATCGCGATCCTGGTCGGCGCGGTCGCCGGGTGGTTCGTCTACCAGCCGCTGTTCAAGGCGGCCGCCCGGCCGATCATCGACATCCAGAAGCAGCACCACATCCAGGCCGCCATCAACTTCAACACCCCGGTCGGCGCCTTCAACCTGCAGGTGCAGACCGCCATCGTCATCGGCGTGGTGCTGGCGTCGCCGGTCTGGCTCTACCAGCTGTGGGCCTTCATCACCCCGGGGCTGACCCGCAAGGAGCGGCGCACCTCGTTCGCGTTCGTCGGCGCGGCCGTGCCGCTGTTCCTCGCCGGTGCGGGCCTGGCGTGGTTCATGTTCCCCAAGGCGATCGCCTTCCTGTACGACTTCATCCCGGAGGGCGGCGCAGCGTTCACCGACGCCTCGACCTACTTCTCGTTCGTCACCCGGATCGTCCTCGCGTTCGGCATCGCCTTCGTCATCCCCGTGGTCCTGGTCTCGCTGAACCTCGTCGGTTTGCTCCCGGGGCGGATCCTGCTCAGCCACTGGCGGATCATCGTGTTCGCCTGCTTCCTGTTCGCCGCCGTCGCGACGCCTACGCCCGAGGCGACGTCGATGGTCGTGCTCGCCGGCGCGATGTGCCTGCTGTTCGCGGTCGCCGTCGCGATCTGCCTGCTCGCCGACCGCCGCAAGGCGCGCCGCGCGCCCGACCTCGAGTCGATCCCCGACGACCAGGCCAGCCCGCTGTAGGCGGCGCCCGCTACCTTCGGCGCGTGAGCAGCGCGCGCACCATCGCCCTGGTGGTCAACCCGACGTCGGGCCAGGGCCGGGGGCGCGCCCTGGGGGCCCGCACGGCCGAGCTGCTCGCCGCCGCCGGCCACGACGTGGTCGACCTGTCTGCACCGACGGCCGACGCAGCCCTGCAGCGGTGCACGGCCGCGGTGGCCGAGGGCCTGGACACCCTCGTCGTCGTCGGCGGTGACGGCATGGTGCACCTGGGCGTCAACGCCGTGGCGGCCAGCGTCACCGCCCTGGCGGTCGTCGCGGCGGGCACCGGCAACGACAACGCGCGCTCGCTCGGGCTGCCGCTGCTGGACGCGCCGGCCGCCGTTGACATCGTCCTGCGGGGTCACCGCCGGCGCATCGACGCCGCCCGGCAGGTGCGTCCGGGCGAACCCGACCGGTGGTTCGTCGGCGTCCTGTGCGGCGGGTTCGACGCCGTCGTGAACGAGCGCGCCAACTCCTGGACCTGGCCGCGCGGCCGGATGCGCTACAACCTGGCCATCGCCCGCGAGCTGCCGCTGTTCCGCCCGCTGCCCTACGAGATCGAGCTGGACGGCGAGGTGTGGACCACGCAGGCCATGCTCGTCGCGGTCGGCAACGGCCCGGCGTACGGCGGGGGGATGCTGATCACGCCGGACGCGTCGTACGACGACGGGCTGCTCGACGTGCTCGTCGTCGGGCCGATGTCGGTGCCGCGGCTGCTGACGGTGTTCCCCAAGGTGTTCAGCGGCCGGCACGTCACGCACCCCTCGGTCACGATCCGCCGGGCCCGGCACGTGCGCCTCGCGACCCCCGGCATCGTGGCCTACGCGGACGGCGAGCGGTTCGGCCCGATGCCGGTCGACGTCGAGCTCGTCCCGGGGGCGCTGGAGGTGCTCGTCCCCGGCTGAGCGAGCCGCCCGCGCCGGTGGGCACCGGCTGACGTAACCTGCGGGCATGTCCTCGCCCGCCGAGCGATTCGCTGCGGCCCGTCGTCGAAGCCAGGACGAACGATCCGAGCTGAGCGTCTTCCGCGACACCCTCGGCTTCGCGCTCGACGACTTCCAGGTCCGCGCCTGCACGGCCCTCGAGCGCGGCCGCGGGGTGCTGGTCGCCGCGCCCACCGGCGCCGGCAAGACCGTCGTCGGTGAGTTCGCCGTGCACCTGGCCCTGGCCGGTGGCCGCAAGGCGTTCTACACCACGCCGATCAAGGCGCTGTCGAACCAGAAGTACGGCGAGCTGGTGGCCCGCCACGGCGCCGACAACGTCGGCCTGCTCACCGGCGACACCACCGTCAACGGCGAGGCGCCCGTGGTCGTCATGACCACCGAGGTGCTGCGCAACATGCTGTACGGCGACTCGCCGACCTTGCGCGGCCTGGGTTTCGTGGTGATGGACGAGGTGCACTACCTGGCCGACCGGTTCCGCGGGGCCGTGTGGGAGGAGGTCATCATCCACCTGGCCGCCGACGTCCGGGTCGTGTCGCTGTCGGCCACCGTCAGCAACGCCGAGGAGTTCGGCGCGTGGCTGGACACCGTGCGCGGCGACACCGAGGTCGTGGTCGAGGAGCACCGCCCGGTGCCGCTGTACCAGCACGTCGTGGTGGGCTCGCGGCTGCTCGACCTGTTCGTCGACTCCGGCGGCGACCAGGCCGCCGTCAACCCCGAGCTGCTCGACCTGGCGCGCGACGAGCAGCGCCGCGAGCGGGTCGAGCGCGGCGGCCGGCCCGGACGCCCGCGCGGTCGCGGCGGCCCGCCGGCGCGCCGTGGCGGCCGGGGGACCCCCGGTCGGCCCGAGGTCGTCGAGCGGCTGGACGCCGCGGGGTTGCTGCCGGCCATCACGTTCGTGTTCAGCCGCGCGGGCTGCGACGCCGCCGTCCGCCAGTGCCTGATGGCCGGCATCCGCCTCACCACGCCTGCCGAGGCCCTGGAGATCCGGGCGTTCGCCGAGGCGCGCACCGCCGACGTCCCGCCCGAGGACCTGGACGTGCTGGGCTACTGGGAGTGGATCGACGGGCTCTCGCGCGGGCTGGCGGCCCACCACGCCGGCATGCTGGCGAGCTTCAAGGAGGTCGTCGAGCAGCTGTTCGCCCGGGGGCTGGTGCGCTGCGTCTTCGCCACCGAGACCCTCGCGCTCGGCATCAACATGCCGGCGCGCAGCGTGGTGCTCGAGAAGCTGGTGAAGTGGAACGGCGAGACCCACGCGGACGTCACTCCGGGGGAGTTCACCCAGCTGACCGGTCGGGCCGGGCGCCGCGGCATCGACGTCGAGGGCCACGCCGTGGTGCTGTGGTCTGCAGGGCTCGACCCCCGCGCGGTCGCCGGGCTCGCCTCGACCCGCACCTACCCGCTGCGCTCGAGCTTTCGACCCACGTACAACATGGCCGTCAACCTGGTCGCCCAGGTCGGCCGCGAGCGCGCCCGCGAGGTGCTCGAGACCTCGTTCGCCCAGTTCCAGGCTGACCGGGCGGTGGTCGGCCTGGCTCGCCAGGTGCGTACCCACGAGCAGGCGCTGGACGGCTACGCCGCCTCGATGGGCTGCCACCTGGGCGACTTCGCCGAGTACGCCGGGCTGCGCCGGGCGATCAAGGACCGCGAGGCCCAGCTGTCGCGGCGCCGCCAGGGCGACCAGCGCGCCGAGGCCGCGCAGAGCCTGGAGAAGCTGCGCATCGGCGACGTCATCGAGGTGCCGGCCGGGCGTCGCGCCGGGTACGCCGTCGTGCTCGAGCCCGACCCGGCGGTGGGGCTGGACGGCCCGCGACCGACCGTGCTGACCGCCGACCGTCAGGTGCGCCGGCTGTCCGTGGTCGACGTCCCGCAGCCGGTCGAGGCGCTCACCCGGGTGCGGGTGCCGAAGAACTTCAACCCGCGCAACCCCCAGTCCCGGCGCGACCTGGCGTCGGTGCTGCGGCACGCGGTGCCCGAGCCCTCGCCGTCCGGACGCCGGGCCGCCGGGCGGGCCGCGGGTGACGACGCCGAGCTGCTCGACCTGCGCCGCCGGCTGCGTGCCCACCCCTGCCACGGCTGCGCCGAGCGCGAGGACCACGCCCGCTGGAGCGAGCGCTGGTGGCGGCTGCGGCGCGAGACCGACGGCCTCGTCACGCGGATCGAGGGCCGCACCAACACCGTGGCGCGCACCTTCGACCGGGTGTGCGACCTGCTCACCGACCTGGGCTACCTGCGGGTCGTCGACGGCGCGACGCAGGTGACCCGCGACGGCCAGCGGCTGCGCCGGCTCTACACCGAGCTCGACCTGCTCACCGCCGAGTGCCTGCGAGCGGGGGTCTGGGCCGGTCTGGACGCCGCCGGGCTGGCCGCGTGCCTGTCGGCCCTGGTGCACGAGTCGCGCCGCGACGACGGCCCGACCCCGCGCATCCCGGGCGGTCCGGTCGGCGAGGCGCTCGAGCGCACCCTGCGGCTGTGGGCCGAGGTCGAGGACCGCGAGGGCCAGCACCGGCTCTCGACCCAGCGCCAGCCCGACGTCGGCCTGGCGTGGGCGATGCAGCGCTGGGCGCGGGGTGAGGGGTTGGACTCGGTGCTGCGCGAGACCGACCTGGCCGCCGGCGACTTCGTCCGCCGGTGCAAGCAGCTGGTCGACCTGCTCGGCCAGGTGGCCGTCTCGACCGACGACGTCGCGCTGCGCCGGTCCGCGCTGGCCGCGGTCGACCTGGTGCTGCGCGGCGTCGTCGCCCACTCCGCCGTCGCCTGATTCCTCCCCCCACCCCGCTTTCCGCCTTCCGCCCCGCTCCGAAACGGACATCTCGGGCACAGCACGGCGGTTCTCGGGAGGAAAGCGGGGCGGGGGAGGAAGGGGTGAGTAATCGGGGGGTCACGGAGGGTTGTCGAACTGCGGGTGAAAGGGCACACTTCGTCCCATCTGCGGCGCCCGAAAGGCGCTCCCACCAACCGAAGAGGGTCCCGATGAAGCGCACTGTCCTGGTCAGCGCCGCCGTGCTGGGTTCGCTCGCCCTGGCCGCACCCTGGTCCGCCGCGGCAGCACCGGGCGGCGGTGGCCGCGATGCCGCGGTCGCCCGCGCGACGGGGCTGGCCCGCAGTCACGGCGCCGCGTTCGGGCTCAGTGCCGAGCAGGGGCTGAGCCCCCGCGACGTCGTCATCGACGCGGACGGCTCCGAGCACGTCCGCTTCGAGCGCACCTGGCGCGGGCTCCCCGTCGTCGCCGGCGACCTCGTCGTCCACTCCACCTCGGCCGGCGCCTGGGCCGGAGCCTCGGCCGCCGCACCGCGGGTGGTCCCCGGCTCGGGCGAGGGGACGGTCTCGGCCGCGGCGGCTCGCGCGACTCTCGCGGCGCGCTACCCGGCCGACGCCGCGGTGTCGACGCCGCAGCGGGTGGTCGACGCGCGAGCGACCGCTGCGCGTCTGGCCTGGCGGGCGACGGTGAGCGGCGTGGGCGCCGACCAGACGCCGTACGACGACGTGCTCGTCGTCGATGCCGTGACCGGCGCCGTCTCGCTGGTGACCAAGGGGGTCAAGGAGGGCCAGGGGCAGGGCGTGTACGTCGGCAGCGTCGCGTTCACCACCACGCCAGTCAGCGGTGGCACGACGCTCACCGACGGCGGGCGCGGCGGGCAGCGGACCATCGACATGCTGAACCGCCAGGGCGGCAAGGGCCAGTCGTTCGTCGACGCCGACGACGTCTGGGGCACCGGCAGCGCGTCGAACCGCCAGAGCGCTGCCGTCGGCGCGCACTACGGCGCCGAGCGGACCTGGGACTTCTACCTCAACACGTACAAGCGAAGGGGGATCAAGAACGACGGGGTCGGCGCGCTGTCGCGGGTCCACTACGGCAGCGGCTACAACAACGCGTTCTGGAGCGACAGCTGCTTCTGCATGACCTACGGGGACGGCGTCTCCAACGCCCGGCCGCTGACCGAGCTGGACGTCGCGGGCCACGAGATGTCGCACGGCGTGACCTCGGCCACCGCGAACCTGAACTACTCCGGTGACGCGGGTGGCCTGAACGAGGCGACGAGCGACATCTTCGGCACCATGGTCGAGTTCACCGCCAACAACGCCGCCGACGTCGGCGACTACCTGATCGGCGAGCTGATCAACATCAACGGCAACGGCACCCCGTTGCGGTACATGGACCGCCCCTCGCGCGACGGCCGCAGCGTCGACTGCTGGTCGACGTCGGTCGCCGCCCTCGACCCGCACTACTCCTCGGGTGTGGGCAACCACCTGTTCTACCTGCTCGCCGAGGGCAGCGGCGCCAAGACCGTCAACGGGGTCGCGTACACCAGCCCCACCTGCAACGGCACGACCACCTCGGGGATCGGGCGCGATGCCGCGAGCGCCGTCTGGTACCGCGCACTGACGGTCTACATGACGAGCACGACGACCTACCCGCAGGCCCGAATCGCCACGCTGAAGGCCGCCACCGACCTGTTCGGTGCCACCAGCTCCCAGTACGCGGCGACCGCCGCGGCGTGGAGCGCGGTCGCGGTCAGCTGAGGGCGGTCTGCGCAGCGGCGAGCACACGGTTGACGCTGCTGCGCAGGCCCCAGCGGTCGGCGAGCTCGGCCAGGGCCGGGACGTCAGCCGGCTCATGCGGCAGGGTGTCGTCGACGTCCGCGAGCGGGACGTCGCGGACGACGTCGACGACGGTCGGTGCCACGGCCAGGTAGTCGCGGGCCGCCACCAGCTTGGCCAGCTGCCCGGGGCTGATGCCGGCGTCTTGGGCGTCGACCGCGGCGAGCAGGCCCGCGAGCCCGCCGTACCGGCGCAGCAGCCCGACGGCGGTCTTCTCACCGACGCCGGCCACACCGGGCAGCCCGTCGCTGGGGTCGCCCCGCAGCACCGCCATCTCGGCGTAGTCGCGGCCGGTCGCGACCCCGTACCTGGCCTGCAGCCACGGCTGGGTCACGACGTCGAGGTTGCGCACGCCCTTGCCGGTGTAGAGCACCCGCACCGACCGCTCGTCGTCCACGACCTGGAACAGGTCGCGGTCGCCGGTGACGACGTCGACCGCCCGTCCCGCCGAACCGGAACGCTCGGCCAGCGTCGCCATGACGTCGTCCGCCTCGAACCCCGGGTGGCCGAGGCGGGCGATGCCCAGGGCACTGAGCACCTCGACGATGACGGGCACCTGCGGCGCCAGCGTGTCGGGGGTCAGCTCGGCGTCGCCGGTCGGCGTGAGCCGCTGCGCCTTGTACGACGGGATCGCATCGACCCGAAAGGCCGGCCGCCAGTCGTCGTCCCAGCAGGCCACCAGCTCGGTGGGGCGGTAGGCCGTCACCAGCGTCGCGATCATGTCCAGGAACCCGCGGACCGCGTTGACCGGCGTCCCGTCGGGGGCGGTCACCGACTCAGGCACACCGAAGTACGCGCGGTAGTACAGCGAGGCGGAGTCCAGCAGCATCAGCACGCCGCCATCCTGCACCAGTAGAGTCGCCCGGATGGAGGACACCGACCGCGAGATCGTCCGGCTGCTGGGCCGTGACGGCCGGATGAGCTTCACCGATCTGGCGAAGGCCACCGGGCTCTCGACGTCCGCGGTGCACCAGCGGGTGCGCCGCCTGGAGCAGCGCGGTGTCATCACCGGCTACGTCGCCACCGTGTCGACCGAGGCGATCGGGCTGCCGCTGACGGCCTTCATCAGCGTCACCCCGCTCGACCCGGCCGCACCGGACGACGCGCCCGACAAGCTCGCGCACCTGGCCGAGATCGAGGCCTGCCACAGCGTCGCGGGGGCGGAGTCCTACATCCTCAAGGTGCGCGTCGCGACGCCGGGTCAGCTCGAGGAGCTGCTGGCACGCATCCGCTCGGCGGCCAACGTCGCGACCCGCACGACGGTGGTGCTGTCGACCCCGTACGAGGCACGTCCGCCCGCCGTCTGACTGGTCTTGTGCTGCGCCGCGGCGGCCTGTGCACTGTGACTCATGAGCAACGTTCCCGGACGGCGCGCCCGCGCCGTCATCGCCGTCCTCGTGGCGCTGGTGGCCGGCGGCGCGCTGCTCATGGTGCACCGACTCGGGGACGGGTCGGCGTCGGCGGCCAGCGTGCAGCGCACCGGGGCGCTGGTGGCTGAGGCCAGCCCCTGGCCCCAGGCCGGTCACGACGCCCGCCGCAGCTCGGCCGTCGCGGTGGGGGTGAGCGGCCCGACGTCCGGCCGGCAGCGGTGGCAGCGCCGGCTCGGTGCGGCCGTCGGGTCCGGGCCGGTCATCGGCGTCGACGGGTCGGTGCTGGTCGGCAGCGACGACGGGGTGCTGCACGCCCTCGATCCCGCCACGGGGGCGGACCGCTGGTCCTTCGACAGCGGCTCACCCCGCGGGCGGGTGCCCTCGACCAGCGCGGCGGTGCTGACGGACGGCACGGTGCTGTGGCCCGGTGGTGGCGAGGCGCTGTACGCCCTGGACAGCCGCGGCCGGTTGCTGTGGCGCGAGTCGCTCCTCGGGCCGGGGTTGTCGCCCGCGGTGGCCGGTGACGGCCGCGTCTACGTCAGCGACGCCGGCGGCGGGGTGCTCGCGCTGGAGGTCTCCGAGGTCGACCACCGGGTGGTCTGGCGCGAGGACCTGGGGGGGCCCAGCCAGACCAGCGCGACCGTGTCACCGACCGGCACGGTGGTGGTCGGTACCGCCCACGCGCTGATCGGACTGCGCGACGAGGGCGACCGGGCCCGCCGACGGTGGCGCTGGACGACGCCGGCGACCCTCGAGGTCTCGGCCGGCGTCGGCCCGGACGGCACGGCCGTCGTCGGCCTCGACGACCGCTACACCTACGGCATCGACGACCGCGGCCGACAGCGGTGGCGCTTCACCAAGGGCGACTGGTCGTACTCGTCGGCCACCGTCACCCCGGACGGCGTGGCCTTCGTCGGCGACCACCTCGGGCTGGTGGACGTGCTGCGGGCTGACACGGGGGTGGTGGTGCGACGGACGTCGACGCGGCCCCCG
This sequence comes from Actinomycetota bacterium, assembly GCA_046590855.1. Classification (GTDB taxonomy): domain Bacteria; phylum Actinomycetota; class Actinomycetes; order Actinomycetales; family Angustibacteraceae; genus JACMOY01. Next base: position 11,298 of record JBKJTJ010000393.1, read on the forward strand.
GCCATCCGGTTGAGCACCGGGAAGGGGATCTGGACGTCGGTCGCCGTCGACGCGCAGGGGCGGTCGTACGTCGGCACGGCACCCGGGCACGTCGTGGGTTTCGGGCCCGGTGGTGCGCTGATGTTCGACGTCGACGTGCACGCGACGGTCGAGAGCTACCCGGCCCTCGCAGCTGACGGGACGCTCTACGTCGGGTCGCAGAACGGCGTGCTGCACGCCTTCGCAGACCACTGAAGGCGGCGCAGCAGGGTCAGGACGTCGGCGTAGCGCGCACCCGGTTGTCGCGAGCGTCGTGCGTCAGCTCGGCCAGCCCGAGAGCCTCGAGCAGCGGCGGCAGGTAGACCCCGAAGCGGCCGCGGTACCCGCTGCGCGTGCCGTACCAGCCGCCGACCGGGTTGTCGGTAGAGCGGCCCCAGTCCTCGACGGTGCCCGGCTGGGGGTTCTTCTTCTCGTCCGAACCGCCCAGCGGCACCCAGTTGCCCTGCTCGCGCAGCCACGCCGCGAGGTCCTCGACGGCGCGCAGCTGGTAGGTCAGCTTCGTCGACCCCACCTGGCACACCAGCAGCGGCGGGTCGGCCTGCTCGTCGGCGTACATGACGTACGACGAGCTGCCCGGCGCCGTGGTGAGCTGCCAGGGCTGGTCCTTGGTGCCGAGCGTCATCGCGGGTCCTCTCAGACGGTCGCCAGGGCTTGCGCCGCAGCGGTTTCACGGCTCGCTGCAGCCTGAGCGTACGCCGCCGCGTGCGCGTCGTCACCGGACGCGTTCTCGCGCCACCACGCCTGCCCCGCCTCCGGCAGGGTGTAGATCGGGTCGTGGTAGACGTACTCGCGAGCCAGCGCCTCGTCGTCCGCGCCTTCGATCGAGGTGCGGTAGTTCTTGGTCCAGTACGACATGCCGCGCTCGGTGTCATAGGTGTGCACCTGGTGCACCCACCGCTTGCCGACGTACGGGACGTCGCACACGATCCGCGGCGTCGAGAACCCCGGCAGGTAACCCATGATCGCGTGCTGCAGGTGCTGGGCCTCGGCCAGCGACAGCCGCCAGTGCTCGCTGAACGGGATCATGTCGCAGAGGTAGAAGTAGTACGGCGTGATGCTGGCCTCGTCCTGCAGCGCGAAGCACAGGTCGAGCAGCGCGGCGCTGCTGTCGTTGACACCGCGCATCAGCACACCCTGGTTGCGCACGTCGCGCACGCCGGCGTCCAGCATCGCCCGGGTGGCTGCACCGACTGCGGGAGTAAGAGACTGGGCGTGGTTGACGTGGGTGTGGATCGCCAGGTTGACGCCGCGCTCGCGGGCCACGGACGCGACCCGGCCGACGCCCTCGACGACGTCATCGGCCAGCCAGTGCTGCGGCAGGCCCATCAGCGCCTTTGTGGCCAGCCGGATGTCGCGGACGTTCTCGATCTCGAGCAGCCGCATGAGGAACGCCTCGAGGTTCTTCCACGGCATGTTCGCCACGTCGCCGCCGCTGACGACGACGTCGCGCACCGACGGGGTGCGCGAGAGGTAGGCCAGCATCGCGGCGTACCGGTCGACCGGCTTGAGGTCGAACTTCAGCTTGGGCACCGTGGGGGTCGAGTTGCCGACCAGGTCCATGCGGGTGCAGTGACCGCAGTACTGCGGGCAGGTCGGCAGCAGCTCCGCGAGCACCTTGGTGGGGTAGCGGTGGGTCAGGCCCTCGGCCACCCACATGTCGTGCTCGTGCAGCGAGTCGCGGGTGGCGAACGGGTGGCTGGGCCAGTCGGTGCGTCGGTCGCTGAAGACCGGCAGCATGTAGCGACGCACCGGGTCGGCGTAGAAGGCGGCGGTGAAGTCCTCGCCGGCTGCGGGCATCACGCCGTCGTCGAAGACACCCGTGGCCGGCACCATCGTGTTCATCATCTGCGGCGGCACCAGCATCGACATCGTGGCGCGCTCGGCCTGGTCGCGCTCGAGATCGGCGTAGAACCGCTCGTCCAGCAGGTCGCCCATCAACGCACGCAGCTGGCGCAGGTTCTTCACGCAGTTGGCGCGCTGCCACTGGACGTCGGCCCACTGGGTGGCCGTGATGTCGCGCCACCCGGGCAGGCGGGTCCAGTCTGGCTCGACCAGCGGGCGTCGGCGGTAGGCGTAGGGCTGCTCGATGATCTGGCTCACACCTGGCACCATACGGGAAGATGTCCGGGCGATCGACGTGAACGCCGTACGTTCTGCCACCAGCACCGCCACAACCGGAGGAACCTCGTGCCCACGACCTCGCCGATCGGCCTGCACCGCGTGCTCGACCCGGTGGGGGTGCTGCCCCAGGCCGCGCGCGTGCTGGACGCCTCGCCGCAGCTGGCGGCCGACGAGGTGCGGGTCGGGGTGCGCACCCTCAATCTCGACGCCGCGTCCTACCGCCAGCTCGCCGGCGCCCACCTCGGCCCCGATGGCCGGGTCGACGGGGCCGCCGTGCGGGCCGCGGTGCTCGCGATCGTCGCCGAGCGCGGCAAGATGCAGAACCCGGTCACCGGCAGCGGGGGAATGCTCATCGGCACCGTCGAGGAGGTCGGCCCGAGCAGCCCCCTCGGGCTCCACGTCGGCGTCGAGGTCGCCACCTTGGTCTCGCTGTCGCTGACCCCGCTGGTCATCACCGACGGCCTGACCCGCTGGGACGGCATGGGCGAGCAGGTGCCGGCGCAGGGGCACGCGATCCTGTTCGGCCGCTCGATCGCGGCCGTCCTGCCACCGGACCTGCCCCCGGGCCTGGCGCTGATGGTCATGGACGTCTGCGGCGCACCGGCCCTGGTGGCCCGCGTCGTGCGCCGGTACGCCGACGCCGGCCACCCGCCGTCCGTCGCCGTGATCGGTGGCGCCGGCAAGTCGGGGTCGCTCTCGCTCGCGGCGGCCCGTCGCGAGGGCGCCGCGAGCACCGTCGGGGTCGTCCCGGTCGCGGCCGAGCGGGACGCCTTGCGCGACAGCGGGCTGACCGACGCGGTCGCGCTGGCCGACGCCCGCGACCCGGTGGCCCTGGCCGCGGCGGTCGAGCAGGCGCTGGGCGGGCCGGCCGACGTCACCGTGGTGTGTGTCGACGTGCCCGGGTGCGAGCACGGCGCGATCCTGGCCACCGCCCAGGGCGGCACGGTGGTGTTCTTCTCGATGGCCACCTCGTTCAGCGCCGCTGCGCTGGGTGCCGAGGGGCTGGCCGCCGACGTGACGATGCTGGTGGGCAACGGGTACGTGCCCGGCCACGCGCAGTACGCGCTCGACCTGCTGCGGGGCGGCGCCGGCGTCCGGGCCCTGTTCGACGCGCGGCTGGCCCACGAGACACTGCCTGGATGAGCGTCCTCTACCGCGGTGGCGCGGTCTACTCCCCGGCCGACCCGTTCGCGACCGCCATGCTCGTCTCCGGCGACACCGTCGCCTGGGTGGGCTCGGACGACGCCGCCGCAGGCCACGCCCCGCACGCCGACGAGGTCGTCGAGCTGGACGGGGCGCTGGTGACGCCCGCGTTCGTGGACGCGCACGCCCACGTGACCGAGACCGGCCTGGCCCTTGCCGGTGTGGACCTGAGCGCCGCCACCAGCCTGGCCGACACGCTCGCCCGGGTCGAGGCCGCCGGACGCCGCGGCGGCGGCCGGCCGGTGCTCGGCCACGGCTGGGACGAGCGCGGCTGGCCCGAGGGGCGCCCACCCACGCGCGCCGAGCTCGACCGCGCGTCGTACGGGGGAGCGGTCTACCTCGCCCGGGTCGACGTGCACTCGGCGGTCGTCAGCAGCGCGCTGGCCCAGGCGGCCGGCCTTCGCGACCTCGAGGGCTGGAGCGAGGACGGCCGGGTCGAGCGGGCCGCACACCACGCCGCCCGCGACGCCACCCGATCGGCCATCACGCCCGGCGCGCGCGCCGACCTGCAGCGCGCCGCCCTGCAGGCCGCCGCCGCCGCCGGGATCGGCAGCCTGCACGAGATGTCAGCGCCGCACATCGGCACCGACGAAGACCTGCGCGGGCTGCTCGAGCTCTCGGCCGCCGAGCCGCTGCCAGACGTGCTCGCATACCGCGGCGAGCTGGTGGTGGACGAGCAGGGCGCGCGGGACGTGGTGTCGCGGATCGGCGTTCCGCTGCTGGGGCTGGCGGGTGACCTGTGCGTCGACGGCTCGATCGGCTCGCGGACGGCGGCCCTCCACGAGCCGTACACCGACGCCCCCGGCTCGCGCGGCCACGCCTACCTCGACGCCGCCCAGGTGCGCGACCACGTGGTGGCCTGCACTCTCGCCGGCCTGCAGGCCGGGTTCCACGTCATCGGGGACGCCGCCGTCGACGCCGTCGTCGAGGGGCTGCAGCTGGCGGCCGAGGTCGTGGGCGAGGGCGTCCTGCGCCGGTCGCGGCACCGGCTCGAGCACGTCGAGATGGTCGACGCCACGGCAATCACGGCGCTCGCGCGGCTGGGGGTGCACGCCAGCGTCCAGCCGGTGTTCGACGCCCGCTGGGGCGGAGCGACGTCGATGTACGCCGAGCGCCTGGGTGCCGAGCGCGCTGCCGGCATGAACCCGTTCGCGGCGCTGGCTGCCGCGGGCGTGCCGCTGGCCCTGGGCTCGGACTCGCCGGTCACCCCGTTCGACCCGTGGGCCGCCGTCGGTGCCTGCGCGTTCCACCGCACCCCAGAGCAGCGCACCAGTGCGCGGGCCGCGTTCCTCGCGCACACCCGCGGTGGCTGGCGGGCGGCCGGCGTCGACGACGGCGGGGTGCTCGTGCCCGGCGCGCCCGCGACGTACGCCGTGTGGGACCGCGCCGACCTGGTCGTGCAGGCCCCGGACGACCGGATCCAGGCCTGGTCGACCGACCCGCGGTCGGGCACCCCCGGCCTGCCCGACGTCTCGCCGGGCACCCCGGCGCCCACCTGCCTGCGCACCGTGGTGCGCGGCGTCCAGGTGTTCGCGCGCTGACCCCCGGGTCTTACCGCACTTGCTGCACCAAGTGTCGACTCCCCTGCAGGGGCCCCGGACAGTAGTGCAGCAAGTGCCGGGGGAGGGGGCCGCGTCAGGGGGTGGGGGTCGGCGGCGAGGCGTTGTAGTCGGGGCTGCGGGTCTGGCCGGTGAGGGCGGCGACCGCGTCCATCACGTCGTCGGTCATCCGGCGCCGGGCGACGGCGCTGGGCAGGCCGGCGTACTCGCCCGGCAGCACCGGCGCGGCGAAGCGCACGGTCACCGCGGCCCGGCGCGGACGTCGGGCCCCGACCGGCTGGACGTCGGCCGTGCCGATCAGCCCAGCCGGCACCACGGGCGCCCCGCTGGCCAGCGCCAGCCAGGCCACACCGGTGCGGCCGCGATAGAGCCGGCCGTCGCGCGAGCGCGTGCCCTCGGGGTAGATGCCGAAGCCGAGGTCGCGCTGCAGCACCCCCAGCGCCAGCTCGAGCGAGGCCATCGCCTCGCCGTGGGTGCCGCGCTTGACCGGCACCGCACCGATCGCCTCGAACCACGCGCGCACCAGCGTGCCGCGAACGCCGCGACCCTCGAAGTACTCGGCCTTGGCCAGGAACACGACCCGGCGCGGCACGACCAGGGGCAGGACGACCGAGTCGAAGAACGAGACGTGGTTGCTCGCGATCAGCACCGGGCCGGACGTCGGGACGTGCCCCAGCCCCTCGACCCGCGGGTGCCACACCACGCGCACCCACAGGCCCAGCAGCGCACGCACGATGCGAAGGGGCACGCCTGATGATGGACCACGCGCCAGGGACGATGCGTCTGGCCGTCGATCTTCCGGCGTGACGGTGAAATCGGCGGAAGGACGGCGGTGCGCTGGTAATCTTCCCCGCATGTCGTCCCGTCGCGCGCCGCTGCTCGACCTGGACCCCCGCACCGTGCGGACGGCGCGAGCCCTCGCGCGCAAGGCCGGGGCGCCGGTCGTGAAGCTGGCCCGCACCCACACCACCGTGTCGGTCGAGCGGGCCCTGCTGCGGATGGCCGGGCTGGCCGGCGCTGACGCCGAGCGGATCCCGTGGGTCAACCACCTCGTCGACGCGGTGCGCGACCAGGTGGGCATCGAGCACGGGGTGGCGCTGCCGGTGTGGGACGCGCTGGTGCGCGGCGAGGCACCCGACCTGCTGACGCTGGCCCAGCTGTCGGCCAGCGGGTCGGTGAAGCTGCGGCTGCCCGAGGGGCCTGACGCCACCCGCGCGACGGCCGCGGCCCGGCGGGCGGCCGGTGCCGGCGTCCGCACCATCGACCGGCGCCGGGCCGAGCGCGACCGGCTGGTCACGCGGCTCGGCGACCCGCCGCGTCGGCCGTGGATCTACCTGATCGTCGCGACAGGCGACATCTACGAGGACATCCCGCAGGCCCAGGCGGCGGCCCGCGGCGGCGCCGACGTCATCGCGGTCATCCGCTCGACCGGCCAGAGCCTGCTCGACTACGTCCCCGAGGGTGCGACGCGCGAGGGGTACGCCGGCACGTACGCGACGCAGGAGAACTTCCGGCTGATGCGCGCGGCCCTGGACGAGGTGGGCAAGGAGCTCGGCCGCTACATCCGCCTGACCAACTACGCCTCGGGGCTGTGCATGCCCGAGATCGCCACCCTGGCCGGGCTCGAGCGGCTCGACATGATGCTCAACGACTCGATGTACGGGATCCTCTTCCGCGACATCAACCCGGTGCGGACCTTCGTCGACCAGCGGTTCTCCCGCCAGGTGCACGCGCGCGCCGGCATCATCATCAACACCGGCGAGGACAACTACCTCACGACAGCGGACGCGGTCGAGGCCGCCCACACGGTCACCGTCAGCCAGCTGATGAACGAGTTCTTCGCCAAGGAGGCCGGGCTGGCGAACTGGCAGCTGGGGCTCGGTCACGCGTTCGAGATCAACCCCGACCTGCCCGACAGCTTCCGCCTCGAGCTCGCGCACGCGCTGCTGGCCCGCGAGCTGTTCCCCGACGCCCCGCTGAAGTGGATGCCGCCCACCAAGCACATGACCGGCGACGTGTTCCGCGGCTACCTGCTCGACGGCTTCTTCAACCTCGCGGGGGCGCTCACCGGCCAGAGCATCCTGCTCGTCGGGATGATGACCGAGGCCGTCGTCACGCCGTTCCTGTCCGACCGTGACCTCGCCCTGCAGAACGTCCGCTACGTCATGGACGCCGCGGGCGGGCTGTCCGAGGACTTCCACCCGCCGCGCGACGGGTTCATCCAGACCCGCGCCCGCCAGGTGCTGGCCGAGGCCATCGACCTGCTCGACCGGATCGTCGACGACGGCATGCTGAACGCCATCGGCGACGGCACCTTCGGGCTGATGAAGCGGCCCGCGGACGCCGGCAAGGGCCTGGCCGGGGTCGCGAAGCGTGCTTCGGGCTACGTGAACCCGGCGATCGACCTGCTCGAGGAGGGGGCGACCCGATGAGCGCAACCGTCGTGCGCCCGTACGGCGACACCACCGGCGACGGCATGGTGCAGGTCTCGTTCACCCTGCCGCTGCCCCACGACAAGCGGGCCGAGGGCGCCGCGCTGCAGCTCGCCGAGAAGATGGGACTGACCCCGGCGCTGCTCGTGCACGCCAAGGCGATGGGCCCGGACTTCACCTTCTTCGTCGTCTACGGCTCGGTCACCCACCTGGTCGACGTCGACGCCGTCACCGTCGTGCCGCGCGAGTTCCCGCTGCTGTCGGCCAAGGAGGTCAACGCGGCGATCAAGTCCCGGCTGCGACGCAAGCTCGTGGTCGTCGGGGCGTGCATCGGCACCGACGCCCACACCGTCGGCATCGACGCGATCCTCAACATCAAGGGCTTCGCCGGCGAGAAGGGCCTGGAGTACTACCGCGAGCTGCGGGTGGTCAACCTCGGCGCCCAGGTGCTGGTGCCCGAGCTGGTCGAGCGGGCCCGCGCAGAGCGCGCCGACGCCGTCCTGGTCTCACAGGTGGTCACCCAGCGTGACGCGCACATCCACAACACCACCCAGATGTCGGCTGCGTTCCGCGAGGCCTACCCCGCCGGCACCGCGCCGCTGCTGGTCGCGGGGGGTCCGCGGTTCGACGAGTCGGCCACCGCGGCGCTGGGGGTCGACCGCGTCTTCGGCAAGGGCACCATCCCCGGCGAGGTCGCCTCCTTCCTGGTGCACGCGCTCGCCCCCCTTCCTGCAGCGAGGACCCCATGAGCGACGTCGACCCCCGCCTCGGACTGACCGTCGTCCACCGCCGGTACGTGCCGTTCTCGCACGCCCACTACGCCGGCGACCTCGTGGACGGCGCCTACGGCCTCGGCCTGTTCGGCGACGTCGCCACCGAGATGTGCATCCGCACCGACGGCGACGAGGGCCTGTTCGCCTCGTACTCCGATGTGCAGTTCATCGCGCCGGTGCGCGCGGGCGACGTGGTCGACGTGACGGCCACCCTGGTGCGGGTCGGACGACGCAGCCGCGATCTGCAGTTCGAGGTGCGCGTGGTGTGTCGCGCCCGCGCCGACGGGCCACCCGGGCGGTCCGACGTCCTGGACCCGCCGGTGCTGGCCACGACCGCCACCGGCACCGTGGTCGTCCCCACCTGACACCCGCCCGGCGTGTCCGCGCGACACGCCGCACCGCAGGCAACCGGGCGGTGAACGGCAGGTGGCGACACGGGGCCCCTGACCTGCGTCGATGCGCGTCCTCGCAGGTCAGCGGCCGGTTGACAGCGCTTGCGAGGGGGCCGCTAGGTTTCTCACGTCGCCCATCGAGAACGATCGACGTCAGGTCAGCGGGGAAGGGTCCGGGGTCAGGGGGTCGTGTTCCGGCCGTCCAGCGCCGGCACCACCGGTCACGTCCCCGCACCGCGAAGACCGGGGTGACCACGGGCAGGTCCGTGGTGCCTAGTAGACAACTCCCGCCGGCTCGAGGCCATCGAGGTCGCGGGCAGGACCCAACGGCACCACGGGCCTTCGCCCGTCTCCCGACCGGCTCGGCTCTCCCGACCGACGCCGCCCCACCCTGGGGCGCCTTGTTACCGTGATCTCGTGATCCGCAAGTGACCAGCCCGTGCTGACGACGGTGCGTCTACCGCTGCCGGGGGCGCTGGCCCTAGCAGCGCTGTCGGGGTACCTGACCCGGCTCGCGTTCCCCGGTCAGGGCTGGTGGCCGCTGGCCGTGCTGGGTGTGGCCCTGTGGGTCGTCGCCGCGTCCGGTCGGACCTGGCGCGGCGGTGCGCTCGTGGGCCTGGTGAACGGCCTGGCCTTCCTGGTCCCGCTGCTGCACTGGTCCGGCGTCTACGTCGGAACCTTCCCGTGGATGGCGCTGTCGGCGCTGGAGTCCGCCTACTTCGCGGTGCTCGGCGCCGCACTGCCGCTGGTGCTGCGACTGCGCGCGCCCGCGGCCGCCGTCGCCGTCGCTGCGCTCTGGGTCGGGCAGGAGGCGCTGCGCGACCGGACGCCGTACGGCGGGTTCCCGTGGGGCCGGCTGGCGTTCTCGCAGGCCGACAGCCCCTTCGGCCCCCTCGCGGCGCTGGGCGGCGCGCCCCTGGTGACCTTCGGCGTCGCCCTGGCGGGGGCCCTGGTCGCCCTGGCGCTCCTGCGGCTGCGGCGTTCGCCCGTGCCGGCGGTCGGCGCGCTGCTGGCTGCTGGGCTGGTCGCCGGGGCCGGCCTGCTCGTCCCCCTGCCGACGTCCGGCACGCCCCTGCGGGTTGCGGGCATCCAGGGCAGCGTCCCCCGGGCGGGGCTGTCCTTCAACGCCGAGCGGCGGGCCGTCCTGGACAACCACGCCCGGCTCACCCAGCGGCTCGCCGCGGACGTCGCCGCCGGCCGCGCCCCCGCGCCCCAGGTCGTGCTCTGGCCCGAGAACGCATCGGACCTCGACCCGTACCGCCAGGCCGACGCCCGGCAGGTGATCGACACGGCGGTGCGGGGGATCGGCGTCCCCACGCTGGTCGGTGCCGTCCTGCTGCGCGACGACGGCCGCCTGACCAACGCCGCCATCGCCTGGGACCCCGCGTCCGGGCCCGGCGCCCGCTACGCAAAGCGCCACCCAGTGCCCTTCGGCGAGTACATCCCCGACCGGGCGTTCTTCCGGCGGATCAGCAGCCAGGTCGACCTGGTCTCGCGCGACTTCGCACCCGGGTCGGCCGTCGGGCGGCTCGACCTCGGGCCGGCGCGCCTCGGCGTCGCGATCTGCTTCGAGGTCGCCTACGACGACCTGGTGCGCGACACAGTGCGCAGCGGCGCCGACCTGCTCGTTGTGCAGACCAACAACGCGACGTTCGGCTACACCGACGAGGCCGTCCAGCAGCTGGCGATGTCACGGCTGCGGGCCATCGAGCACGGTCGGGCCGTCGCGCACGTCTCGACCGTCGGGGTGAGCGCGCTGATCGCCCCCGACGGACGGGTGCTCACCAGCACCGGGCTGTTCACCCCCGAGGTCATGCAGGCGACGCTGCCGCTGCGGACGCGGCTGACCCTCAGCGACCGGCTCGGGGCCTGGCCCGAGGCCGCCCTGACCCTGCTCGGCCTCGTGCTCCTGGTCGTCGCGGCTCGCCCGGGGCGCGGTCGGCGCGGCACTAGGCTCGCGGCCGACCCGGCCACCGCCGTCGGGCCCATGGCGAGGACGGAGGTTCGGTGAGCTCGGTGGGCGAGGTGGTCGACCCCGGCACGGTGCTGGTGATCGTGCCGACGTACAACGAGCTCGAGAACCTGCCGCTGATCGTGGGGCGGGTGCGGGCGGCGGTGCCGGCGGCGCACGTGCTGGTGGTCGATGACGGGTCGCCGGACGGCACGGGGGCGGTGGCGGACCAGATCGCGGCGGGTGACGACCAGGTGCAGGTGCTGCACCGGACCGCGAAGCAGGGGCTGGGTGCGGCGTACCTGCAGGCGTTCGGGTGGGGCCTGGAGCGGGGTTTCCAGGTGCTGGTGGAGATGGACGCGGACGGGTCGCACCGCCCGGAGCAGCTGCCGCTGCTGCTGGCGGCGCTGGCGGACGCCGATCTGGTGCTGGGGTCGCGGTGGGTCCCTGGTGGGCGGGTGGAGAACTGGCCGGTGCACCGTCAGCTGCTGAGTCGGGGTGGGAACACGTACACGCGGCTGGCGCTGGGCGTGCCGATCCGGGACGTGACCGGGGGGTATCGGGCGTTCCGCCGTTCGGCGTTGGAGCGGTTGGATCTGGGGGACGTGGCCTCGCAGGGGTACTGCTTCCAGGTGGACCTGGCGTGGCGGGCGGTCCGGCGGGGTCTTCGGGTGGTGGAGGTGCCGATCACGTTCGTCGAGCGTGAGGTCGGGGTGAGCAAGATGAGCGGCTCGATCGTGCGGGAGTCGCTGTGGCGGGTGTCGGTGTGGGGGGCGGCCCACCGGGCTGCCCAGGTGCGAGCGGCAGTGCGGCGCCGACGTCCGGCCACGCGGTGGTGACCCGGCGCCCGCGCAGCCGCGTGCTGACGGCACTGGTCGTGGCGCTGCTCGTCGTGCCTACGCTCGAGATCGCGGTGATCATCGGCGTCGGGCGCAGCATCGGCGGCTGGCCGACCCTGGCCCTGCTGCTGGTCGAGTCGGCCCTGGGTGCCGTGCTGATCCGTCGCGAGGGGGCCCGGGCGTGGCACGCCCTGCAGCTGGCGCTGTCGTCCGGGCGGATGCCGGCCGGTGAGCTCTCGGACGCCGCGCTCGTGCTCGTCGGCGGCACCCTGCTGCTGACCCCGGGGTTCCTCACCGACCTGGTCGGCTTCTGCTTCGTCCTGCCGGTCACCCGGCCACTGGCCCGTCGGGCGCTGGCCCGGGTGATCGAGCGCCGCCTGCTCGGCGGCTTCGCGCCCTGGCGCGGGCCCGTGGTGCCGGGCTCGGTCATCGACCCGCCGCCACCCGCTCGCCGTCCCGGGGACGACGACGCCGGCCGCCCCCGCTAGGGGACGACCGGCGGTCGCGTGGAACGGCGCGTCAGGCGCTGCGCTTGACCTTCACCGGCCGCTGGGCGGCGCGCAGCACGGCGAGCCGCTCGTCCAGCAGGACCTCGAGGTCGGCGATGGTGCGACGCTCGAGCAGCATGTCCCAGTGGGTGCGCCCGGGCTTGACGAACTTGGGCGTGGGGCGCTCGGAGTCGATCAGCAGGGCCTCCTCGCCGCACTTGCACTCCCACAGGGACGGCGCCTCGGCCTCGACCGAGAACGGCACCCGGGTGACGTGACCGCGGGAGCAGTGGTACTCGGCCACCCGTCGGGCCGCGGGCTCGACGCCCTCGTCGTTCTCCAGGCTCTGGGCACCCAGCCGGGTGCCGCGAAGGCTCTTGTCGCTCATGGTCTCCGACCTCCTCTGGAGGTGTGATGACGTGTCGTCACAGGTCAGAACGTGCTAGGACCAGGCGGTGTTCCGCCACCGGTGTGGAGAGAGAGTGAAGACCGCCACACCCACCCCTTCCTCCCTCCACCCCGCGTTCCTCCCCCCACCCGGCGCGGGCGGGGCGATATGTCCGGTTGCGAGCGGGGTGGGGGGAGGAAAGGCGGTCGGGGGGAGGAAGAGTCAGACGACGGCGGGGGCCACGTTGCCGGCGTCCGCGATGCCCTGGCGGACATCGACCTTGCGCAGGAACACCGCGCCCAGGGCGAAGAAGACCACCAGCGCCAGGATCGCGGGGCGGTAGGAGTCGGTGAGCTGGTGCACCAGACCGAACAGCAGCGTGCCGAACCAGCTCGTCCCGCGCTCGCACGCCTGGTAGAGGCTGAAGTACTCGGCCTCGCGCCCGCGCGGCACCAGGTGGCTGTACAGCGACCGCGACAGGGCCTGGCTGCCCCCGAGCACGATCCCGATCAGCACCGCCAGCCCCAGCCACAGCCCGAACCGGCCGGCGGGCAGGAAGAACCCGATCGCCACGACGAGCGTCCACAGCAGCAGGCTCCACAGGACGACGTCACGCGCCCCGTAGCGACCGGCCAGCCGACCGAAGGCCAGGGCTCCACCGAACGCGACGACCTGGACGAGCAGGATCGTGACGATCAGCTGGCTGGTGCTGAACCCGAGCTGGTCGGACCCGTAGACGCTCGACACCCCGATGACCGTCTGGATGCCGTCGTTGAAGAACAGGTAGGCCAGCAGGAACATCATCGTGTGGCGGTAGCCGCGCAGGTGGCTGAAGGTGCTGGCCAGCTGGCCGAACGCCTCGCGCACCAGCGACCCGCTCACCGGGGTCAGGTTGACCGGCGGCCGGTCGCGCAGCCCCAGGTAGGGCACCAGGGTGAAACCCGCCCACCACAGGCCCGCGCTGAGCAGGCTGAACCGCACCGCCTCGCCCTCGGACAGGCCCAGCGCGTCGTGGCCGGTGACCAGCCCGAGGTTCAGCGCGAGCAGGATGAACCCACCGAGGTAGCCCAACGCCCACCCGCGGCTGGACACGCGGTCGCGCTCGTCCGGCCCGGCGATCTGGCACAGGATCGCGTCGTAGACCACGAGCGAGCCGGCCAGGCACAGGTTGGCGAGCACCAGCAGCAGCACCCCCAGCTGCCAGTTGGTGCCGCGGACGAACCACAGGCAGCATGCGGCCAACGAACCCAGCCAAGCCAGCCCGGCCAGGATCCGCTTCTGGTGCGCCGATCGGTCCGCGACGGCGCCGACCAGCGGCAGCAGCAGCGCCGACACGATCGTCGAGAACGTCGCCGCGTAGAACACCAGCGAGCCCGGGCTCACCGGCAGCCCCAGGACCGACAGGTCGGTGCCGCAGGTGGCGCCGTCCGGCAGGCCCGGGCATGCGGCCTCGGTCGCCACGGCCGTGAGGTAGGGCGCCAGCAGCACCGTCGCGACCGTCGTGACGTAGGCCGAGTTGGCCCAGTCGTAGAAGTACCACGAGCGCTGCTCGCGCCGGCTGGTCGTGACGGTCGGCTCGGTGGTGGCGCTCACGCGCCGATCATGCCCTGCCGCGCAGGGCTGCGCGGGTGACTTCGACCGCCAGGTCTGCCCGGTCGGTGATCAGGCCGTCGACGCCCAGGTCGAGCAGCCGGCGCATGGTGGGCGCGTCGTTGACCGTCCAGACGTGCACGGCCAGGCCCTGGCGGTGGGCCAGGTCGATGCTGCGCGGGGTCACGACGGCGAGCGGCCCGGCCGACATCGGCACCTGCACCGCCACGGCCGAGCGCCCGGGCAGCCGGGCTGCCACCTCACCGGCGCGGCCGGGCAGCAGCGACCCCAGCCGCCAGCGCGACACCCCGCGGCGTCCGGGTGAGGTGGCCAACCCGGGGCCGAGCGCCCGGCGGACGGCGGCGGTCCGCCGGTCGTCGAAGGAGGTGACGCACACCCGGTGCAGCGCGGACGCCCGCCGGACGACGTCCACGAGCGGGCCGATGGCCGGCCAGTCCTTGACGTCGATGTTGACCCGCAGGTCCGGCCAGCTGGCCAGGACGTCGGCCAGCAGCGGGACGCCGGCACTGGACCGCGCGCCGACCACCCGGGCGCGCGACACGGTGGCCCAGTCCAGGTCGGCGATCAGCCCGGTCGCGTCGGTCACCCGGTCGAGCGAGGCGTCGTGGAAGGCCACGAGCGCGCCGTCCGCGGTGGCGTGCACATCGGTCTCGACGTGCGTCACGCCGAGCCCGACGGCGGCGCCGAACGCCGGCATGGTGTTCTCGAGGCCCTCGAGGGAGAAGCCGCGGTGCGCCATCACCACGGGCCCCTCGACCTGCAGGTAGGGGTGCACGAGCCCACCGTAGGGCCGGTCAGCCGGCGAACTCCCAGTGCCACGGCTCGGGCTTGGACCCGGTGGGCTCGGCCCAGGAGGGGTGGAACCAGCCGAACAGCCCTGCGTGGGTGAGCATCCACACGTGCTCGATCGTGGCGAAGGACTGGATGCCGCCGCACAGGTCGCTCGCCAGACCGAGCCCGTGGTTGCTGGTGCCGGGGACGGCGGCCAGCCCGGGCTTCGCGGCGAACACCGCCACCTGCTCGGCCCGGTTGCGGTAGGCGTCGGTCACGCAGATGGGCCGGCCGAACTCGGTCGCGAAGGCCTTCGACAGGTCCCGGAACGCTGCGGCCGCGTCGGCGCGCAGGACCTTGTCCGGGGCGCCCCACAGCGGGCACAGCGCCGCGGTCGGGATCTCGCCGTTGGCGTACGGGCGGGTGTCCAGGCCCTGGCAGTCCTCGGGATCCAGCGGGACCGGACGTCCGGCCGCACGCGCGGCGAGGACGGCGGTCAGCTGGGCCTGGGCGGCCTGGGCGGCGGCGCTGCTGCTCAGCCCGAGCCGCTGGCTGGCCTGCTGGGCACGGTCGACGGTCTTGAGCTGGCCGGCCTGCAGCGTCGCGAGCATCTGGCGCTGCTCGAGCAGCAGGGCGGAGGCCTTCTGGCGCGCCTTCGTCGCGGCGGCCTGGGCGTCGCGGGAGCGCTCGGCGGCGGCGGCCGAGGTGCGGGCCACGACCTGCTGCTGGGCGCTGGCTCCCTGCAGCTGGGTGAGCGTCGTGGAGTTGACCACCCCCACGTGCTGCAGCAGGGCCAGGTCGTGCGCGACGTCCGCGGTGCTCCCGCCGCTGAACGCGGTGACCCAACCCTGGTACTCGGCCAGGACGCCGCCGGTCGCGTAGGCCTCGCGGGCCCAGCGGCCCAGGTCGCTCTGCCCCTGGAGCACCTGGACGTGCAGGTTGATCAGCCGGGACAGCTGGGTGGTGGCCGTCTGCGCGGCCGCCGCGGCGGCCTGGTCGGCGTCGTGCTGCTTCTCCAGCGCAGCGCTGACCCGCGCCGAGATCCCCGTCATCGTCCGCAGCACGGCGTCCAAACGGGCGTTGCTGACCCCGAGCTGGGCCCGCAGCACGGCCGCGGCGGCCACCTGCTGGCGCACCTGCTCGGGGGTCAGCGCGGTCTCGGCGCCGGGCTCGGGCGGGGGAGGGGCGCTGGGAGTGGCGGTGGGCGACGAGGGGCTCGGCGTCGGCGACGTCGCGGTGGGCGTCGCCGTCGGTGTCGTGGTCCTGGGCGCCGGGGTCCGCGTCGCCGAGGGGGTCCGCGTCGCCGAGGGGGTCGGCGTGGTCGAGGGGGTCGGCGTCGTCGTCGGGCTGCTCGTCGTGGCCGGCGTCGTGGGGATCGCCGTGGTGGCGGTCGGCGTGGGGCTCGGCGTCGTGGTGGCGGCCTGAGCCGTCACTGCTGCCAGCGGCACCAGCAGCCCGGCGGCGACGCCGACGGCGACGCCGCGCGTCAGTCCTCGCCGAACCATCAGGGTTCCCGTCCGTCACGTGTGGTGTCACCACGACGGTACCCCGGTGCCCGTGGTGCTGCACCGGCGTCCGGCAGGTTGGCAGACTGGCTCGGGTGACTGACCCGGCGGTCTTCGACGATCACGTCGCTGCGTGGCGCGCCTGGCAGCGGACGCCCTGGGGCCGCCTGCGCTACCGCGTGGTCGCCGAGCTGCTCGACCGGCACGCTGCCGCCCTGCCGGCGGGTTCGGTCGTCCTGGACGTCGGGGGTGCGGACGGCGCGGACAGCCGGCCGTTCGCCGAGCGAGGTCTGGCCGTGACCGTGGTCGACGCGTCCGAGGCCATGCTGGACGCGACCCGGCAGCAGGACGGCGTCCGGACGGCGGTGCTCACGCTGGAGGACCTTCCGGCCCGCTGGCCCGAGCTGCTGGGGGCTCCCGCCGACCTCGTCCTGTGCCACAACGTCGTCCAGTACTGCGACGACCTGGAAGCGGCGGTGGCGCGTGCGGTGTCGCCGCTGGCCGCCGGGGGAGTGGTGTCGCTGATCGCGACGAACCCCGTGAACCACGTCCTCAGCACGGCGGTCCGCGACCTCGATCCCGCCGGCGCCCTCGAGACGCTCGGGTCGGCGACGAGGTACGCCGGGGTGTTCGACCACCACGTGGCCCGGATCCCGGTGGACCGTGCCGTCGCGGCGCTCGCGGCCGCTGGCTGCGTCGTCGAGGCCTGGTACGGCGTCCTGTGCGTCAACCACCTGATCACCGCCGACGGACGCAAGGACGAGCCCGACTTCGCCGCCGCGCTGGAGCGGCTCGAGCTCGCGCTCGCCGACCGGTCGCCGTACCGCGACATCGCCGCCCAGTGGATGCTGGTGGCCCGCCGCCGATGAGCAGATGACGACGTCGCAGCGCACCGCCGTGATCGGGCAGGTCGTCGACCTGATCGCGGGGCGCCGACGGCCCGGCCGGGTGCTGCGGGTGGGCGTCGACGGCGTGGACGGTGCCGGCAAGACCGTGCTGGGGGACGAGCTCGCCGACGCCTTGCGGGGGCGGGGGATCGAGGTCGTCCGGGCGTCGGTCGACGGGTTCCACCACCCCGCCGCGGTGCGCTACCGGCAGGGCCGGTCGTCACCGCGCGGGTTCTACGAGGACTCCTACGACTACGTGGCGCTGCATCGTGAGCTGCTCGAACCGTTGGGCGAGAACGGGTCTGGTCGCTATCGTTCCGCCGTGTTCGACGTCGGACGCAACGCGCCGGTCGACGTGCCGGCGCGGCTGGTCGACGCGGACGCCGTCCTGGTGCTGGACGGGATCTTCCTGCACCGTCCCGAGCTGAGCGGCGCCTTCGACCTCACGGTCTTCGTGCGCGTGCCGTTCGAGGTGTCGGTGCCCCGGGGCGCGGCGCGTGACGGTGGCAGCGCGGACCCCGCGTCCCCTTCCTGGGCGCGATACGTCCAGGGGCAGTGCCACTACCTAGCGCTCTGCCGGCCCGAGGATGCGGCCGACGTCGTCCTGGACAACACCGACCTGGCGGCGCCGTTCATCGAGAACGGGGCGACGGCGCGTCAAGGGTGACGCGCCGTCGCCCCGATCAGCGGGTCAGGACTCGGTGAGCGTGGTGGGCGCCCCGTGCACGGCCGGGATGGTGCCGAGCTTGCCGGCCTGGAAGTCCTCGAACGCCTGCTGCACCTCGGCGCGGGTGTTCATGACGAACGGGCCGGCCCAGGCGACGGGCTCGCGGATCGGCTGGCCACCGAGCACCAGCACCTCGAGCTCGGGCTCGGCCTGCGGGCCGGCGGTGGCGGCGTCCACCCGCAGGTGCTCGCCGGCGCCCAGGACGACGAGCTGGCCCTTGCGCACCGGACGACGGTCGCTGCCGACCGTCCCCTGCCCGGCCAGCACGTAGACGAGGGCGTTGAAGTCACTGCGCCACGGCAGGTTGAGCCGGGCGCCGGGGCTGACGGTTGCGTGCACCAGGGTGATCGGTGTGTGCGTCGACCCGGGGCCGGTGTGGCCCTCGAGGTCACCGGCGATGACGCGGACGAGCGCACCGCCGTCGTCGCTCGTGAGCAGCGCGACGTCGCCGCCGCGGATGTCCTGGTAGCGCGGCGCCGCCCACTTGGCGGACTTGGGCAGGTTGACCCACAGCTGGATGCCGTGGAACAGGCCGCCGCTGACGACCAGGTGCTCGGGCGGGGCCTCGATGTGCAGCAGGCCGGAACCGGCCGTCATCCACTGGGTGTCGCCGTTG
>JBKJTJ010000063.1:0-20389 GCA_046590855.1 Actinomycetota bacterium
GGCGACGGCGAGCGAGATCAGGGCGGCGACCCAGGCCCGCAGGCGCAGGGCGCCGAGCATGATGAACAGGGTCAGCAGGGGGAGCGCGGCGAAGATCGATGTCAGCGCCAGTGAGCCGCCGATGGAGTCGAGCACGGGTCTGTACACGAGGTACCTCGTTCCTTGGTCGTCCGCCGACGTCGTCGGCAGCGGGCAGTGCAGGATCAGGCGTTCAGGCCCGGTCGGTCAGGTGCGCGGCTCCCACCCCCCGGATGGACGCGTCGAGGACCTCGACCGTGTGGGCGGTGGCGATGCTGGTTCCGCTGCGCCGCAACGCATCCGTGACCTGCAGCAGGCAGCCGGGGTTCGCGGTCACCAGCAGGGTGGCTCCGGTCGCCGCGACGTTCTGCGCCTTGCGGTCACCGAGCTCGCGTGCAGGGCCGGGGTTGATGAGGTTCCAGACCCCGGCGCTGCCGCAGCAGATCGAGCCCTCGGCGATCTCGCGCACCTCGACGCCCGGGACGGCGCGCAGCAGCTCGCGCGGGGGCGTCCGCACCCCTTGGGCGTGGGCCAGGTGGCAGGCGTCGTGGTAGGCCACGGTGACGTCGACGCGGTGCCGCTCGGCGACCGGACCGAGCTCGACCAGCAGCTCGGTGACGTCACGCACCTTGGCGCTGAACGTCGCGGCCCGGTGCGCGTACGCCGGGTCGTCGGCGAGCAGCTCCTCGTACTCCTTCATCGTCGACCCGCAGCCGGCCGAGTTGACCACGACGTGCTCGACCTCGGCGGTCTCGAAGGCGTCGATGAGCTTGCGCGCGAAGCCCTGTGCCTCGGCACGCCGGCCGTTGTGCGCGCTCAGCGCACCGCAGCAGGCCTGGGTCTGAGGCACCACGACGTCGCAGCCCTCGGCGCTGAGCACCCGTGCCGTGGCGGCGTTGACGCCGGGGAAGAACTCGCGCTGCACGCAGCCGGTGAGCATGCCCACCACCGCCCGCCGGGGGCCGCGCGCGGGCACCAGGGCCGGCAGCCGCACGTCGTCGACGACGGGCGGCGCAACCGACTCCATTGTCGCGAGCGTCGGCGAGATGCGCTCGAGGATCCCGCTGCGGCGCACCAGCTTCTGGGCGCCGGAGCGCTGGTAGGCCTTCAGCGGCAGGCGCAGCGCGTGCAGCCGGCGCGGGTAGGGGAAGACCGCGAAGATCGCCTCGCGCAGCAGCCGCTGCGAGCGTGGCCGCTCGAAGCGTCGCTCGACCTGCGAGCGGGTGGCCTCGACGAGCTTGTCGTACTGCACCCCCGAGGGGCAGGCGGTGACGCAGGCCATGCAGCCCAGGCACGCGTCGATGTGACCGACCATCGCGTCGGTGAGCGGCTCACCGTTCGAGGCCTGGTCCATCAGGTGGATCCGCCCGCGGGGGCTGTCCATCTCCTCGCCCCACAGCACGTACGTCGGGCAGGTGGGCAGGCAGAAACCGCAGTGCACGCAGTCGTCGATCAGCTCCTGCGAGGGCGGGTGGTCGGCGTCGAACGCCGGGCTGACGGCTTGCCCTGACGGCCTCCCGATGCCGGGCAGTCCCAGTGGAGTGGGCTCGGTGGTGCTGGTCATCAGATCCCTCCGACGAAGCGTCCGGGGGCCAACCGGCCCTGCGGGTCGAACTGGTCCTTCACGCGGCGCATGAGGTCGATGCCGTCCACCGGTCCCCACCCGTCGACCTTGCCGTGCACCGCCGGCGCGGCCTGCAGCAGCACGGCGCTGCCGCCCGCGGACGCCGCGCGCAGGTCGTGCAGCAGCGCGGCGACGGTCTCGGCGTCCGTGCCTGAGGGTGCGCTGACGTGCAGGACGCCGACGCCGGCGCTGCCCCGCACCTGCAGCGGCACGCCGTGGCTGACCTCGGCGGACGCGACGGCGCCAAGCAGCGGTCCGACGCCGGTGAGCGGCACGGCGACCTTGACCAGGACGTCGTCGGGCCCGCCGGGCAGCGCCGCCACCTCGGCCGCGTCGCGGGCGACCTCCGCGGCGCCGTCCCCGAGCAGCGCCAGGGTGGGCGCCGTCCGCTCGTCGACCCCGTGAGCGGTGCCCTCGAGCAGCACGAGCAGCTGGACGTCGGGCCCGCCCGGCGCGCGCACCACCTCGACGGCCGTGGGCGTCAGCTGCGACCCGACCAGCTGCTGGGCCCGTCGGGCTGCGTCGCCGGCGTCGGGGCACCGCACGGCGAGCCAGCGGCTGGCCTGCGCCAGCGGGTGCAGCCGGAACACGGCCTCGGTGACCAGGCCGAGGGTGCCGTAGGCGCCGGTGACCAGCTTGGCCAGGTCGTAGCCCGCGACGTTCTTGACGACCTTGCCCCCGGCGTGGGCCACGACCCCGTCGGCTCGCACGATCGTGACCCCGAGGACGAGGTCGCGCGGGGCGCCGTAGTGCACGCGCCGCGCCCCGCTCCGGGCGGTGGCCAGCGTGCCGCCGACGCTCGCCCCCGGGCGCGGCTGGTCGAGCGCGAGCTGCTGGCCGTGCTCGCCCACGCGGGCGTTCAGCGCGTCGACGCGCAGCCCGGCCTGCACGACCGCGACGAGGTCACCGGCCACGTGCTCGACGACCTGGTCGAGCCCCGCGGTGTCGATCAGCACGTCGAGCCGCCGCGGTGGGGCGCCCCAGTGCAAGGCCGTGCCCTGGCCGCGGAAGGCCACGGCCAGGTCGTGCTCGGCGCACGCTCGCATGACCGCGGCCGCCTCGTCGGTGGACGACGGGGCCGCGACCACGGGGGCCGGGACGCCGCCGACGTGGTCGGCGTCGCCGCCCGTGCGGGCCCGGCCACCGACGAGCGCGGCCAGGTCGTCGAGCAGGGCCGTGCCGGTGGCCATCAGAAGACCTCGGCCAGACCGGCCTGCTGCAGCGGGTGCGGGCCGGTGCCCCGGCCGGGGCGCTCGCCGCACAGGCGCGGGGTGGGGAAGATCTTGCCCGGGTTGGCGATCGCGCCGGGGTCGAAGGCGCAGCGCACCAGCTGCATGGTGTCGAGGTCGTCGGCGGAGAACATCTCGGCCATGTACTTGGCCTTGTCCGATCCCACACCGTGCTCGCCGGTGATCGACCCGCCGCGGGACAGACACAGGTGCAGGATCTGCGCCGAGACGTTCTCGGCCCGCTCGGTCTCGCCCGGGTGCGAGGGGTCGAACAGCACCAGCGGGTGCAGGTTCCCGTCGCCCGCGTGGAACACGTTCGCGACGCGCACCCCTGCTTCGTCGGCCAGCTTCTTCATGTCTCGCAGCACCTCTGGCAGAGCGGTGCGCGGGATGACGCCGTCCTGCACGATGTAGTCGGGGCTGATCCGGCCCACCGCGGCGAACGCGGACTTGCGGCCTTTCCAGATCAGCGCGCGCTCGGCGTCGTCCGCGGCGACCCGCACCTCGAAGGCCCCGGCGTCCTCGCAGTGGCGCATCACCTCGTCGAACTGGGCGTCGACCTCGGCGGTCGGGCCGTCGAGCTCGACGATGAGGACGGCACCGGCGCCCTTCGGGTAGTTGCAGTGGACGGCGGCCTCGGCCGCCTCGATCGCCAGGGCGTCCATCATCTCGATCGCGGCCGGGACGACGCCCGCGCCGATGATGGCCGACGTCGCCGCACCGGCCGCGTCGGTGCTCGCGAACCCGGCGAGCAGGGTGCGCACGACCTCGGGGCGGCGCACGAGCCGCACGGTCACCTCGGTGACGACACCGAGGGTGCCCTCGGACCCGACGACCAGGCCGAGCAGGTCGTACCCGGGGCTGTCGGGCGCGGTCGTGCCGAGCGTGGTCACCTCACCTTGCGGCGTGACGAGCTCGACGGCCAGCACGTGGTTGGTGGTGAACCCGTACTTCAGGCAGTGCGCACCGCCGGAGTTCTCGGCCACGTTGCCGCCGATCGAGCAGATCTGCTGGCTGGAGGGGTCGGGCGCGTAGTAGTAGCCGTGCGGCGCGGCTGCCGCGGTGACCTCGAGGTTGATGACCCCCGGCTCGACGACGGCCCGTTCGGCCACTGCGTCGACCTTGATGATGCGGCGCATCTGCGAGGTCACGATGAGGACCCCCTGCGCGTGCGGCAGGGCGCCACCGCTGAGGCCGGTGCCCGAGCCGCGGGCGACGAACGGCACGCCGTTGTCGTGGCAGGCCCGCACGACAGCCCGGATCTGCTCGCGGGTGCGGGCCAGCACCACAAGGGCCGGCACCACCTTGTACGCCGTGAGCCCGTCGCACTCGTACGTGCGCAGCCGCGCGTGGTCGGTGATCACCGCCACCTCACCGCACGCGGCGCGCGCGGCCGCGGTGACGGCGTCCAGGGCAGCGGAGGTCGTGCTCGTCGTCGCCGAGATGGTGGTCATGCCGTCCTCCAGGGGGGGTGCTCGGTCAGGGCATCCGCTCGTACGCCGGCAGGGTCAGGAAGTCGGAGAAGTCCTCGCTGGTGGCCATCTCGCGGTACAGGTCGGTGGCGGCGTCCCACCCGCCCTGAGCGAAGGCCTCGTCGCCGACCGTCTGCTCGATCTTGGCGAGCTCCTCGTCGATGACCGTGTTGACCAGGTCCTTGGTGACGACCTGACCCGAGCTCAGCTCGACGCCCAGGCTCTGCCACTGCCACACCTGCGAGCGCGAGATCTCGGCGGTGGCGGCGTCCTCCATCAGGCCGAAGATCGCCACGGCACCGCTGCCGCGCAGCCACGCCTGCAGGTACTGCAGGCCGACGCTGACGTTGCCCCGCAGCCCGGCCTCGGTGATCTCACCGGGGGTGCTGCGGACGTCGAGCAGCTGGTCGGCGGTGACGTGGACGTCGTCGCGGGTGCGCTCGATCTGGTTGGGCCGCTCGCCGAGGACGGCGTCGAAGACCTCGCGGCAGATCGGCACCAGGTCGGGGTGGGCCACCCACGAGCCGTCGAAGCCGTCGCCGGCCTCGCGGGTCTTGTCGGCGCGGACCTTGGCCATGGCAGCGTCGTTGGCCTCGGCGTCCCTGCGGTTCGGGATCGCCGCAGCCATGCCGCCGATCGCGTGGGCGCCGCGCTTGTGGCAGGTGCTCACCAGCAGCTCGGTGTAGGCCCGCATGAACGGCGCGGTCATCGTGACGGCGTTGCGGTCGGGCAGCAGGAAGTCGCGCCCGGCCCCGCGGAACTTCTTGATGACGCTGAACAGGTAGTCCCAGCGGCCGGCGTTCAGGCCCGCGCTGTGCTCGCGCAGCTCGTAGAGGATCTCCTCCATCTCGAACGCGGCCGGGTAGGTCTCGATCAGGCAGGTGGCCCGGATCGTGCCCCGGTCGATGCCGACGGCCTGCTGGGCTGCGACGAAGACGTCGTTCCACAGCCGCGCCTCGAGGTGGCTCTCCATCTTGGGCAGGTAGTAGTACGGCCCGCGGCCGGCGTCGATCTGCAGCCGCCCGCAGTGCAGCAGGTAGAGCGCGAAGTCGAACAGCGACCCCGACATCGGCTCGCCGTCGACCTCGACGTGCTTCTCCGGCAGGTGCCACCCACGGGGACGCACGACGATGGTGGCGATGTCGTCACCGAGCACGTACTGCTTGCCACCGGACTCGAAGTCGATGTCGCCGGTGATCGCACGGCGCAGGTTCAGCTGGCCCGACAGCATGTTGACGAACAACGGGGTGTTGGCATCCTCGAGGTCGGCCAGCCACACCTTGGCGCCGCAGTTCAGGGCGTTGATCGTCATCTTCTGGTCGGTGGGGCCGGTGATCTCGACGCGGCGGTCGGCCAGGCCCGGGCCGGGCTCGGCGACCCGCCAGCTGGTGTCCTCGCGAACACCGGCCGTCTCGGGCAGGAAGTCCAGCGTGCCGCCGGCCTCCAGCTCCCGGCTGCGCACGTCGCGTGCGGCCAGCAGCTCGAGCCGACGCGGGTTGAACTCGCGGTGCAGCGAGGCGAGCAGGTCCAGGGCCTGCGGCGTCAGCACCTGCTCGACCAGCGCGGCCAGCTGCAGGTCGGAGTCGAGGTCGGCGGTGATGCGCACGCCGTCGGGGAGCTTCATCGGTCTCCATCTCTCGTGGCGGTCACCGCCACATCGCTG
The DNA here is from genome assembly GCA_046590855.1 of Actinomycetota bacterium. Lineage (GTDB taxonomy): Bacteria > Actinomycetota > Actinomycetes > Actinomycetales > Angustibacteraceae > JACMOY01. The sequence continues at coordinate 6,007 of JBKJTJ010000063.1, forward strand.
ACGTCGTCGTCGTGGCCTGGCCTCTGAGCCACGACCGCGTTGCCTCGAAAAGTAGGGCTTCGCACCTCTGCTGACAAGGCGGTGCGCCGGAATCGGGTGGACCGGGTCGGCGTTGACCTGTCAGGTTGGCCACAGGTTCAGGCCCGGATCTACGGAGGACGATTGACCAGGAGCACCACGGACGCGACGAACGGTGTCGACCCGTCGGCGAACGGTCGGGGGCGACCGTCTGGCGAAACGCGGCAGTTCGTGCCTGGCAGTCGGGTGCCGGACATCGCGGACGAGCCGGCGGGCGGGTACGACGGGGACCAGCTCGACCTGGCCGACCGGCAGGCGCTGCGCCGGGTCGCGGGGCTGTCGACCGAGCTGCAGGACGTCACCGAGGTCGAGTACCGCCAGCTGCGGCTGGAGCGGGTGGTGCTGGCCGGGGTGTGGACCGAGGGTGACGTCCGCGACGCCGAGAACTCGATGATCGAGCTGGCGGCGCTCGCCGAGACGGCCGGTTCGACGGTGCTCGAGGGCCTCATGCAGCGCCGCGACAAGCCCGACCCCAGCACGTTCCTCGGTTCGGGCAAGGCCAAGGAGCTGCGTGACGTCGTCGTCGAGACCGGCGCCGACACGGTGATCTGCGACGGTGAGCTCTCGCCGTCTCAGCGCCGATCGCTCGAGGACGTGGTGCAGGTCAAGGTGATCGACCGCACCGCCCTGATCCTGGACATCTTCGCCCAGCACGCCAAGAGCCGTGAGGGCAAGGCCCAGGTCGAGCTCGCCCAGCTCGAGTACCTGCTGCCGCGCCTGCGGGGGTGGGGCGAGTCGATGTCGCGTCAGGCCGGCGGCCGGGTCGCCGCGGGTGCGGGGATCGGCTCGCGCGGACCCGGTGAGACCAAGATCGAGCTGGACCGGCGCAGGATCCGCACCCGGGTGGCCAAGCTGCGCCGCGAGATCGCCGGCATGAAGACCGCCCGCGACGTCGGCCGCAGCGACCGCCGCCGCCACCAGGTGCCGAGCGTCGCGATCGCCGGGTACACCAACGCCGGCAAGTCCAGCATCCTGAACCGGCTCACCGGGGCCGGCGTCCTCGTCGAGGACGCGCTCTTCGCGACCCTCGACCCGACCGTGCGCAAGGCCGAGACGCTGGACGGGCGCGGGTACACCCTCACCGACACCGTCGGGTTCGTCCGGCACCTGCCGCACCAGCTGGTCGAGGCGTTCCGGTCCACGCTGGAGGAGGTCGCCCAGACCGACCTGGTGCTGCACGTCGCCGACGGCTCGCACCCCGACCCCGAGGGTCAGATCGCCGCCGTGCGCGAGGTGCTCGCTGACGTCGACGCGCACGACGTTCCCGAGCTGATCGTCATCAACAAGGCCGATGCCGCCGACCCCGAGGTGATCGCCCGACTGCGCTCACGCGAGCGCACGGCGATCGTGGTGTCGGCGCGCACCGGCGCGGGTCTGGACGAGCTTCGCGCCCGGGTCGACGAGCTGCTGCCCCGTCCGGACGTCGAGGTCGAGGTGCTGCTGCCCTATGGTCGCGGCGACCTGGTCAGCCGGGTGCACGCCGACGGGCAGGTGCTCACCGAGGCGCACGAGGAGTCGGGCACGCGCCTGCGCGCCAAGGTGCTGCCACCGCTGGCCGGCGAGCTCGCGGCCTTCGCCGTCTGAGGGTTGCGTCCGTCCAGCCGCCCGGAGCATGCTGCGACGCAGATGGCCCCGACGACGAGATGAGGACGCGATCATGGCCGACTTCCCCGGACTGGCCCACGCCGCGGTGACGGTCAGCGACCTCGACCGCAGCACCCGCTGGTACACCACCCTGCTCGGCTCCAGCCCGGTCCTCGACGAGGACGAGACCACGGGCGGGTTTCACCACACGGTGTTCGCCATCGGTGGCGGCCAGCTGCTCGGGTTGCACACCCACCCCGGACAGTCCGCCGACAGCAGGTTCGACGCGCACCAGACCGGTCTGGACCACCTCTCGTTCGCGTGCGCCGATCGCGACGAGCTCCTGCGCTGGCGGGACCGGCTGGACGAGCTCGGCATCAGCCACGGCGACGTCGTGGACGCGAGCTACGGTTCCGGTGTGTCCTTCCGCGACCCGGACGGCATCGCCCTGGAGTTCTTCGCGCCCCCGGCGGGATGAGCGGGCAGAGCCCCCGGTCGGTGCCGGCGTCCTGAGCCGGGGACGAGCCGTTGGACGCCCGAATTCAGTGGTCATGGGCAACGGCACACTCCGTCAGTTGAGCCGTGAGTACTGCACCGCCAGCGCGGTGGCGATGCTCAGCCAGGCGGCGTAGGGCAGCAGGGTGATCCCTGCCCACGGCACCGAGCGCGCCACCACAGCGACCAACAGCCAGGTCAGCACGGAGGCGAGGGCCAGCGCCAGAGCAGCCGCCGAGAGCCGGTGGGGGACGTAGAAGAGCCAGGCCCAGGTGAGCGCGGCGACGACGGAGGCCCCGAGCAGCGCGGTCGCCCGCCATGCCGTGGCGTCACCTGCCGCCCGTGTGACCCACACGCCGACGGCAAACAGCGCCAGGAAGTTCAGCGGCCAGATCACCCCGAACGCCAGATCGGGGGGCTGGAACGACGGGCGGGCCAGACAGGCGTACCAGCCGGGGTCGTGACCGATCCACACGGTGGACAGGACGGCGTACGCCGCGACCAGCAGCAGCCAGAAAACGGTCGGCCAGGTCGAGGTCGGATCCGTGGTGCTCACCGGCGGCCCGTCCGCACCGAGGTGCCCGGGCGACCTCGGACGACGCCGGCGCGACACCTTCGCATCACGTGACCGTACTGCCCGTCAGCCGTTCCGCCCAGGCTCGGGGCGGCGCCACCTCCTCGGGTGCCCGACCGTCTCAGAGCTGACCTCGATCACCCAGAAGCACGACATCGCGGGTCTGGCCATGGGCGAGCCCGAGTGAGGCGGTCAGCCGACGTCCCCCGAGATAGCGTCCTGGCATGACGCTGAATCATGTCCGTCGCGGACACGGCAAGCCGCTGCTGCTCGTGCACGGCCTCGGCGCGGGCTGGCGGTCCTGGGCTCCGATCATCGACCAGCTCGCGCAGCATCGTCAGGTGATCGCCGTCGACCTGCCGGGCTTCGGCGAGACGCCACCGTTGCCCGGCGAGGTCTCGATCGCGTCCCTCACCGACTCCGTCGCGGACTTCATCCGCGAGCAGGGGCTGGACGGGGTCGCCACTGCGGGCCAGTCGATGGGGGGTCGCATCGTGCTCGAGCTCGCCCGCCGGGGGGTCGGCGGCGACACGGTGGCCCTGGACCCGGGCGGCTTCTGGAGCGACCGCGAGCTGCTGGTCTTCGGGGCCACCCTGCGGCCTTCGATCGCCTTGGTTCGTGCGCTGCGCGGCAGGCTGCCGGCATTGCTCGCGAGCCCCGTCGGCAGGGCGGTGCTGCTCGCCCAGCTGTCGGCGCGACCCTGGGCGCTCTCGCTCGAGACGGTGCTGCCGGACGTGGCCGGGCTGGCCGACGCCCCCTCCACCGGCGCCGCCCTGGACGCGCTGACCACAGGCCCCAAGCAGCAGGGCGCCCCGGCCGGGACGGCGCCGGGCCGGGTCACGATCGGTTGGGGGCGCCGTGACCTGGTGACCGTTCCGAAGCAGGCCGCGCGAGCGAGCGAGCTGTTCCCGGACGCCGTCCTGCACTGGTTCGAGCGGTGCGGGCACTTCCCGCAGTGGGACGCGCCGCAGGAAGCCACCCGGCTGATCCTGGACCGCACGGTCTGACCGCAGGTGAGTCAGGACGTCGCAGCCGACGTGTGCCGCGCCGAGATGCCACCAACGGGGCAGTCGAGCGACGTCGGGTGCCCGGTTCGTGGTGACTCGGTGTCGCCGAGCCGCCTGGGTGAGAAGTCTCGGCCGGCACCCTTGCGCGGCGTCGAACCGCGGCGGTAGCGTCCGCAGGAGTTGACCGAGAGCCATGCGACATCCGGTGCGGGGGCCACGATGCTCAGCGGAACGTGCCCGGACGCGGCGAGCAGCCGATCGCGTGCGACGGCGTGACGTCGGATCGCTCGCCCAGGTGACCGCCTGTTGGACGGTGGCGGCCTCGACCTGCGTGCCCACCCTCATTGCACCCCACGCTGGGGCCGGCGTCCTGCGTACTCGCGACGACATCACCAGAGAGGCCATCTCATGAAGAAGCTGATCAACGACCCCAACGACGTCGTGTCAGAGGCGCTGCTGGGCATGGAGGCGGCGCACGCCGGCCTGAGCGTGGACCACGCGAACAAGATCATCCACCGCGCGCAGCCGCCCCGGCCCGGCAAGGTGGGCATCATCTCGGGCGGCGGATCTGGGCACGAGCCGCTGCACGGCGGGTTCGTCGGTCTGGGCATGCTCGACGCAGCCTGCGCCGGCGAGGTCTTCACCTCGCCGGTTCCCCAGCAGATGATCGCGGCCACCACGCTGGTCGACGGCGGGGCGGGCGTCCTGCAGGTGGTGAAGAACTACACCGGGGACGTGATGAACTTCGACATGGCGGCCGAGATGGCCGCCAGCCAGGGGGGCACCCGCGTCGTCTCGGTGGTCGTCGACGACGACGTCGCCGTCCAGGACAGCACCTGGACCGCTGGTCGCCGCGGGGTCGGGGCGACCGTGCTGCTGGAGAAGATCGCCGGCGCCGCGGCCGAGCAGGACCGCACCCTCGACCAGGTGGCCGACGTCGCCAGGGCCGTGAACGCGAACGCACGCAGCATGGGTCTCGCGCTGACCTCGTGCACCGTGCCGGCCGCCGGCAAGCCCACCTTCGACCTGGGCGAGACCGAGATGGAGCTGGGGGTGGGGATCCACGGCGAACCGGGTCGGCGCAGAGTTCCCCTCGCGCCGGCCAAGGACATCGCCGCCATGCTCCTCGAGCCCATCCTGGCCGACCTGCCCTTCGCCTCCGGTGACGGCGTCATCGCGTTCGTCAACGGACTCGGCGGGACGCCGCTGCTCGAGCTCTACATCATGTTCAACGAGGTCAGCACCCTGCTCGGCCAGCACGGGATCTCGGTCGCCCGCTCGCTCGTCGGCTCGTACATCACCTCCCTGGACATGGCCGGGACGTCGATCACGTTGCTCAAGGTGGACGACGACCTGCTCTCGCTCTGGGACGCCCCGGTCAACACCCCGGCCCTGCGATGGGGAACCTGAGACGTGAGCGAGAACCTCAGCTCGGCGGCGGTGGCCCAGTGGGTCCGGCAGTTCGCCACCCTGATCGCGCAAAACCGCGAGCACCTCACCGAGCTGGACGCAGCCATCGGTGACGCCGACCACGGGGCCAACATGGACCGCGGCATGTCAGCCGCCGTCACGGCGCTGGACGCCGCGCAGCCGACCACCGCGGGCGCCGTCCTGACCGGGGTGGGGATGACCCTGATCTCCACCGTCGGGGGGGCGAGCGGACCCCTGTTCGGCACCCTGTTCCTGCGGATGGGGACGTCCCTGGGGGACGTCATCGAGGCGCCGCCGCGTGAGCTCGGCCCAGCGCTGCGGGCCGGCCTGGAGGGCGTGATCGCCCGCGGCAAGGCCGAGCTCGGCGACAAGACGATGGTCGACGCCCTCACGCCGGCGGCCGACGCGCTGGACGCGGCGCTGGGCGAGGGCCTGCCCCTGGCTGATGCGCTGGCCCGCGCCGCCGAGGCGGCAGCGACCGGTCGCGACGCCACGACGCCGATGCTGGCCCGAAAGGGCCGGGCCAGCTACCTGGGCGAGCGAAGCGTCGGCCACCAGGACCCCGGGGCGACCAGCGTCGCCCTGCTGCTCGAGGCGGCCAGCGTGCTCGGCAGCTGACGAGCGTCCCGTACACGACGGTGTCACCACGAGAGGAAAACCGCACCACGATGGCTGCGCCCGAGACGGTGGGGATCGTCGTGGTCTCGCACAGCCGCCCGCTCGCCCGGGCGGCGATCGCCCTGGCGGGCGAGATGCTGAACGGCCGGCCGGTGGTCATCGAGGCGGCCGCGGGGCTCGACGAGTCGACCCTCGGCACCGACGCCGTCGCCATCATGGCGGCGATCGAGCGGGCCAACGGCCCGGCGGGCGTCGTGGTGCTGATGGACCTGGGCAGCGCCGTCCTGAGCGCCGAGCTCGCGCTCGAGCTGATGGCTGATCCCGCGGCGCGCGAACGGGTGGTGCTGTCGTCTGCGCCGATCGTCGAGGGGCTGATCGTCGCCGCGGTCGCTGCCGCGGGTGGCGCCGACCGCCACGAGGTGGCGGCCGAGGCGAGCTCGGCGCTGATGGGCAAGACGACCCACCTCGGGCCGACGTCCGCCGACGACCCACCGGTCGAGCAGACCGGTCCGGCGGCGAGCGCCGTCGCCGAGTTCACGGTGCTGAACGAGCACGGGCTGCACGCACGACCCGCGGCGCGCCTGGTGGGTGAGGTGCGCGGGCTGGACGCCTCGGTGCAGCTGGTGAACCGCACGACCGGAGCCGGGCCCGTCCCGGCAAACAGCCTGAGCAAAGTGGCCATGTTGGGGGCCCTGCGCGGGCACGACATCGAGGTGCGGGCCAGCGGCCGGCAGGCTGAGGCGGCGGTCGATCAGGTGCTGGCACTGGCCGCCCGACGCTTCGACGAGCCCGAGCTGGCCGACCAGTCCCGTCAGCCCACCGACGTCGCCGTGGCCGCAGACGGGGACGCCGTTCGGGCCGGGGGCACCCAGCAGCCGCTGCCGGCCGCACCCGGCGTCGTCGTCGCCGAGGTGGCTGCACGGCTCACCGCGGACGCGGACGCCGACGTGCCGCAGGAGGCACCGGGTGACCCCGACGTGCAGTGGCGTCGGGTGGTGACGGCGGTGGACGACGTCCGACGCGCGGTGGAGCAGCTGCGCGAGCGCACCCGTCGTGAGACGGGGCCGTCCGAGGCGGCGATCTTCGACGCCCACCTCGCGCTGCTGGGCGACCCGGACGTCCTCGCCGACGTCGAGGCGAAGGTCCGTGCGGGGATGGGCGCGGCCCGGGCCTGGACGACCTGTCTGGCGGCGGTGCAGACCCAGTGGTCGCAGCTGCCGGACCCTTACCTGCGCGAGCGGGCCGCCGACGTCGCGGCGGTCGCCCAGCAGGTCCTGCGTGCCCTGACCGGCGCACCCGCTGGCGCGAATTGGTCCGCCGGCGTCGTCGTCGTCGACGACATCACCCCGGCTGACGTCGCGGCACTAGACGCGTCAGCTGGACGGGGGCTGGTGCTGGCTCACGGCAGCACCAGCTCGCACGCGGCGATCATCGCCCGGGCCCGCAGCATCCCGATGGTCGTCTCGGCCGGCAGTGCGGTGCTGGCCCTGCCCGCGGGCACTCCCATCGCCGTGGACGGCGGCACGGGTGAGCTCTTCGTGCATCCCTCCCTCGAGACGGTCGAGGAGCTCACCGGACGCGCCGCCGCGCTGGCCGAGCGGAGGGTCCAGCAGCTCACCCAGGCCGGCCAGCCGGCGGTCTCTCGCGACGGCGTGCACGTCGAGGTCCTGGCCAACGTGGGCTCGGCCGCCGACACCGCCACCGCGGCGTCGAACGGAGCCGATGGCGTCGGGCTGGTGCGCACCGAGTTCCTGTTCCTCGACCGCGTAGACCCCCCCGACGCAGTCGAGCAGGAGCAGGTCTACGACGCCATCTGCGCCGCGATCCCGGGGCGCCGCACCGTCTTTCGCACCCTGGACGTCGGCGGCGACAAGCCGTTGAGCTACCTCCCGGTGCCGGCCGAGGCGAACCCGTTCCTCGGCCGACGCGGCATCCGGCTGAGCCTGGAGCGACCGCAGCTGCTGCAGCAGCAGCTGACGGCGCTGTGCCGCACCGCCCGAGCGACGCCGATCGACGTCATGTTCCCGATGGTGACCTCGGTCGACGAGCTGCTGCAGGCCCGTCGGATCCTGGACGACGCCGCGCTGGCATCAGGCGGCTCACCGCGGCTGCGCGTCGGCATCATGGTCGAGGTCCCCGCCGCCGCCCTGAAGATCGAGTCCTTCCTGCCGCACGTGGACTTCGTGAGCATCGGCACGAACGACCTGACGCAGTACACCGTGGCGGCCGAGCGCGGCAACCCTGCCGTCGCGGCCCTCCACGACGCCCTCGACCCGGGGGTCCTCCAGCTCGTCGACCGGGTGTGCCAAGGCGCCGCCAGCGCGGTCGACGTGGCGGTCTGCGGGGAGTCGGCGTCCGACGAGGTGGCCGTCCCCGTCCTGGCGGGCCTGGGGGTGCGCGAGCTGAGCGTCTCGCCTCAGGCGGTGCCCGCGGTCAAGGCGCTCATCAGGACCCTGGATGTCGAGCGGTGTCGGGCGCTCGCCCGGACGGCGCTGACGCTGCGGGATGCCGGCGAGGTGCGGGCGCTGGTCCAGCAGGCTACGACGGCCTTCGATGGGGCCCCCTCCTAGCTCTCGCAACGCAACGGCCGCAGTCACCTCCGAGGGGACGTCGCGGGCGGTGCGTCGGCGCCCGGGAAGTAGCCGTCGAGCCGGGCTAGCTCCCATGGCCACCCCGGTGAACAGCGCCGCGACCAGAACGCGGTTGACGAGCAGTGCCCCGAGACCGAGGACGTCGACGTTCAGGAACGGGTATGGCCCGAAGCCCGCGACGGTCCGGTCCGGTCCGATGTGCGATTCACAGGTGTCGAAGGCTTCTCCGCAGATGGCGGCTCGCGGCCGGTGAGGTACGGCGCGCGGCTCCGAAATCCGCGCTGGAAGGGGATAGTGGGCGCTGTGGTCCGGGTCAGGTGCTGAGCCGTTCGTCGAGCAAGGCGGCGATCGGCCACGCACCATCGGACCAGTTCGAGATGACCGTGTGGGTGGTGCTCGAGGAGGGTTGATGCAGGCTCGCGAAGGACACACCCGCGTCGTACCCCTCGAGCATCACTGCATCGCTGGAGGCGTGAAGGTGGAACCCGAGTCCGTAGCGTTTGCGCTCCTCGGGCCAGTCGCTGCGGGGTCGCACCATCTCGCCCACCAGCTCGGGGGACACGATTCGTCCGGCGAACAGCGCGTCCCAGAACGCGGTGAAGTCGGCAGCGGTCGAGTAGATTCCCCCGTCGCCGGTGCCGAGCACCGGCAGGTGCAAGACGTTCGTCCTCAGTCCGGTAGCAAACAGGTAGCCCAGGGCTGCTTGGCCAGGGAGCTCGTCCGAGCGCAGGAACGCCGTGTCGACCATGCCCCCCGGCTCGCAGACCAGCTGACGGACCAGGCGGTGGAAGTCGACCCCGCTCGCGCGTTCGGCCAGCAGGGCGAGCAGAACATAGCCGCCGTTGTTGTAGGAGAACCGCTCGCCGGCAGGGGACACCGTCTGGTGCCCGGCGAGGACCGGTAGGTACTGCTCGGTCGTGGCGAGCTGATGCACCGGCACCGGCATCACGTAGTCGCTGATGGAGCCGAGCGCGTGCTCGTCGAGGTAGTCGCCGATGCCGGACCGATGCGCCAACAGATGCTCGAACGTCACATCGTCGCCAACGAGTGGCAGGTCAGTGCCCAGCAGGCTCCGGGCTGTCGTGCTCAGGTCGACGGCACCTCGCTCCACCAGGGCCATGACCACCAAAGCCGTCAGACCCTTGGTCCCGCTCGCGAGAGCGAACTGGGTCGCGACCGTGTTGCGGATCTCGTGCGCGCGGTCGGCGAACCCGTAGGCCGACGCGACCGCAGTGGCGCCCGCGCAGTCGACGCGGACCACACCGGAGAACCGGGTGCGGGCCGCCACCTCGTCGACCGCGCTCCCAAGTCCCTGCACCCTGCCGAGCGTAACGACAGAGTGCTTGCGCAAGCGTGACTTGACAGGACGTGCCCTTGCCTTGAGTGCAGGGGCACGGGGTCAGGAAGCGAGCACTCCACGGTGTCTCGGTCCAACTAGATGCGGCAACGCGGGGGAGTGCAGCACGTGTCCCGGCCGCGCGGATGGGCAGCGGAACGACTGGCGTCATCGAGCGACATGACCGCGCCGCCAGCCCAGGGAGTTCCCCGTGGCCCGGTCCTACTGAGTCCGAATGCAGAGCGGCCGTCGCAGAACGCGGACGCGGCGGGGTCACCCCACCTTGTGCCCTCGGTAAAGCGCTGGTCCGGTGCGCGAGGGCGCCCACGGCGAGTTAGGCCAAGAAGTCGGGGATCGGTACCTCAACCCCGCACGTGTAGTAGCGCATAGCCAGACGCGCGCGCTCCACATCAATCGTGCCCTCGCCGACAGCCAAGACATTGTTCAGCCACAAGTAGGCATGGAGGGCGGTCTGGAATGTCATGACATGAAGGCCCATCCCGTCGCCGAGTGACGACAGGCCGGTGAGGGTGAACAACACCTCGCCTGTGCTGGGCACGTGAATGACTCCTCGCGCGTCGGGAAGGGCATATCCCTCGCGTACTCGAGGAAAGTTGGACCACTGCGCGGAACCAGACAATTGACCCACGAACGTCGCTGTTCCCTGCCCGTAGAGCCGGCCGTCACCTGCCTGCGACGGCTCGACCTCGTGGACGAAGTCGTAGCTCCAGCTCACATCGCACAGGTGGTCCAATCGCATGGCTGCACCTCGCCAGGGAGCCCAGGTAACGATCCTCCGACGGTACACCGCGCGGTCGCCCCGCCGCATCATCCACTTCGTTACGGAGTCGGCCCCAGGTGTACAGACCACGCCATGCGTCCGCAGGCGGTGATAGGACGCTCGAAGGCTGTGCAGCCTCCTGGGGTCGCGTGCCCAACCGTCACTGTGCGCTCATTCCGAACGCGGTCGACAGCTTCGGGTAGGACAGGTGAGGAGACGCGACATCGGTCTGTTGCTGCGACGCTGTCAGCGTGATTGGAAATGAGCGTGACCGCGACCGGCTAGGCCGCGCCCGCCAGGCAAGGCCACGGGACGCTCTGGGTCGACCGCTCCCGTACGGCGCACAAGGCGTTGAGCCCGTCTCGGAGGAACCGCTCCCTCCTCAGGAGACCCTGAGCAGGGCGCGAGAACTCGTGGAAGGGGGTCGTCCCTTTGCTGCTCATGAGGTCCTCGAGGCGAGGTGGAAGGCCGGCCCGCTTGAGGAGCGCGGGCTCTGGCAGGGACTCGCCCAGGTCTGTGTCGCGATCACTCACGCGGCACGCGGCAATCGGACGGGGGCCGAGCGGCTGCTGGAACGGGCAACCGCCAACCTGACCGCCTACGCCCAGACTGGTCGCGACAATCACGGACTCGACGTGGACGCCGTCATTGCAGGTGCCCGGAAGCTGTTGGCCGAGCCCAGGTCTGGGAGTCGCAGTTAAACCGCGAGCGCCGCGGCGCTCGCAAGGAAGTCGGTGGACGTGGCTTGCGCGGAACGCCGAATTCGGCCTAGAAGGCACGCACTCGCAGGTCCATGAGCGGGGCGGGCAGCTCGGCCAGCTCGGGGTGAACTGACGCAGATGTGCACCACGCCGCGAGCTCTCGAAGCTGCTCATGTTCGGGTTAGTCACTGAGCCGGCGGCGGCACCCTGATGGTGCCAGCGTAGGTGGTCGCGGTGATACAGCAACAGGCGGCGAACGTGGGCCGCACGAGTCTCGCCGACGCTGGCGACCCCTGAAACCGCTGCCAGCCGAGTCGAGCAACCGCGATCATGACCAGCGTGTCAGGGGTCGCAGGCCCCACCGGCCGCGTTCAACTGGCGACCTAGCCGGCTGCGGGGCCGGTTGATGGTGGCTTGCCGTAGACCGCCTTGGAGGGCCGGGTTCGGGCTGATCGGTCGGACTGCGCGCTGTTCTGGGATGGATGCATCCAGCTGTTTGGGATGGTCCGTCCCACGGCCACCGGGTATGGGTTGGCCGACTAGTTCAGGCGTACGATGCCGTGAATGTGTTGCGCGCCCGCCGTTGTGGCCAGGAACCGATGAACCAAGGCACCCATTCCGAAGAGCTGCCGGCCGAGGTCCTGGAGCACGTGGCCAGCGTGGTCGGGGCAGAAGTCACCTTTTGCAGTCGCCTACCCGGAGGCGTCAATGGGGGTGCCATTCGCGTCCGGTTGGCCAGAGGGTCAGACGCCGTTCTCAAAGCTGTGCCCCGGGGACACCCCGACCACCTGGACGAGCTGTTGCGAGCCCAGAGGGTGGTCGAGCACATGCGTGCGCGCGGCTATCCCACCCCGGCCTGGCTCGCAGTGGGGGCCACAGCCACCCATGTATGGCAGCTGATGGACTTCGTTGACGCGGCTCCGGCGCAGGAGCTGACCCCGTCTCTAGTCGAGCAGTTGACGGAGATCGTCGAACTCCAGGCTGGGCAAGCCTGCGAGCCCTACGACCATTGGTCCTACGCCTGGCGGGTCGCCACCGGTCAGGAGTCGGCCGCCGCCGGGCTGGCTATCGACGAGACGCCAGAGCAGTCGTTTCTCCGCCAGTCCGTCGCCAGGCTCTCGGGGTACTCGTCGATGGTGTCGGCCCTGGTCGAGCGCTCTCGGCGCCTGTGTGCCGACGTCCCACCACCACAAGAGGCGCCTGACATGGTCCATGCCGATCTGGCAACCCCCAGCAATGTCCTGGTCCGTGACGGAGCGGTGGTGGCGGTCGTGGATATCGGGAACGCAGGTAGCGGCACGCGGGCGAGTGATCTCACCGCCCTCGTTTGGTACACCTTCCAGGATCCGCTGCTGGACGATGTCCGAAGGCGGCTGTGGACGAGAATCCTTGACCTGGTCGGCCCGGAGCAGGCGGCAGTGCTCGCCGCGGCACATATCCTCCACATGCTCGAAATCCCCATCGGTCATGGGCGTCACGATGTCGTTCCAGGGGTGGTTGAACGTGGCCATCGAGCCCTCGACGCACTGCACGCGCTTCGTTCTCAGCCCACGTGAGGCTTCCGTGGACCCTTGTGTCGTCGACATCGGCCGCCCGCCTTAGCCGATGCGTCGTTCGTCCATCGATCACTCGACGGCCTCTAGCCGGGCTTCGGCATCAGGCAGGGCTTGCCCCGCCGAGACGTGAACGAGATCAGGATCGCCGAGTTCCACCGACTGCATGACACTGATGTCGGCGGCTACACCGGCCGCCCGGACTTGGGAGATGCCGTGACCACGCACCAGAGTTCCGCGCCGCGTACTGCCGCCCCCGCGGGGGAAGCCATCCTTGCGCCGCTGCCCGGTGACCTGTACGGCTACGAGCAATTGCTGCCCGCCCAGGACCAGGCGGTGTTGTTACGGCTGCGCGAGTGGCTTCAGCGCGAAGTCGCCCCGATCGCCAACGACCAATGGTCACGAGGTGAGTTCCCGCACCACCTCGTGCCGTCGCTCGGTGAGCTCGGGGTCATCGGTCTGGGCTATGACCGGCCGGGGCGGCCGGCGGCCAGCCGGCTACTGACCAGTTTCGTCACGCTGGAAATCTCCCGGGTCGACACCTCGATGGCCACCTTCTTCGGCGTGCACAGCGGCCTAGCGATGGGCAGCATCGTGCTGCTGGGCTCGCCCGAGCAGCGTGCGCGCTGGCTACCGGACATGTACACGATGCGCCGCATCGGCGCCTTTGCCCTCACCGAGCCCCAACACGGGTCCGACGTCGCCGGCGGGCTCGAGACCACCGCACGGCGCGAGGGCGACACCTGGGTCCTGGACGGCAGCAAACGGTGGATCGGCAACGCCACCTTCGCCGACCTCATCGTCGTCTGGGCCCGGGACACCGCCGACGGCTCGGTAAAGGGATTCGTCGTCGAGCAGGACAACCCCGGCTTCACGGCCACCAAGATGGAAGGCAAGCTCGCGCTGCGGAGCGTGCAGAACGCCGACATCGTGTTGAGCGGCTGCCGCGTGCCCGAGGGTGACCGACTGGCGGGGGCCAACACCTTCAAGGACACCGGCAAGGTGCTCCAGCTGACCCGCGGCGGCGTCGCCTGGAACTCGGTCGGCTGCATGATGGGCGCCTACGAGGCCGCGCTGCGCTACGCCGGCACCCGTCATCAGTTCGGCCGGCCAATCGCCAGCTTTCAGCTGATCCAGGACCTGTTGGTGAAGATGCTGGGCAACATCACCGCCTCGCTGGGGCTCACGGTGCGCGTCGCGGAGTTGCAGGAGGCCGGTGTGTGCACAGACACGCAGGCGGCGCTGGCCAAGGCCTACTGCACCAGCCGGACGCGCGAGACCGTCGCCTACGCCCGCGAGGTGCTCGGCGGCAACGGGATCTTGATCGACCACGACGTGGTCCGGTTCTTCAACGACGCCGAGGCGTTGTACTCCTATGAGGGCACCCGCGAAATCAACACACTCATCGTCGGGCGGGCGATCACCGGCCTGAGCGCCTTCGTCTGAGCCGCTGCGGCCATCACGCAGCGGACGGTGCAGCATGGCCTCATTTTCGAGCGTCGTCGACATTGGGTTTCGCGAGACGGGTGAGCCGGCGTGCGATGCCGTCCACGTCACAACCTGCTCACCGTGCGAGAGTAAACCGAGCACCTCGCCCACCGGAGATCCAAGCAGGTGCCGGTGTCACCCCACCC
>JBKJTJ010000075.1:0-5688 GCA_046590855.1 Actinomycetota bacterium
GCGCAGATCACCGCGAGTGACTCCGGGTCCAGGTCACCGCGGGCGATCCCCGTCCCATAGAGGGTGGAGGCGAAGGTGATGCCTGACCGCTCACGTTGCTCGGCCTCGTCCCGGGCCACCCCGTGTGGGTCGACCCGGGACGCGAAGTACCGGCCCGCCCGCGCCAGCTGCGCCGGGTCCAGCACCTGTGCGTGCTCGACCAGCGTGGCCTCACCCGCAGCGCGGACGTCCTCGGCCAGCGCGCTCGGCAGGTCGGTGATGACCTTCGCGATGACCTGCGCCTGGCCCACCCCGATCGTCCCAGCCGCGACGGCATCGGCCGTCGCGGTACACGTCGAACGAAGGGCGGTCGCGGTCTTTACAGCGCGCGATGCCTCCGAAGGCGACACCAGGCACGTCCCCCGCAGGAACGCCTTCGTCGACCCCGCACCCACCACGTCGGCCGCGCCGCGGGCGTGCACCTCACCGACCCGGCGAAGCCACTCACCCTCGACCTGGTCCGCCAGGCGCCGCAGGTCTGCCACGTCGGTGAGCAGCGAACCGGAGTCCACCCCGTGCAGGTCCTCGGACTGCAACCCGGTCACGGCGTCGCGCACGGCGACCAGCGCCTCGCTCAGGGTCCCGGTGGTGGTATCCATGTCTGACACGCTAGAGGTCACCACTGACAGTACAGGCTCCTCAGGCCCGTTCTGGCGCAACGACTTTCGAGAACTTGCGCGACCAGTCGCTATCGTAAGCGACACCGGGGAAACCCCGTCCCGACGCCCGCTGCACCCACCTGACGACGCGCCTGGGATCAGCTGTGGAGACGCCTAGTGTCACGCGTTAAGAGTTCCTCTACGTGGGGCTGAGTTTGCGTCACTCTGTCGCATGGCACGACCCTCTTGGCGCTCCGAGGCACTTTGAACGGTCCGGCGAGACTGCCGACCCGTCGCGTACGTCGCTCGCGGGTCGCCACAGCGGCGCGAGGGAGAACCCTCGCGACCCCTGTGCGCAGCAGGCCCCTCGCCAGCGACATTTACTTCCTGGCGGACGTCCTTGCGGGCGGTCCGGCCAATGGAGCGGCACTCCAGGCAGCGCTGGGCCGGTGGCCTCGGTCATGTTCAGGGGACTGGTCGACGCAATTGTCGCCGACGGCTTCGTACGCGGATCTACTTCAACCCGCAGGGGGCAAAGCATCACGCCGACTTTCGACTAGGTGTAGTCCAGTGAAGCCAACAAGTCCGCTAGTTGCTGTGGCATGGAAATCATCGCTGAGTGAGAAGACGGTAGTCGGTAGACATGGGCGGCAGAAGCAGCCATGGCTTCTTGCGCAGCGGCCGGCACAACCTGGTCTTGCTCGAAGATGACGTAGCTCGACTCGTGCTGAGCATCCGGTGCGTTGCTGGGTGTGCCGGCACTAGACAGTGAGGTGAGGACGTATCGGGGATAGATGTCTTCGACGAACCGAGAAAATGACACATCCGCACAGAGGGCTGCGTGGACGATCTGAGGTTCCGAAGAAACCTGAACTGCTCCGTCGTCTCGCACCGCCATCCAGGGCGGCGCTGCTCCGCCCAGAAGGTCAAGGGACGATTGACCCCTCTGCGGCCAAAAGGCCGCAAGGTAGACGCTGTGTTGAATGGCGGGATGATCGGCAAGATCGGTGAGAACCATTCCACCCCCCGAATGGCCCACCAGGACTGCGTTGCCACCGATAGCCTCCAAGGCGGTCTTGACCGTGGCGACATCTGCGTGCAAGTCGCCGAGGTCACTCGCTCTGGTTCCGGAACTGGGCAAGTCCAACGCTTCGACGCGATGACCGTCAGCTCGCAGCACCGAGGCCGTCTCCGTCCAAACCCAGCTCTTGCAGAACCCACCATGTACAAGCACGAACGTGGTCACTCATTGAGTTTGCGCTTCCGACAAGGAGGAGCACAAGCCCCGCGATCCTGCCCCTTCTCTCCGACATACGCGGACACGACGCGCCTCATCAAGGGCTTCGCGTCGGCGACGGCTCGAGATGCGACCGGACGGCTGGCCCAGTTTGGCAGCCGGAGTATGTTTAGGCGCCCGTGTATCGGTCGGACCGGATCGGTCGATTTGAGCGCGGCTGTCGTCCGGTACTTAGAGGTGTTCGACGGGGAAGAGACCGGGCCTGATGACTGCGGCGAATCTGTACCGGCTGGATGGTGACCCGCCGGCCAGCGCGGGCCAGCGCCAACTGCACGCCGCGCTCCTGGCTCCGGCTGCTGAGCGCGGTCGGTCTCACCGGTACAGGACAGCGTGTACTGGACGAGGCTGTAATGGCTGAGCTCGGTGAGGACGTCGATGCGAATCCCGATGTACCGCAACGTTTCGTGCGCGGCACAGTTCCAGGATGCCCGTCTCAGTACTAGACCAGGGCTGTCGTGCCTCGGACGAGGGCTCGTGGCGATCGACGGCGCGGCCCGATCCGCCCACCGTGGCAAACCAGGCGTTCGAACGAGCTTGAACGCAGCTGCGGGCGTCGCTAGTGTCGCGCGTCATTAGTTCCTTCACATAGGGCTGAGTTTGCGTCACCCTGTGGCTTGGCGCTGTCGACTGCTGGTGCGCAGATCTCTGACGAGGATTGGGCGACGTTGTAAGTTGGTCGCACTCGACGTCGATCAGGGCGGGCTTGGTGACGCGGGCGAAGGTTGTGCTGGCCGCCGGTGCGAGGCTTGGTACGTCGGCGATCTCGCAGATGGTCGGGGTGTCCCGGCCGACGGTGATCTAGTGGTGAGATCGGTGTGCCGCGCCCATCACCCGACACGCGATCCGACGTGGGACGTTTTCGCCAGCGTCAAAGAACTCATGGACGCGATCAGCCTCTTCATCGACGGCTGGAACAACCGCTGTCACCCGTTCACCTGGAGCAGGACCGACGACGAAATGCCGCCCCGCGGCACCCGTCAAGCAACTTCAGACGCGCGACTCTAGCGCTGGCGGCGCAGCAGCAGGGGCACGACCAGCCAGGCCACGACGTAGAACGCGAGGATCCCCGACGCGGCGACGGTGGCCGCGCCCGCGCCCAGCACGACGTCGAACACCAGCAGCACCACACCGGCCACCGCGACGGCGAGCACAGCGAGACCGGCCTTGGACGCGACGTCGCCCATGGTCACCAGCGTGGCCTTGCGGCGGCGCCGGAACAGGATCCGGTGGGCGCTGACCGGCGCGATGATCAGGCCGGTGGCCGTCGCCGACAGCAGCAGGACGACGAGGTACAGCGTGCGCTGCGGCCCGGTCAGCGTGGCGAACCGGGCCTGGAACGGCAGCGTCACCAGGAAGCCGGTCAGCACCTGGACGCCGGTCTGGGTGACCCGCAGCTCCTGGAGCAGCTCCTCCCAGTTGCGGTCGAGGCGCTCGTTGCTCGGCTCGCCGCGGCCGTCGTCCGGGGGCGCAGTCACCGCGACGGGCCCCCGTCCAGGCCGCGCAGGAAGTCGGGGTCGTCGTCTGGACCTTGAGGCGGTCGCGGTGGCCCGCCTCGGCGCTCGGTCCCCGCCGGCCGTCCCGCGAGCAGCCAACCGACGCTGCCGAGCAGCGGGAGCAGCAGGATGACCACGAGCCAGGCCGGTTTCGGCAGCGTCCGCACCGACTCGGTCGGCGCCTGGACGCAGTCGATCAGGCAGTAGACCAGCAGCCCGACCACCAGCAGCGTGGGCAGGTACCTCAGCACGGCGACGCCGTGACGAACCTCGGCACGGCCATCAACCGGCCGTCGCGCGGGCGGCGTACAGCGCCTCGACGTCCTGGGTGAAGTCCGCACTGACCTTGGCGCGCTTGAGCTTCAAGGTCGGAGTCAGGTGGCCCGAGTCCTCGGTCCAGGCCGTCGCGAGGATGACGAACCGGCGGATCTGCTCTGGCGCCGAGACGCTCGCGTTCGCGGTGTCGATCGCTGCCTGGACGGCGGCCCGCAGCTGCGGGTCGTCGGTGAGCTCGGCTGCCGGCTGGCTGGGCCGGCCGTGCTCGGCCAGCCAGGCGTCCAGGGACTCCTGGTCGAGGGTGACCAACGCCGCGACGTAGTTGCGCTGGTCGCCCACCACCATCGCCTGGGCGACCACGGGGTGCGAGCGCAGGACGTCCTCGAGGGCGGCCGGTGCGACGTTCTTGCCGCCCGCGGTGACGATGATCTCCTTGGAGCGCCCGGTGATCGTGAGGAACCCGTCGTCGTCCAGCGAGCCGAGGTCGCCGGTGCGGAACCAGCCCTCGGCGTCCAGCGCCTCGCGGGTGGCGGCCTCGTCGCGCCAGTAGCCGGTGAAGACGTGGCCGCCGCGTACGCAGATCTCGCCGTCGTCGGCGACGCGCACCTCGAACCCGGGCAGGGCGCGCCCGACGGTGCCGATGCGGACGCCGTCGCGGTTGTTGACCGTCGCCGCCGCGGTGGTCTCGGTCAGGCCGTAGCCCTCGAGCACGGTGATGCCGATGCCGCGGAAGAAGTGGCCCAGCCGGGCGCCGAGCGGCGCGCCGCCCGAGACCGCCCACTGGGCGCGCCCACCGAAGGCGGCCCGCAGCTTGCCGTACACGAGACGGTCGAACAGTGCGTGCCGCGCACTCAGCAGCAGACCGGGACGCCCGTCCTCCAGCGCCCTGCTGTACGCGGACGCGGTGGCGGCCGCGAGCTCGAAGATCCGGCCCTTGCCGTCAGCGACGGCCTTGCGGCGGGCGGTCTCGTAGATCTTCTCGAACACCTGCGGCACCGACAGGACGAACGTCGGGGACGTCGCCGCCAGGTCCTTGACCAGGCGCGCGGGGTCGCTGTGGGCGAGCTTGACGCCCCGCATCACCACCGCGACCTGGATCATCCGGCCGAACACGTGGGCGAGCGGCAGGAACAGCAGCGTCGAGGCGTCGTCCGGCTCGAACAGCTCGGGCAGCATCGCGATGGCGCTGGAGCACTCGTCGACGAAGTTGCCGTGCGTCAGCATGCAGCCCTTGGGCCGGCCGGTGGTGCCGCTGGTGTAGATCAGCGTGGCCAGCGAGTCGGGGCCGAGCGCGGCGGCGTGCTCGGCCAGCTGCGCGTCGTCCACGTCTCCACCCGCCGCGGCCACGTCGTCCAGGTCGCCGGCCTCGATGGTCCACACGTGCCGCAGCGCCGGCAGCTGGTCCTGAACGCCCGCGACGCGCCCGGCGTGGCCGCGGGTCTCGACGACGCAGGCGACCGCCTCGGCGTCACCGAGGATCCAGGCGATCTGCGCGGGTGAGGAGGTCTCGTAGATCGGGACGCCGACGGCGCCGGCGGTCCACAGGGCGAAGTCGACCAGCGTCCACTCGTAGCGCGTCTTGCTCATCACGGCGACCCGGTCGCCGGCCCCGACGCCGGCGGCCACGAACCCCTTGGCCAGCGCCGAGACCTCGGCGGCGAAGGTCGCTGCGCTGACGTCGGCGAACCCGGTGGGGGAGCGCCGGGCGAAGATGGCGCGGTTCGGGTCCTTGGCGACGGTGGCGGCCAGGACGTCGACCAGGTGGCGGGGTCGCGCCACGGTGGCGCTCGAGCTCGTCGGGACGGTCACCCGCGTAAAGATACGGCTACGTGCGGATGAACGTCCGGTGCATCAGTCAGACCCGTCCCGCAGCACCGCGACGTCCGACACCAGCTCGATGTGGGCGGCCATGGCCGCGGCCGCCTCGGTGGGGTCCTGCTCACGGATGGCACGCGCGATCCGCCGGTGGCCCGCGAGCGAGTCC
>JBKJTJ010000193.1:0-5338 GCA_046590855.1 Actinomycetota bacterium
TCGGCACGACCGCGGGCTACCAAGCGTGCTGTGCGTCGTCGCAGCGGGTCGAGCCCGCCACGAGCCGTCCACCAGTGGACTGCCCGCACGTGGGTACCTGGAGGGCCGTGCTGGGTCGCCGGTCGCCCGGCGGCTCAGGCCTGTGTCTACTCTCCCGCGGCCAAAAAGGAAAGGGTTGACAATTCGCGCACCCGGGGTTTGCCTTGCGCGGATCCAGGGAGCAGACTTGGCGCGCCGGTCCTTCGGGGCCGTGCGTGCGCGCCGGCTCATCCCCCCCGAGCCGGAGCGCCAGACGACCCCCGTCGTCCCCCCGACGGGGGTCGTCCCATGCCCGGGTCCAGTGCAGACGGCAGCCCTCGGCCGGTGCCGTCGTCCACAGGATCCGCGACCGTCCCACCGTCCACAGACTGCTGGTTGGTGCTGGCACCGGGCGCTCTGAGGCCCGCAGGGTGGACGGACGCGAGGCCGGACGCCACCGGGCGCCGGCGCGTCGTCGCCCGAGGAGCCCGCCGTGCCAGCGCGTCCGCCGTCACCCGCCCGATCCGTCCTCGTCCGCACCGCCGACCCCCGGCTCGCCGACGACCTGCAGCGCCTGGCCGCGGCTGCGGGGGTGCCCCTGACCGTGCGGCCCGAGCTGCCGGACGCCCGCGAGCTCGAGGCCTGCCCGCTGCTCGTGGTGGGGGGTGACCTGGCTGCCGGCACCGCCCGGCAGCTGGCCCGTCGCGCGTCCCCCCGCCCCGAGCGCGTCCCGGTCCTGCTCGTCACGAACGACCTCGACGACGCCGACGTGTGGCAGCACGCCGTCGCACTCGGGGCCGAGCAGCTGGTCGTGCTCCCGGACGGCCAGGACTGGCTGGTCGACCGGCTGGCGGCCACTGCCGAGCCGATGGGAACGGCCCGGGTCGTCGCCGCCGTCGGTGGCTGCGGCGGCGCCGGCGCCAGCGTGCTCGCCGCGGCGCTGGCCGTCACGGCCGCCGACACCGGCCACCGGGTGCTGCTGGCCGACCTCGACCCGCTCGGCCCGGGCGCCGACCTGACCCTGGGCGTCGTCGACGTGCCGGGGCTGCGCTGGTCCGACCTCGCGGCGGCCCGCGGGCGCCTGCCCGGTGGCAGCGTCCGCGAGGCGCTGCCCCGGCTGGACGACCTGGCGGTGCTCACCTTCGGTCGCGGTGAGCCCGTCGACCTGACTCCGCGAGCCGTCGAGGCCGTGCTCGCCGCGGCCGTCCGGACGCACGACCTCGTCGTCCTCGACCTGCCCCGGGCCGCCGACCCCGCGGCGTCCTCGGCCCTGGCGCAGGCCGACGAGCTGCTCGTCGTCGTCCCCGCCCGGCTGCGCGCCACCGCTGCGGCCGCGGCGCTGCTCACCGGGTGGGGCCGGACGGCGCCGCTGACGCGAGCGGTGGTGCGGCGCTCGGCGCGCGACCCGCTGGCGGCGCACAGGGTGGCGGACGCGCTGGGGTTGCGGCTGGCGCTGCAGATGCGCGACGACCCCGGTCTGGACCAGGCGCTGCGCCGGGGCGAGGCTCCGGGGCTGCGCGGGCGCAGCCCGCTGCGCCTGGCCGCCGAGCAGTGGCTGGCCCAGCGCGAGGTGCCCGGCCGGGCCGCGTGAGGACCCTGCCGCCGGACCTGCTCGAGCGCGTGCGCACCGCACTGGCGGACGATCCCGGCCCGGTGACGCCGGGTCGGGTGGCGGCCGCCGTCCGAGAGGCCGGCGCGGTGCTGGGCGACGTCGGGCTGCTGGACGTCGTCGACGCCCTGCGCGCCGAGCTGGTCGGAGCCGGTCCGCTCGAGCCCCTGCTGGCCGACCCCGAGGTCACCGACGTCCTCGTCAACGGACCGCGCGGCGTCTTCGTCGACCGCGGCCAGGGCGTCGAGCAGGTGCGGATGGACCTGGGTGACGAGCCGGCGGTGCGCAGACTCGCGGTGCGGCTGGCCGCCGTCGCCGGCCGCCGGCTCGATGACGCCGCACCGTACGTCGACGCCCGGCTGCCCGGGGGCGTGCGCGTGCACGCCGTCCTGCCGCCCCTGGCCGATGGCACGCTGATCAGCCTGCGGGTGCCGCACCGGCGCAGCCTGACCCTGGCCGACCTGGTGCAGCGGGGGACCGTCCCGCCCGGCTGGGTCGCCGTGATCGAAGGGCTGGTGCGCCGCAAGGCCGCCGTCCTGGTGAGCGGCGGAACCGGATCGGGCAAGACCACCGTGCTGGCGGCCCTGCTGGCCCGGGTGCCGACCAGTGAACGGATCGTCGTGGTCGAGGACACCGCCGAGCTGCGGGTCGACCACCCGCACGTGGTGCGGCTGCAGGCCAGGGCACCGAACGTCGAGGGCCGCGGGACGGTCACGATGACCGACCTGGTGCGCCAGGCCCTGCGGATGCGGCCCGACCGGCTGGTCGTGGGGGAGGTGCGCGGCGCCGAGGTGCGCGAGCTGCTCGCTGCGCTCAACACCGGGCACGACGGCGGGTGCGGCACGCTGCACGCCAACGCCGCGGCCGACGTCCCGGCCCGACTCGAGGCGCTGGGCGCGCTCGCGGGTCTGGACCGGGCCGCGGTCCACGCCCAGGCTCGGGGCGCCGTCCAGGTGGTCCTGCACCTGCAGCGACGCGGCGGCCACCGGCGGCTGACGGAGGTCGCGGTCGTCGACCCGACGGCACCGGGGCTGGTCGTGCTGCCCGGGTTGGTCGCCGACCCCGCCGATCCGGCGGCGGACGGCACGCGCGGCGTCGGCCTGACGCTGCTCGAGCGGCTCGCGGGGACGCCGTGACCGTCCTGGCCGCGCTGCTGCTCGCCGGCGCCGTGCTCGCCTGGCCGCCCAGCCGCTGGGTGCTGGCACGGCCACCCAGGATGCGGAACCGCCCGGTGCGCGCTGCCCGGATGCGTCCCCTGGGGGACGGCGTCCCACCCGAGACGCTGCTGCAGGTGATCGAGGCCGTCGGCGCGCAGGTGCGGGCCGGTGCCCCACCCGGCCTCGCCTGGGACGCCGCGGTCGACGTCGTCGAGGGTGCCACCGACCGCCTGCCGCGCGGGCCCGGTGAGCCGGTCGCCGACGTGCTGCGCCGTGCGGGGCCGCGCGACCGGGTCGTGCTCGCCGTCGCGGCGGCGTGGTCGCTGGCCGAGGACGTCGGCGCGCCGCTGGCCGACGTCCTCGACCAGCTCGCGGTGGGCCTGCGCAGCGACGCCGACGTCGACGGCGAGATCGAGGCCTCGCTCGCCGCGCCGCGCGCCACCGCCCGGCTGCTGGCCGCGCTGCCCGTGGCGGGCATCGCCATCGGTGAGCTGATCGGGGCCCACCCGGTCCAGGTGCTCGTCGGGACGCATATCGGCCGGGTCTGCGCGGTCGCGGGCGTGGCGCTCGGGGTGCTCGGCCAGCTGTGGTCGCGGCAGCTCGTGGCAGCGACCGCGCGACTGCTGTGAGCGGCTGGGTGCTGCTGGCTGCGGCCGCTGCCGGCGCGGCCGTGCTCGTGGCGCCGGGCGCGGTCCGGTCCCGCGGCCCGTCGCGGGCGCGGCGCACCTCGCCGGCGCGGGAAGGCCCCGGGGTCGGTGCCGCAGTCGTCATCGAGCTGATCGCGGCGGCGCTGTCGTGCGGGCTACCGCCGGGCGCGGCCCTGGCTGCTGCCGCGCGGGCGGTCGGCGGCCGATCAGAACGCCACCTGCAACCGGTCGTCGACGCCCTGCGGCTGGGCGCCGACGCCGAGCTGGCCTGGAGTCGGGCCGCACCCGAGCACAGCGCGCTGGCGCGCACGATGCTGCTGGCCGAGCGCACCGGCGCCGCCGCGGCTGCGGCGCTGCGTCGGGCCGCCGTCGACGAGCGCGCCGCCCGTCGGCGCCGGGCCCAGGTGGCGGCCCGACGCCTCGGCGTCCGGCTGGTGCTGCCACTCGGACTGGCCACCCTGCCCTCATTCGTCCTGCTCGGTGTGGTGCCGGTCGTGCTGGGGCTGGCCACCGAGCTGCTGGCCGGGTGAGTGCGCTCGTTCGTCCGGCTGGCGTCCTCACCGGCAGGTGGCGAGAGGCGGTTGCCGTCAGGCATGGGATCGTGCGTGCACCACAACCGGACGGGAGCGATGCAGATGCCGCTAGTGCGCCATGACCTGGACACGGACTACCCGCTCCTGGCGCCGAAGTCCTACGCGGCCGAGTCGGTGTTTCGGCCGGAGAACCTGCTGAGGGAGGCCAGGCGCCAGAAGCGGCTGCCCTACGTGCCCGTCCCGCAGGTGTGCCTGCTCGACCCGGACGGCGACATCGTGGAGCACCTGTCGCGCACCGGCGCCGGCCGTCTGCAACCGGGATGGGCCTGCTATCACACGCAGATGTGGACGACGACCACCGACGGCGTGACGCTGGGCGTGGTCGGGAACGCCGTCGGCGCCCCGTTCGCCGTGCTCGTCGCCGAGCAGCTGGCCGCCAGTGGCGCCGCGCTGGTCATCTCCATCACCTCGGCCGGTCAGCTGGCGAAGCTGGCCGACCCGCCGTACTTCGTCCTCATCGACCGTGCCCTGCGTGACGAGGGCACCAGCGTCCACTACCTTCCAGCGGCGACCTGGTCACGGCTGGACCCGCACCTGGACACCGCCTTGGCGCCGGTGCTGACGGCGCGCGGCCACACCCTGCGACGCGGACCGTCGTGGACCACGGACGCGCCGTACCGCGAGACGCCGGACGCGATCGCGACGGCCCGGGCGGCCGGAGCCGTCTGCGTGGAGATGGAGGCGGCCGCGCTGTACGCGTACGCCGAAGCCAAGGGCAGGCGGGTCGTGTGCCTGGCGCACGTGACCAACACGATGGCGGTAGCCGGCGAGGACTTCGAGAAGGGTCATGACAACGGGGCCACCGCTTCGCTGGAGGTGGCCGCCGCGATCGCCCGCGCCATCGTCGCGCCGATGCCTGCGTCCGGCGGACCAGCAGCACCGCGGTGAACTGCTGCGCGCTGGCCCATGGGGAGGTGCTCGCGCCGGACGTGCGGTGTTGCGCTGCGTCTGGGCGCGAGGTCAGGCCGTCGGACTCGGCTGGTCGTTCGCCGACGGCCGGGCAGCCGTCCCGATGCCCAGCAGGGCCGTCCCGAGTCCGACCAGCAGGGCCGCGGTCGAGGACTGGCCACCGATCAGACCGGACCCGTGGCCGTAGGTGACCAGCCGCACCAGCCCGAGCAGCAGCAGGACCGCACCGACGCCCAGGACGACCTCGGAGCGGCGCAGCGCCGCCCCGCCAGCGGTGACCGCGGCGGCGACCAGCAGGATCACCACCACCAGGCCAGGGACGGTCACGAAGTGCAACGGCGTCCAGTCGATCAGCGAGAAGAGGCTGCTCGCGGCGGTGGCCAGGGCCACCAGGGCGGCCCGCCG
>JBKJTJ010000256.1:0-2836 GCA_046590855.1 Actinomycetota bacterium
CACGTGGACCGTGTACAGGCGCGGGATCAGCGCCTCACCGGGGAACTCACCGCCGAACACGAACGAGGAGACGTACGAGCCCACGATCGGGATCGACAGGATCATGCCGCGGGCGAAGGACAGGCCCGTGCCGGAGAGCAGGTCGTCCGGCAGGGAGTACCCGGCGAAGCCCTCGATCAGGGCCAGCAGGGCCAGCACCACGCCGATCACCCAGTTGACCTCGCGCGGCTTGCGGAAGGCACCGGTGAAGAAGACCCGGAACATGTGGACGGCGATCGAGGCGACGAACAACAGCGCCGACCAGTGGTGGATCTGACGGATCAGCAGGCCACCGCGGATGTCGAACGAGATGTCCAGGGTCGACTTGTACGCCTCGGACATCTGCACGCCCTTGAGCAGCGTGTACGAGCCGTCGTAGACCACGCCGCCGGCGGAGGGGACGTACCAGAACGTCAGGAACGTACCGGTCAGCAGCAGGATGATCAGGCTGTACATGGCGATCTCGCCGAGCATGAACGACCAGTGGTCGGGGAACACCTTGTTCAGCCCGTAGCGCGCCGCCTTGGCGATGCCGACTCGGTCGTCGACGTAGCTGACGGCGTTGCCGGCAGCCTTCGTCGTCGCGGTGGGAGGGGGGGCGGTCTGGCTCATCTGTGACCTCGCTCAGGAAAGCTCGGGCCGACTGACTCGGAGAAGTCCGCCTTCGCGATGAGGTAGCCGTCGGTGTTGACGGTGATCATCAGCTGGGGCAGGTTGCGGTGCGCAGGACCGAAGATGACCTTGCAGTCCTGCGTGACGTCGAAGGTGGACTGGTGACACGGGCAGAGCAGGTGGTGCGTGGTCTGCTCGTACAGTCCGACGGGGCAGCCCACGTGCGTGCAGATCTTGCTGTAGGCAACGATCCCCTGGTAGCCCCAGGACCGCTCCTTGGCTGACGCGATGTCGTCCGGGTTCAGCCGCATCAGCAGCACCGCGGCCTTCGCGCGCTGCTCGAGACGGTCCTCGACCTGCTCGATCCCCTCGGGCATCACGTGGTAGACCGAGCCGATCGTGACGTCGGAGGCCTTGATCGGCGACTGCTCGACGTCGGTGACCAGCCGGGTGTTGGCCTTCCAGAACGTGTGCGACTTCACGTCTCCGGGCAGCGGCCCAAGGTCGCGCAGAGCCACGATGAAGGGCAGCCCGAACAGCCCGAGCGCTCCGCCCAGGGTCAGCTTGATCAGCGGACGCCGGCCCAGCCCTGAGCCCTCGTTGCCCTCGCGCAGGGTCTCGAGCGCACCCGCGCGGTCCTCGTCGCTGCTGCGCAGCGAGTGGCGCTCCTCGATCACCTCGGTGTCGGGCATCAGGGTCTTGGCCCAGTGCACTGCCCCGATGCCGATGAAGAAGAGCCCGAGGCCGAGGCCGGCACCGAGCAGGACGTGCTGCAGCTCGGTGCTCCCGATCCCGGGCAGCACGACCGAGGTGCGCGGGTCGACGGCGAAGTAGGAGATCAGGAAGACGAGCGTGCCGATGATCGAGAGCGTGAACAGGACCGCGACCTGTCGCTCGGCCCGCTTCGCCGACCGGACGTCGGTGTCGGCCATCCGGTGGATGTGCGTCGGCAGCCCGGGGTTCTCGAACAGCGTCGGGGCCGCCGTCGTGCCGGGGATGGCGACCGCACGCTGCGGCTCTGGGGCCGGTTCGCGGACCGCGGGGGTGTTGGTCGTGTCGCTCATGTCAGGCCGCCTTCGCGCCGAGCCAGACGGCGCAGCCGATCAGCGCGCCGATCCCGGCGATCCAGGCGAACAGGCCCTCGGTCACCGGCCCGAGGTTGCCGAGCGAGGCACCGCCGGCCTTGCTGTCCTGCTGGGACTTGGTGATGTAGGCGATGACGTCCCGCTTGTTCTCGGGGCTGATGTCCGCGTCGTTGAACACCGGCATCGCCTGCGGGCCGGTGAGCATCGCCTCGTAGATCCGCGAGTTGCTGATGTCGGCGATCGCCGGGGCGTACTTGCCTCGGGTCAGCGCGCCACCGGCACCCGCGTAGTTGTGGCACATGGCGCAGTTCACCCGGAAGATGGCACCGCCCTTGGCCGGGTCACCGCCGCCCGAGCTGGCCTCGGCGCCCGGCACGGCCGGACCCGGCGCCAGCGAGGCGACGTACGCCGCGAGCTGGCTGATCTCGGCGGGGCTGTAGCGGACCGGGCCCTGGGGCGCCTGCGGCCCTGGTGCGGCGAGCGGCATCCGGCCGGTGCCGACCTGGAAGTCGACGGAGGCGGCGCCGACACCGATCAGGCTCGGACCGGCGATGCCCTCGAACTTGGTGGTGGCCGAGCCCTGGGCGTTCAGCCCGTGACACGTGGCGCAGTTGGCCAGGAACAGCTTCTTGCCCGCCGCGACGTCGTCACCGGTGGCGGTTGCGGCAGCGGCCGGCTTCGGGGCCAGCGCGGCGTAGAGCGCACCGGTGGCGATGAGGCCGAGCGCGATCAGCACCACCAGGGCGAGCGGGTGGCGCCGGCGGGCGGCGAGTGCGGTCACGTGCGGTTCCTTGTCTCGGTCGGTGGTTCGAGCGTAGGTCGCGGGGTGCGGGCGACCCTTGCCGTGCAACGTTTCTTGCGGCTCACTGCAGCAGGTAGATCGTGGCGAACAGCGCGATCCACACGACGTCGACGAAGTGCCAGTAGTAGGACGTCACGACGGCCCCCGTGGCCTCGGCGTGCCCGAACCTGCGGGTCGCGAACGAGCGGCCGATGATCAGCAGGAAGGCGATCAACCCGCCCGTGACGTGGATGCCGTGGAACCCGGTGGTGAGATAGAACACCGACCCGTAGGCGTCGGTGTTGATCTTCAGCCCCTC
>JBKJTJ010000200.1:0-10460 GCA_046590855.1 Actinomycetota bacterium
GCCGGGCCGACCTCGGGCTGCCCGGGTGGCAGGGCCGCTACCTGCCCGATGGTTCAGGCCGGACGCCCGATGCCCGGGGGGCCCAGCTCGACGGCCCCGGCTGGGTGCTGTGGGCGACCTCGGTGTGGGCCGCGTCCGCCGATGACCCGCGGGCCGGACTCGAGGCGTTGCGGCCGCTGGTGGTCTCGGCCGCCACGACCGCGACGGCGAGCGTGGATCCGGGCACGGGACTGCCCAGACCCTCGATGGACTACTGGGAGCTGCCCACCACGGTGAGCACCCTCGGGGTCGCCGCCCCCGTGCTCGCCGGGCTGCGGGCGGCCGGGCCGCTGCTGGAGTCCCTCGACCTGCCCACCCGGGCCGCGGACACGCGGCAGGCGGCCGCGCGCCTCGACCGAGCCGTCGAGCGCACGTTCGGCGTGCTGGACTACCCGCGCCAGTCCACCGGCGGTGCTCGCGACACCTCGGTGGCCTGGCTCACCCCGCCGTTCGCGCCGGCACGGACGTCGTCGCTGCGGGCCCGCGACGCGGCGTTCGCGGACGCCGACCGGGCAGTGGGCGGCGTGGCCCCCGGCGCGGCGTGGGAGGACAACGGGGTGGCGTGGACCCCCGAGACCGCGGCGTTCGCCCTGTCGTTCGCCGCCTCGGGCGAGCCCGCGCGGGCCGCGGCGCTGCTGGACTGGCTCGAGGCGCACCGGACGTCGATGGGCTCGCTGCCCGAGAAGGTCGGCCCGGACGGCGGCCCGGCGTCCGTGGCCCCGTTGTCCTGGACCGCAGCCGCCGTGCTGCTGACGCTCGCCGAGCTGGACGGCCACGGCCCGGCCGCCCCGCGCTAGTCGTCCAGCTCTGCGGCCAGCACCAACCACGGGTTCGCCTGCGAGACAGGCACTCTGGCCTCCGACAGCTGCTCGTAGCCGTAGGCGATCGAGAGCAGCTGCGCCTCGCTCCAGGCGCTGGCCATGAACGTGACCCCGAACGGACGTCGGCCGTGGGTGCGCACACCCGCGGGCACCGTGACGCTCGGGTGACCCGCGCGCGCACCGACGCCACAGCCCTCGGCGCCCGGGACGAGCAGTGCGGTGACGTCGTACGCGGCGAGCACGGCGTCGATCCCGTGCTCCCCCGCGATCGCGGCGTCGCGCGCCCGCAGCGCCGCGTACGAGTCGGCGTCCGCGCCGTGGTCGACCGCGAGCGCCTCCTCCAGGATCGCCTGGCCGTACTTCAAAGCGATGGTGGCGTGGTCGCGGTTGTAGGCCACGACGCCGGCCAGGTCGCTCACGGGCGGGTCCGGCACCGTCGCGAGGTACGCCGCCAGGGCCGGCCCGAACTCGTGCAGCAGCACCGGCAGCTCGTCGGTCTGCACGAGTGCAGGCACCGGCACCAGCACCACGCCGACTCCTTCGAGGACGAGCTTGGCCTGTTGGAACAGCTCGAGGTCAGCCTTGCTCAGGTCGTCGGGCAGCTCAGGGACGGCGAGCCGCAAGCCTTGCAGCGCAACAGATCCGAGCTGGTCGGCGTAGTCGACGGCAGCCGGCCGACCGGCCACCGTGGTCGCGGCGTCGCCGTCGTCGGGCGCGGCCATCGCGGTCAGCATCACGGCGGCGTCGTGGACGGTGCGGGTCATGGGGCCGGCGGTGTCCTGGCTCGGGGCGATCGGGATGATCCCGCTGCGGCTGACCAGCCCCACCGTCGGCTTGACCCCCACGACCCCCTGCATCGACGCCGGGCACAGGATCGAGCCGTCGGTCTCGGTGCCGACGGTGAGGGTCGACAGCCCCAGCGCCGCAGCGGCACCCGACCCACTGGACGAGCCGCAGGGCGTGATCGTCGTGTCGTACGGGTTCTCGACCTGCCCGCCCAGCGAGCTGTACCCGCTCGGCATCTCACGCGCCATGAAGTTCGCGAACTCGGTGAGGTTGGTCTTGCCCAGGATCACCGCGCCGGCGTCACGCAGCAGGGTCACCAGCACCGCGTCGCCGCCAGGGACGTTGTCGCGCAGCGCGACCGAGCCGGCGGTCGTCGGCAGCCCCGCCACGTCGATGTTGTCCTTCACCAGCACCGGGACGCCGTGCAGCGGGCCGCGCGGGCCGGTCGCTGCCCGCTCTGCGTCCAGCGCACGCGCCTCGTCGAGGGCGTCGGGCGCGAGGCACCGGACCGCCCGCACCAGCGGGTCGTACCGCGCGATCCGGTCGAGGTAGGCGAGCACCAGCTGCTCGGCCGTCAGCGTGCCGGCGTCCATGGCCGTCTGGACGTCGGCGACCCCGGCCGTCTCCAGGTCGATCGGCAGCGCTGCTGAGGATGAGGTCACGGCCAGGACCCTAGCCCTGGGGCACGCCGGGCCTCGCCTCGCTCAGTACGAGTACACGTAGTCGCGGGTCACCTCGGTGTCCGAACCCTGCCAGCTCGTCGCGGTCGCCTCGCAGGCCAGGTAGTGACCGTTCAGCGCCGCCATGGCGTCCGGGGCGATCGTGTACGTCGGTCCGGTACCCAGCAGCTGGGCAGCACTGGTCAGCCCACCCGAGGTGTACGACGGCTCGAGGGCCCAACGGTACGAGACGGTCGCGTCGGCGGGGGCACCGGCACCGCACGTTGCCGTGGTGCCAGCGGCCGCCTGATAGCCGACGTCGTACGAGATCGAGGCGTAGATGCTCGGCGGCCGCAGCCCCTCGACGTAGACGCTGTCGGTCCTGGTGTCCGCGCCCATCGCGTTGCTTGTGACGGCGGAGCAGCCCAGGTACGAGCCGGCCACCTGCCGCACCAGGTCGTCGGTGAGCGTCAGGCTCGCGCCGGTGGCCAGCGCTGTGCGAGATCCGTAGGCGTCGGCGTACCACTGGATCGACGTCATGACACCCGGCTGGGTGTACGCCGGGGCCGAGCAGGTTACGGTCGCGCCGCGGGCCTCGGTAGCGCTGGAGTAGCTGTTCAGCCCGGTGATCGAGGCGCTGTCGTAGGTGCTGGGCGCCGCGACCGCGGTGACGGCAGCGCTCGTGCTGCGCGCTCCCGCGTCCGACCGGGCGGTGACCGTGCATTTCAGCCGGGAGTCCGCGTCCGCTGCCGTGACCTGGTACGTCAACCCGGTCGCGAGCGCGCCGGACCCGTCCCGGGACCACGACGTGCGCAGCGACCGGGTGTTGCGGCTCCAGCGACCGGTGGCGCAGGTGAGCGTTGCACCCAACGAGACCGTGCCCGAGATCCCGGCCGGGGACTCCAGCACCGGTAGAGCCTGGTTGTCGGTCGCCGCCAGCGTCGGCAGCGACCGCCGGGCCGAGGCGATCCAGGTGGAGTAGTTGCCGACGGACGTGAACACGGTCGGGACCTTGACCGCGCAGCCTCGGGCGCCGAACGACGTCACGCCGACGACGTAAAGGACGCCGTGGCTCGTGACGACCAACGGCCCGCCGCTGTCGCCGTAGCAGGCGCCGGAGTAGGTGTTCGTCGTCGCGACGAAGCGCCCCGCGGCGAGCATCAGCGCTGGGCGGAAATCCACCCCGAACGCCGACTGCGCGGCCCGGGTCTGCGGCACCAGGCGGGCGGCCAGCAGGTTGCCGGTCAGCCGTCCGTTCTGGTTCGCGCCCCAGCCGTAGAGCGTCAGCGCCGGGGGCCGGCGGCTGCGGACCGCGGTGGCCAGGGCCGCGCTGGCCAGCCTCGGGTAGGACCGCAAGCCCAGACCGTAGAGGGGTCGCACGATCGCGACGTCGTTGACGAGCTGTCGCGCGCCGTAACCGGGGTTCTCGCGCACTGCCTCCAGGGGCACCAGGCGCCCGCGCGAGAGCACGTCGGCGCCGATCTTGACGAAGTAGAAGCCGCGATCCTGCACGCAGTGCGCCGCGGTCATCACCTCACGAGCCGACAGCGCCGTGGCGCTGCAGATGAACTGCGGTGCGGTGCCGGCGTCCGGGCTCCAGTAGACCGAGACGGCCCACGGCACGGTGGCCGAGGGACGCACCACGTTGCTGCCGAACGTGACCGCCGAGGCCGGAGCCGCCCCACCGCCCGCGAACAGCCCGACGAGCGCGGAGGCAGCGATGACGGACAGCAGGCGACGAAGCACGTGAACGAGACCCCCGGGAGACGTCGGGTCGAGGTTATCGACCCGGTGGCCGCCGTTTGACGCCACGTCGGCTGGGCCTCAGGCTAAGGGCCCGGTCGCTCACGCGTACGGCTTTTGACCGATCTGGTGCGAGTGCGGCTTACTCCCACTCGATGGTGCCGGGGGGCTTGCTGGTGACGTCGAGGACGACCCGGTTGACCTCGGCGACCTCGTTGGTGATGCGGGTCGAGATCTTCGCGAGGACGTCGTACGGCAGGCGGGTCCAGTCGGCGGTCATCGCGTCCTCGCTGGACACCGGACGCAGGACGATCGGGTGTCCGTAGGTGCGCCCATCCCCTTGCACACCAACGGATCTGACGTCGGCGAGCAGGACGACAGGACACTGCCAGATCGAGCGGTCGAGCCCGGCGGCGGTGAGCTCCTCGCGCACGATCAGGTCGGCGGCGCGCAGGGTGGCGAGCCGCTCGGCGGTCACCTCGCCGACGATCCGGATGCCGAGGCCGGGCCCGGGGAACGGCTGGCGGGCGACGATGACCTCGGGGACGCCGAGCTCGAGGCCGACCGCGCGCACCTCGTCCTTGAACAGCATCCGCAGGGGCTCGACGAGCTCGAACTGCAGGTCGTCGGGCAGGCCGCCGACGTTGTGATGGCTCTTGATCGTCGCGGCGCCCTCGCCGCCACCGGACTCGACGACGTCCGGGTAGAGGGTGCCCTGCACCAGGAACTTGACCGGGTGGCCGTCGGCGGCGGCCTCGCCCGCCACCTCGCGGGCGGCCTGCTCGAACGCCCGGATGAACTCGCGACCGATGGCCTTGCGCTTGTCCTCGGGGTCGGTGACGCCGGCGAGCGCGTCGAGGAAGCGCTCCTTCGCGTCGAAGACCTTGAGCGATACACCGGTGGCGTCGACGAAGTCGCGCTCGACCTGCTCGGCCTCGCCCTCGCGCAGCAGCCCGTGGTCGACGAAGACGCAGGTCAGCTGGTCCCCGACCGCACGCTGCACCAGGGCCGCCGCCACGGAGGAGTCGACACCGCCCGACAGCCCGCAGATGACCCGCGCGTCACCGACCTGGGTGCGCACCCGGGCGACGAGCTCGTCGGCGACGTTGCCGGCGGTCCAGGACTGCTCCAGGCCCGCGCCGCGGGTGAGGAAGTTCTCGATCACCCGCTGGCCGAACGTCGAGTGCACGACCTCGGGGTGCCACTGCAGCCCGTACAGCCGGCGGGCGTCGTCCTCGAACGCGGCGACCGGCGTCCCCACCGTCTCGGCGGTCACCCGGAACCCGGCAGGCGCGGCGTCCACGCTGTCGCCGTGGCTCATCCACACCGACTGCTCCTGCGTCTGCCCGTGGAACAGCGTGGAGCCGTCCGGGGTGACCCGCGCGTGCGTGCCCCCGTACTCGCGCTGCCCGGTGTGGGCGACCTGACCGTCCAGGGCCACGGCCATCGCCTGGAACCCATAGCAGATGCCGAGCACCGGTACCCCGGCCGCGAACAGGGCGGGGTCGACGCGGGGGGCGCCGTCCTCGTACACGCTGCTGGGGCCGCCCGAGAGGATGATCGCGGCAGGATCGCGCTCGAGCATCCGCGCCACCGGCATCGTGTGGGGCACGACCTCGCTGTAGACGCTGGCCTCGCGGACGCGCCGGGCGATCAGCTGGGCGTACTGCGCCCCGAAGTCCACGACGAGGACGGGGCGGGACTCCAGGTCGGGCGCGTCGCTCACGCGGTCAGGGTATCGGCGCCGCGCGCCTGCACCTCGCGCGCGACCTTGCGCTCCATCACGAAGGAGAAGAAGGGCACGACGCCGGCGAGCATCACGCCGACCGTCTTGATCAGCGGCCACCGCACCTTGAACCCGAGGTCGACTGTGGTCACCAGGTAGAGCATGTACAGCACGCCGTGGATCGGGCTCCACCACGCGAGCGACTCGTTGTCGAACCCGTAGTGCAGGACGATCTCGAGGCACAGGATCAGCAGCCCGATGCCGACGACCACCGCCATGACCTTGAAGCGCCGCAACGCCGAACCGACCTGCGGGGTCATCCGATGGCCACCCTCTCGTCGACGCCCGCCCGGTCGGTCGACCGGTCGAGCTGCTCCTGCCGCACCATCTTCCACCACAGCACCAGCGCGAACCCCGCGAACAGCCACCACTGGACGGCGTAGGCGGCGTTGCGCCACGCGATGCCCTGCGGCACGAAGGCCGGCGCCGGCACCCGCTGCGGCGCGCTCGCGACGCCCGACTCGCTCGCCGCGAGCACGTACCCGTTGTAGATCGGCGCACCCCAGCGGTTGACCAGGTCGGCGGCGTCCACCTGTTGCAGCTGCCCGGGCGGAAGGGCGGTCGCCCGGTCGGCCGGCGGGTCGTCCGGCTGGAGCACGCCCAGCACGGTCACCCGCCCCGGCGGCACGGACGTCGGCGCCGCGCTCGCGTCGTCGGCCGAGGCCACCCAGCCCCGCACCACGGGCAACCACGCGCCCGCCTCGGTGCGCAGGCCCGTCACCACCCACAGGCCAGACCGCCCGCGCTGCAGCCGTTCTGGCACGAGCACGGTCGTCGTCGGGTCGTAAGTGCCCGTAGCGCTCACCTGGCGGCCCGAGGCCTGCGCGGTGAACGACCGCTGAGGCACGAGCACCTCGTCGAGCGGGGCGGCCGGACGGGTGCGCAGCTCGCGAGCCGCGGCCTGCGCGCCCCGGTCCTTGGCGACCCCGAGCTGCCACGAACCCAGCCAGCCGAAGACGACGCACACCGCCAGCACCAGCGCGAGCAGCGCCAGCCAGCGGGGTCGGAGCGCGGTCCGCAGCACCCCTCGACGGTACGGCGTCACCGCTAAACCCGTTGGGAGGGGTAGTCAGCAGGGCCTACCGTGGTGCATCATGCGCGCCCTCCCGTACGACGACCCAGGTCGACCCGACCTGAGCACCCCCGGGCGCTTCCTGTGGTGGATCGCCGCGCAGCAGAAGGGACCGCTGGCCGCGGGCCTGCTGTGGGGCACGATCTGGATGGTCTCGCAGGCCCTGATCCCGGTTGCCGTGGGCCGGGGCGTCGCGCGCGGGGTGGTCGACGGCGACGGGCGGGCGCTGCTCGAGTGGTCCGGCGCCGTCCTGCTGCTGGCCCTGGTGCAGGCCGGGGCCGGCGTCCTGCGGCACCGGTGCGCCGTCTCCAACTGGCTCCAGGCGAGCTTTCGCGCCGCCCAGCTGATCGGCCACCACACCGCGCTGACCGGCGAGGCGCTGCCGCGCACCGTCCCCACCGGCGAGGTCGTCTCGACCGTGAGCAACGACGCGATGCGCCTGGGTGGCGCCTTCGACGTCAGCGCCAGGTTCGCGGGGGC
Organism: Actinomycetota bacterium; assembly: GCA_046590855.1. Classification (GTDB taxonomy): domain Bacteria; phylum Actinomycetota; class Actinomycetes; order Actinomycetales; family Angustibacteraceae; genus JACMOY01. The sequence continues at coordinate 7,387 of JBKJTJ010000200.1, forward strand.
GATCGCGAGCTACGTCGTGATCGCCGTCGTCCTGCTGCGCATCTCGACCGGGCTCGGGCTGATAGTCCTGATCGGGGTGCCGCTGCTCACCGCCGGCCTCGGTGTGCTCGTGAAACCGTTGCAGCGCAGGCAGACCGCCCAGCGCGAGCAGTCCGGCAAGCTCACCACGCTCGGCGCCGACACCGTCTCGGGGTTGCGCGTGCTGCGGGGCATCGGTGGTGAGCAGACCTTCGTCGAGCGCTACCGCCGTCGCTCGCAGCAGGTGCGCGACCGGGGGGTCAAGGTCGCCGGTGTGCAGGCCACCCTCGACGCGGCCCAGGTGCTGCTGCCGGGTGTCTTCGTCGTCCTGGTCACCTGGCTCGGCGCGCGTCTCGCGGTGCAGGGACGCATCGACCTGGGCGACCTGGTCACCTTCTACGGACTGTCGGCGTTCCTGGTCACCCCGCTGCGCACCGCCACCGAGGCGCTCGACAAGGTGACCCAGGCCCACGTCGCGGCCCGCAAGATCATCGCCGTCCTGCGCGTGACGCCCGGGGTGCTCGACCGCACCGGGCACCAGCGCTCGGACCCCGTCGCCGACGCCGCGCTGCACGACCCCACCTCGGGGGTGACGCTGCGACCGGGGCTGATGACCGCGGTCGTCTCTGCCCGGCCCGAGGAGTCCGCCGCCCTCGCCGACCGGCTCGGCCGGTTCGTCGAGGTGCCGTCGTCCCCGGTGCTGATCGGCGGTGAGCGGATCGACGTCCTGCCGCTCGCGTCGGTGCGCCGCCACGTCGTGGTCAGCGAGAGCGACCCGCGGCTGTTCTCCGGCCCGCTGCGCGAGCAGCTCGTCGGCAGCAGCGGCGCGGACGACGACGCCGTCCTGCGCGCGGTCGACACCGCCGCCGCCCACGACGTCCTGGACGCGCTGCCGGCCGGCCTGGACAGCGACGTCGAGGAACGCGGCCGCTCGTTCAGCGGCGGCCAGCGCCAGCGCCTCACCCTCGTGCGCGCGCTGCTCACCGACGCGCCGACCCTCGTGCTCGTCGAGCCCACCAGCGCGGTCGACGCGCACACCGAGGCCCGGATCGCCGTGCGCCTGCGCAGCCACCGCGCAGGCCGCACCACGGTCGTCATGACCGCGAGCCCGCTGCTGCTCGACCAGGTCGACCACGTCGTGTTCCTGGACGGCGGCGAGCTGGCCGCCGAGGGCACCCACCACGAGCTGCTGGCCACCCACCGGGCCTACCGCCGCACCGTCGTCCGCGGGGAGGACGAATGAGCACCAGCCTGCCCGTCGCCGGGTCCGACACGGTCCGCCGCGAGGCCACGGTGCTGCTGCGCCAGCACCGACGCAGCCTCGGCGGGGTGCTGGGGCTGCACGGTCTGGCCGCCCTTGCCGGGCTGGCCGGGCCGGCGCTGCTCGGCCGCCTCGTCGACGACGTGCGCCGGGGCGTCGGCCTCGGCGCCGTCGACCGCATCGCGCTGGTGCTGGCCGCCGCGATCGTCGTCCAGACCGGCCTGACCTGGGCGGCCCGCCGCCAGTCGTTCGTGCTCGGCGAGCAGGTGTTCGCCCAGCTGCGCGAGCAGTTCGTCGAGCGCGTCGTGGCCCTGCCCCTGTCGACGGTCGAGCGCGCCGGCACCGGCGACCTCGTCACCCGCACCACCCGCGACGTGGACGCGCTCTCGCACACGGTGCGCTTCGCCGTCCCGACGATCCTGGTCGCCGGCCTGACGACCGTGCTGACGGTGGTGGCGGCGTTCGTCACCGGTGCGCTCGTGGCGCTCGCGATCGTCGTCGGCGTGCCGCTGCTGTGGGTCGGCACGCGGTGGTACCTGCGCCGCGCGCCCGCGGGCTACCTGGCCGAGATGGCCTCGTACGCCGTCCTGAACGGCACGGTCACCGAGAACGTCGACGGCGCCCGCACCGTCGAGGCCCTCTCGCTCGGCCGCGAGCGCCGCCGCCGGGTCGACCGCGACCTCGAGGCCAGCTACCACGCCGAGCGATACACGCTGTGGCTGCGCACGGTGTGGTTCCCCACCGTCGAGGTCGGCTACTTCCTGCCGGTCGCCGCGACGCTGATGTGGGGCGGGTGGCTCGCCTCGAACGGGCACGCGACCGTCGGGCAGGTCACCGCGGTCACGCTGTACGTGCTGCAGCTGATGGACCCCGTCGACCAGCTGCTGTCCTGGCTGGACGAGATCCAGGTCGGCGCCTCGGCGTTCGCCCGCATCATCGGCATCGGCGACGTGCCGGACGACCGGACGGCGACCGGCGCCGTCCCGGCCGACGACCTGATCCGGGCGCGCGACGTCCGGTACGCGTACCGCGAGGGCCACGACGTGCTGGACGGGATCTCGCTCGACCTGCGGCCCGGCGAGCGGCTGGCCGTCGTCGGGCCCTCGGGCGCCGGCAAGTCGACGCTGGGCCGGATGCTCGCCGGCATCCACGGCCCTCGCACCGGCTCGGTCGAGGTCGGCGGCGTCCCGCTGGTCGACCTCACCCTCGAGCGGCTGCGCGGCCACGTGGCCCTGGTCACCCAGGAGCAGCACGTCTTCGTGGGGACGCTGGCCGACAACCTGCGCCTGGCTCGGCCGCTCGCCGACGACACGGACCTGCGCGCCGCCCTGGACGCCGTCGACGCGCTGGACTGGGCCGACCGGCTGCCCCAGGGGCTGGACACCGAGGTCGGCTCGGGTGGGCACGAGCTGACCCCGCCGCAGGCCCAGCAGCTGGCCCTGGCGCGGTTGGTGCTCAACGACCCGCACACGCTGGTGCTCGACGAGGCGACCTCGCTGCTCGACCCCCGGGCGGCGCGCCACCTCGAGCGATCGCTGTCGGCGGTGCTCCAGGGCCGCACGGTGCTCGCGATCGCCCACCGGCTGCACACGGCGCACGACGCCGACCGCGTGGCGGTCGTCGAGGACGGCCGGATCAGCGAGATCGGCACCCACGACGAGCTGATCGCGGCCGGCGGCTCGTACGCGCGGCTGTGGGCGTCCTGGACCGACACCCCGGTGGCCTCCGAGCGGCCAGAAGGGGTCCGGGATCGGCCGTGGTCGGCCCGCGCGGGATGAATCCCGGACGTCGGCAC
>JBKJTJ010000072.1:0-11716 GCA_046590855.1 Actinomycetota bacterium
CGGCCCGCACGTCGGCTGCTGCGACCCGGGCGTCGACCAGCAGCTGCTGGGACAACCAGGCTGCCGTCGAGACCGCCCCACCAGCCCGAACGAACCCGCGGGCGTCCAGCTCGCGGACCACCGCCAACCGGGCCGCATCACGCTGGGCCGCCGCCACGGTCTCGGCGCGCAGCACCGCCACCAGGTCGGCGTCGGACAGCTCCCACACCTGCCCCGCGACCGCGGCGACCTTCGCTGAGGCCTCCGCGACCGCACCCCACGCGGCAGCGGCGGCAGGCAGGTGCTGCTGCCCGCCCACCTCACCCGACCTCGCGTCCATGAATCGAACATACATTCGACCACTGACAACGGCCAGGGCCAGCCCGCCAGCTGTGGACGAGTATCGCGACACCCCGGGGACCGACGTCCCGCCGGCTACGCCACCGCCGCCGTCCCTCCCCCCACCCCGCCCCGATGTCCGACATGTCGGGTTGAGAAACCGGTTGAGCGGAGGAAACCGGGGTGGGAGGAGGAAACGGGGTGGGCGGGAAGCGGGGCGGGGGGAGGAAGGGGGTGACGACGGGCGTCGACCTATCCTGGGCGACGTGGCCGAGGACGCGAAGGGGGCCAGGAGGCCTGCGCGCGCAGGTCGGCGACGCGGCCGGCGGCCGGAGCGCCGCGGGTTCACCCCCGAGCAGCTCGAGCTGCGCGGGGCGGCGGTGCCCGCGCTGGCCTACCCCGAGCAGCTGCCCGTGTCGGCGGTGCGCGACGAGATAGCCGCGGCGATCCGCGACCACCAGGTCGTGATCGTCGCTGGCGAGACCGGGTCGGGCAAGACCACGCAGCTGCCCAAGATCTGCCTCGAGCTCGGTCGCGGCGTGACCGGGATGATCGGCCACACCCAGCCGCGTCGGATCGCGGCCCGCACCGTCGCCGAGCGCATCGCCGAGGAGACGGGAACCGAGCTGGGTGGGGCCATCGGGTGGAGCGTGCGGTTCACCGACCGCACCAGCGACACGACCCTGGTCAAGGTGATGACCGACGGCATCCTGCTCGCCGAGATCCAACGCGACCGGACGCTGAGCCGCTACGACACCCTGATCCTGGACGAGGCGCACGAGCGCAGCCTGAACGTCGACTTCCTGCTCGGCTACCTCAAGCAGCTGCTGCCGCGACGCCCCGACCTCAAGGTGGTCATCACCTCCGCCACCATCGACCCGGGCCGGTTCTCGCGGCACTTCGACGACGCGCCGGTGATCGAGGTCTCGGGCCGCACCTACCCGGTCGAGGTGCGCTACCGCCCGGTCGTCGACCCCGACGACCCGGACGCGGACCCCGACCGCGACCAGACGCAGGCCATCTGCGACGCCGTCGCCGAGCTCACCGGCGATGGCCCCGGTGACATCCTGGTGTTCCTGTCCGGCGAGCGCGAGATCCGTGACACCGCCGACGCGCTGACCGCGATGTCGTTGCGGCACACCGAGATCGCGCCGTTGTACGCCAGGTTGTCGGCGGCGCAGCAGCACCGTGTCTTCGAGCCGCACACCGGACGACGGGTCGTCCTGGCCACGAACGTGGCCGAGACGTCGCTGACGGTCCCCGGCATCCGGTACGTCGTCGACCCGGGCACGGCCCGGATCTCGCGGTACAGCAGGCGGCTGAAGGTGCAGCGGCTGCCGATCGAGAAGGTGTCGCAGGCCTCGGCCAACCAGCGGGCCGGGCGGTGCGGGCGCGTGGCCGACGGCATCTGCATCCGGCTCTACTCGCAGGACGACTACGAGAGCCGCCCCGAGTTCACCGAGCCCGAGATCCTGCGCACCAACCTCGCGTCGGTGATCCTGCAGATGACGGCGCTGGGCCTCGGCGACATCGCCGCGTTCCCCTTCGTCGAGCCGCCCGACCGGCGCAGCGTGCGCGACGGCGTCCAGCTGCTGCACGAGCTCGGTGCCATCGACCCCGACCAGCCCGACCCGCGCCGCCGGCTGACGACGGTCGGTCGTCAGCTGGCCCAGCTGCCGCTGGACCCCCGGATCGCCCGGATGGTGGTCGAGGCGGATCGCGAGGGGTGCCTGCGCGAGGTCCTCGTCGTCGCGGCGGCCCTGTCGATCCAGGACCCGCGCGAACGGCCGCCCGAGGCGCAGGCCCAGGCCGACGCCCACCACGCGCGGTTCGCCGACCCGACGTCGGACTTCGTGTCGTGGCTGAACCTGTGGGCCTACCTGAAGGAGCAGCAGCGCGACCTGGGGTCCGGCGCGTTCCGGCGGCTGTGCCGCGCCGAGCACCTGCACCACCTGCGGGTGCGGGAGTGGCAGGACGTGCACAGCCAGCTGCGCCAGGTGGTCTCGGGCATGGGCCTGGTCGTCAGCCCGCCGCCCGACGCGGGGACGGCGGTCGACGCCGACCGGCTGCACCGCGCCCTGCTGTCGGGGCTGCTGTCGCACATCGGGCTGCGGGACGTCGCCGCGCGGGACTACCTCGGCGCCCGCGGTGCGCACTTCTCGGCCTGGCCGGGATCGGCGCTGGCGAAGAAGCCCCCCACCTGGGTGATGGGCGCCGAGCTGATCGAGACGTCGCGGCTGTGGGGCCGCACCCTCGGGCGGATCGACCCCGAGTGGGCCGAGCGGCTCGCCCCGCACCTGGTGCGCCGCAGCTACAGCGAGCCGCACTGGTCGAGCCGACAGGGCAGCGCGATGGCCAGCGAGAAGGTGCTGCTCTACGGCATCCCGCTGGTGGCGGCGCGCCCGGTCGGGTACGGCAGCATCGACCCCGAGCTGTCCCGCGAGCTCTTCATCCGGCACGCGCTGGTCGAGGGCGACTGGCGCACCCGGCACCACTTCTTCCAGGCCAACCGCGAGCTGCTCGAGGACGCCGAGCAGCTCGAGCAGCGCGCCCGCCGCCGCGGTCTCGTCGTCGACGACGAGGCGCTGTTCTCGTTCTACGACAAGCGGATCCCCGCCGACGTCGTGTCGGCCCGGCACTTCGACGCGTGGTGGAAGAAGGCCCGGCGCGATGACGCCGAGCAGCTCACCTTCACGCCCGAGATGCTCACCACCGATGAGGCCGACGCGGTCGACGAAGCCGACTACCCGACGTCCTGGCCGGTGCGTGACGTCGACCTCGCCGTCACCTACCAGTTCGAGCCCGGGGCGGCGGCTGACGGCGTCACGGTGCACGTGCCGCTCGCGGTGCTGGGCCGGCTGGGGGCCGGAGCCTTCGACTGGCAGATCCCCGGGCTGCGTCACGAGCTCGCGACCGCGCTGATCCGGGCGCTGCCGAAGGCCGTGCGTCGGACGCTGATCCCCGCGCCGGACCGTGCCAGCCAGGCGCTGCAACGGATCTCGCCGGACGACGGCCCGCTGCTCGCCGCCCTCGGCGACGCGCTCGAGGACCTCACCGGCACGCGCGTCGCCCCCGAGGACTGGGACCTGGCCGCGGTGCCCGCCCACCTGCGGGTGACCGTGCGGGTCGAGGACGAGCGCGGTGAGCGGCTGGCCGAGGGCAAGGACGTCGCCGTGCTGCAGCAGCAGCTGAGGGCGCGGCTCGGCGACGTGCTGACAGCGGCCGCCGACGACCTGGTCGCCACCGGTCTGACCTCGTGGACGCTGGACGAGCTGCCGGTGACGCGGGCACTGACCCAGGGCGGTCACCGGCTCGAGGGCTTCCCCGCGCTGGTGGACGAGGGTTCGACCGTCGGGGTCCGCGTGCTGGCGACGGCGGCCGAGGCCGAGGCGACGCACCGGCTGGGCACCCGCCGCCTGCTGCGGCTGCAGCTGCCGTCGCCCGTGCCGTTCGTCCTGTCGCACCTCGACAACGCGGCCAAGCTCGGCCTGAGCCGGGCCACCCACGCGACCGCGACCCAGCTGCTGGACGACTGCACCGACACCGCCGTCGACGCGCTCGTCATCACGGGCGGTGGGCCGGCCCGAAGCCCAGATGGGTTCTCGCGCCTGGCCTCTGCGGTCAGGGCGCGCCTGGACGACGAGACGCTGGCGGTGGTGCGCGAGGTCGAACGCATCCTGTCGACGGCTCACCGGGTGCGCGCGCGCATCGGTGCCGAGCGCAGCCTCGCGGTGCTGCCTGCGCTGGCCGACCTCAGCGCCCAGCTGGACCAGCTCGTGCACCCCGGATTCGTGAGTGCAGCCGGCCGGGGCCGACTGCCGGACCTGCTGCGGTACGTCCTGGCGATGGACGTGCGCCTGGACCGGCTGCCGGACGACCCGGGGCGCGACCGCGCGGCCCAGTCGCGCGTCGAGCACGTGCAGGCCCTGCACGCCGCTGCGCTGGCCGCCGTCCCAGTGGGCCGTGCCCCGTCGACGGCCCTGCTCGAGGTGGCGTGGATGGTGCAGGAGCTGAGGGTCAGCCTGTTCGCCCCCACGTCGCGGACGGCGTACCCGGTGTCGGAGCAACGCATCCAGAAGGCGATCACCGCGGCCTCCTGACGCGACGCCGGGTTTCTGGCATCGTGCGGCCCACCGGTGTCGATCCGGAGCCGGCCCGTTCGTCGTCCTGACGAGCGGCCGGGCCCCGGCCGCCGGACGGGAGGAACGTCATGACCCAGTACGCAGTCCTCATCTACGGCGACGAGTCCGCCTTCACCGACATGAGCCCCGAGGCATGGGCGGCGATGATGGACGCCCACAACGCCTTCGGTCACGCGGTCGTGGAGCAGGGCGGCAAGATCCTCGGTGGCGAGGGGCTCGCGCCGTCCGCCACCGCCACCAGCGTGCGCGGGGGCGCCGTCACCGACGGCCCGTTCGTCGAGACCAAGGAGTCGCTGGGCGGCTTCTACCTGATCGAGGCCGACGACCTCGACCACGCCGTGCGGCTGGCGGCCCTGTGCCCCGCGCCGTCCGGTGGGGTCGAGGTGCGGCCGGTGATGGACACGAGCGGGGACGGTGCCGGCAGCTGACGCCGTCGTCGAGGCGCTCGAGCAGGCGCACCGTCACGAGTGGGCCGTCGTGCTCGCCGCTACGGTGCGCCTGACCCGCGATCTCGACCTGGCCGAGGAGTGCGCCCAGGAGGCGTACGTCGCCGCGCTGCAGACCTGGCCGGCTCACGGCGTCCCCTCGCGCCCAGGCGCGTGGCTGACCACCACCGCACGACGCAAGGCGCTGGACCGGTTGCGGCGCGAGCAGACCCTGCGACGCAAGCTGCCCCTGCTGGTCGAGCCCGACGGCGAGCCGACCGAGGACGTCGCGGACGAGGTCGTGGCGGACGACCGGCTGCGGCTGGTCTTCATCTGCTGCCACCCGACGCTGTCGCCGGACGCGCAGGTGGCACTGACGCTGCGGTTGGTGTGCGGCGTGCCGACGGCCGAGATCGCGCGCGCCTTCCTGGTGCCCGAAGCCACTATGGCGGCGCGGCTGACGCGTGCGAAGAAGAAGATCGCCCAGGCGCGCATCCCGTTCCGGCTGCCGGCGGCGGACGAGCTGCCGCAGCGCCTCGACAGTGCACTCACCGCCGTGCACCTGCTGTACAGCACCGGGCACACCGCAGCCGGGGGAGCCGATCTGGCCCGTGAGGACGTGTGCCGGCGCGGGGTCGACCTGGCTCGGGTGCTGGTCGGGCTGCTGCCTGAGGAGCCCGAGGCCCGCGGGCTGCTGGGGCTGCTGCTGCTGGCCGAGGCGCGCCGTCCGGCCCGCACCGATGACCGCGGCCACCTCGTGCTGCTGGCCGACCAGGACCGCACCCGGTGGGACCGCACCCTTCTCGCACAGGGACTGCGGTCGACCGCCGAGGCCATGGCGTCGCCGCGAGCGGGACGCTTCGCGCTGCAGGCGGCCATCGCCGGCGGTCACGCCGTCGCGCCGGACGCCGCGAGCACGGACTGGCGGCGCATCCTGCGGCTCTACGACATTCTGCTCCAGGTCTGGCCCAGCCCCGTCGTGGCACTGAACCGGGCGGTCGCGGTCTCGTTCGTGGACGGCCCCGCCGCCTCCCTCGAGCTGGTCACCGCCCTGGACGCCGACCCGCACCTGGCCGCGTACCCGTACCTGCCGGCGACCCGAGCCGACCTGCTGCGCCGCCTGGGCCGCCCGGCCGAGGCCGCTGCGGCCTACCGCGAGGCGCTCGCGCTGACCGCCAACGAGGCCGAGCGCGCGTTCTTGACCGACCGCATCGCCGAGTCCCTCGCGGGGTCGGGCACGATGGGCACCCCACTTCACCCACCCCAGGAGAGCTCGTGAGCAAGACCGTGCTGGTCGGCGTCGGCGCACTGATGGTCGTCCTCGGGCTGGTCTGGGGTGGTCAGGGGATGGGCTGGATCGGGGGCAGCGTGATGACCGGTGTGACGTTCTGGGCGATCGTCGGCCCGATCACCGCCGTCGTCGGCGCCTTCCTGATCGCCTACGGCCGACGCGGGCGTCGCGCCCGCTGAGGCATCGGCGATCCGAGGGTCAGGACCCGAGCTCGCGGGAGTAGTAGAGCGCCGGCTCGGGCTGGCCCGCCTCGCGGTCGGCGTACCCGTGCCGCTCGTAGAAGCGCCGCGCCGCGACGTCGTCCCCGTCGACGTTGATCTCGACCAGCTGTGCACCGGCCTTCCGGGCGTGGCTCTCGACGGCCGCGAGCAGCGCGGAGCCGAGCCCTGCGTTCCGCATCGCCGGTGCGACGTAGAGCTCGCCCAGCAGGGCGACCGGCCCGTCGTACCAGACGTTGGGGCGCAACGTCATCACCGCGACACCAACCGCCGGCTCACCGGTCAGCAGGGCGATCACGTTCCTACCGGCCAGGAGACGACGGATGCGCGCCGCGAGCACGGCCGGCTCCGGCGTCGGCGTCGAGAACTCGCGGTTGAACGCGTGCAGCAGGGTGGCCACGGTCACGGCGTCAGCGGCAGTGGCACGACGGGGTGCGTCGGCCGGGGGCTGGTCCATCTCGACATGGTGTCGCAGCGGCGATACTGCTCGCATGGCGTACGACGTGCGGCTCGCGGACCGGGTGCGCCGGATGATGGGAGGCGAGCCAGGTCTGAGCGAGAAGCAGATGTTCGGCGGCCTGGCGTTCCTGGTCGACGGCACCATGGCCGTCAGCGTCAGCGGTGAGGGGGGCCTGCTGGTGCGCGTCGAGCCGGCCGCCGACGAATCGGAGGAGTCCGACGAGCGGGCAGCTCTGGCCCGCCCGTTCGAGATGGGCGGACGCCGGATGAGCGGGTGGCGCCTCGTCGACGCCGCGGCGCTCACCACCGACGACGACCTGCGGTGGTGGGTCGACCGCGGCATCGCGAGGGTGCGGTCGCTGCCACCGAGGTGAGTGCCCGAAACCGCGTTGGCCACCCCGCGACCCCGTGATGTCACAAGTCACGCAGCTCGCACCCCCGACCAAGGCGCGTCCCGGTGACCAGGAGGCGGTGGTGTCACCGTCGACCGTCGACGGTGCGCTGCAACAGCTCTGGGCCGACTACGACTGACGGCGCTCAGGTCGTGCCGGGCCGCCAACCGTCGGGGTCGGTGCCGCCGGGCACCGGCGCCGCCGGGTCGTACGGCGTGCGCGTGAACACGAACGTACCGACGTCCAGGGCGACGACCTGCCCGTCCACCTCGACCGGCTGCAGCCGCTCACCGTGGTGGTACCCGTCCAGCCCGACCCAGCCCGCGCCGTCGCGCCGAAAGCGCGCGGCCCGACCCCCGTCCAGCAGCGGGATCATCGTGAGGACGCCATCGGCCTGCAGCCGCAGCCCGAACGAGGACGTGCCCCAGTACCAGGTGCCGACCAGTCGCAGCGCGTCGTCGTCGGCGGCCAGCGGCACCCACGCGTCGCCGATGCGGGGCTCGTGCTGGCGGACGGTCTCGAGCATCCGCTGCGCCACACCGCCGTCCAACCCGGTGGTGGCGTTGGCCAGCGCGACTGCGCCGACGCCCTGCTCGACGTCGACGGTGACCCCGGCGAGGAACCCGGGCATCGACCCACCGTGCCCGACGTAGGTCCGCCCGCCCGAGCGCGAGATCTGCAGTCCCAGCCCGTACGCCGACCAGCCGGCCGCGTCGGGGTCGACCCCGGCGGGCTCGCGCATCTCCTCCAGCGTTGCCACGGACAGCACGTCCGCGGTGTCGCCGAGCAGGAACGCGGCGAACCGGCCCAGGTCGGTGAGCGTGGCCCACAGCTGGCCGGCCGGGGCCATCGCGACGGCGTCGTGCTCGGGCTCGGGGTGCAGGACGTCGGCCCAGGGGTGCACGGCCCAGCCGTGCGCCCGGCGTCCGTCGGGCCGGGTCGTAGTGCGGCGCATGCCCAGCGGCAGCAGCACCTCGTCACGCACGACGTCGGCCCAGGAGCGGCCGCGCAGGCGGGCCACGACCTCGCCGACCGCCCCGAAACCCAGGTTGGAGTAGTGGAACCGGCGCCCCGCACCGTGCGGCAGGTCGGTCTCACGGTCGAACCGGGCCGCCAGCTCGGGCCAGGTCAGCCCCGGCGTCCGCTCCCACCACTGCCCCGGGCTCTCGGCGCGCAGTCCTGCGTCGTGGGCGAGCAGCTGGCCCAGGGTGCGGTCGCCGAACGGCGTCCCCGGCACGTGGCGCTCGAGCGGGTCGTCCAGGTCGCACAGCCCCTCGTCGCGCAGCCGCAGCAGCGCCACGGTCGTCACGGTCTTGGTGATCGACCCGATCCGGTACTGGACGTCGGTGCCGGGCTCGGCGCCGTCCACCTGGCCACGCCCCGCCGACCAGGCCAGGGCACCGTCGCGGACGACGCCTGCCACGAGGCTGGGCAGCCGTCCGCGGCGCTGTGCTGCAGCGACGTCCGCGAGCAGCAGGTGGGCGGTCGCGGGGGCGAGCGGCGAGGCGGTCACGGCGCGGACGATACCGAGGTCCGCAGCCCTGCGGGTCAGCTGCCCTGGCCCATGCTCCACATCTGCCACTGGGTCGTGCGCACGCGACGCGGCTGCTGCAGCACCGTGACGACGGCGTGCCCGACGTCCTCGGGCAGCAGGTACTCGTCCAGCGCCGGGTCGCCCTCGGTGCGGCCGGCGCCGATGGCGAACTCGGTCTTGACACCGGCCGGGCAGATCGCGGTGACCCGGATGCCCTCGGTGCGCACCTCGCGGTCGAGCGCGCCGGCCAGACCCACCTGCGCGAACTTCGTCGCGGCGTACACGGCCTCGTCCGCACCGCCGCGCAGACCGGCCACCGAGCTGACGACGACGACGTCGCCACCGGCGGCGGGGTCGCGACGGAACTGCGCCACCGCCGCGCGTACCGCCCACACGGTGCCCTCGAAGTTGGTGCGCATCATGACCTGCAGCTGCTCGTCGCTGGTGTCGAGGATGCCGCCGTAGATGCCGATGCCCGCGTTGGCGACCATGCTGTCGAGTCGACCGAAGCTGTCGACCGCGGCGCTGACCAGTTCGGTGGCGCTGGCGGGGTCCTGGACGTCGCCGACCACCACGTGCACGCGGTCCGCGCCGAACTCCTGCGCCAGCGCGTCCAACCGCTCGCGCCGCCGCGCCTGCACCACGACCTTGGCCCCGGCCTCGAGCAGCAGCCGGGCGCTGGCCGCACCGATGCCGGTGCTCGCCCCGGTGATCGCGATGACGGTGTCGTTGATGTCGCGGGTCGGTGCAGGCACGGTGGAGCTCCAGTCATCAGGGGGAGACGGCGGTCGCGCCGTCGGCCGCGAAGTCTGCCAGACCGGCTGCGGCACGGCGCGATCAGGACGCCCTCAGGCGGGACGCACGACCAGCACGCTCGCCCGTCCGGCGACCCGGGTCAGCACGATGGTGCCCTCGGCGTCACCGGTGAGGCGCAGCTGACGACGCAGCGCATCGGGGTCGACGGCACTGCCGCGCTTCTTGATCGTCAGCCGGCCGACACCGCGGTCGCGCAGGTGGGTGCGCAGCGTCTTGAGGTGGAACGGCATGACGTCCTCGACGGCGTAGGAGTGCAGGTACGGCGAGTCCACCGGTGCGTCGGTGGACAGGTACGCGATGGTCGGGTCGATCAACCGGCCGCCGACGGACGCCGCGACGTCGGCCACCAGCCCGGCCCGGATGACGGCTCCGTCGGGCTCGTGCAGGAACGCGCCGGGAGGCGCCACCTCGGCCCGCGCGAGCCCGGCGTCGCCGGCCAGGTCGTGCACGCGTCCGGCGCCGTCCAGGAGCAGGGCGCTGCGGGCCACACTGTCGCGGGCGAGGGGGCCTGACCACAGGGCGCACTCGACGACGTCGCCGCCGACCGACACCCACTGGGCCTCGACGCCCTCGGGTAGCAGGTGGTGGGCGATGCCGGGTGCGAGCTTGGCGCCGGTGGCCGGCACCCGCCGCATCACGTCCAGCACGAACGAGTACGGCGGCGAGAACGCCTCCGGGTCGAACGTGCGACGTGAGCTGCCGGCCGCACCGGTGCGGCGGGCGGGGTCCAGCCACACGCCGTCACCGGGCGCGACCTCGGCGGCGAGGTCCATCGTCGTGACGTCGGCGCAGCGCACCACCGCGTCCGACCAGTGCCGCAGGTTGACCGCGGCGAGCGCGGCGGTCAGCTCGTCGGCGTCGACCGCGAGCACCTCGCGGTCCAGGCCCGCGAGGGCCATCGCGTCGGACCCCAGGCCGCACCCGAGGTCGGCGACGCGCGCGCAGCCCGCGCCGACGTACCGGCGGGCGTGGTGCGCTGCGACGGCGAGCCGGGTGGCCTGCTCGAGCCCGTCGGCGGTGAAGAGCATGGCGTCGGCGAACGGCCCGAGCTTGGCCCGGGCACGAAGGCGCAGCCGGGACTGGGTGAGCGCGGCGGCGACCAGCGCGGGGTCGTGACCCTGGCCGCGCAGGCGCTCGCCGAGGGCCATCGCCGACCCCTCGTCGTACGTCGGCAGCGACTCGAGCACGGCCCACCCGTCGGGGGTCAGGAGCGATCGCATCCCGGCCAGGTCCACCGGCCGATCCTCGCACGCAGCCGGCCGCCGAGGCGCTGGCACTCGGGTTGACCGAGTGCTAACCGACCGCCTAGATTCTGCGTTGGCACTCTCGCCCCGAGTGTGCCAGTCGTGAGCTCAGCACCGACCCCCGCGACGGCGGTGCGAAGGTCCCACGCCAATGACAGGTTCCAGCTCGACATTCCCGAAGGGGGAGGTCACGAAGTGTCGGTCAACATCAAGCCGCTCGAGGACCGGATCGTCGTCAAGGCCCTTGAGGCCGAGCAGACGACGGCCTCAGGTCTGGTCATCCCGGACACCGCGAAGGAGAAGCCCCAGGAGGGCGAGGTCCTCGCGATCGGTCCCGGCCGCGTCGACGACAACGGCGTGCGGGTTCCGCTCGACGTCCAGGTCGGCGACAAGGTCATCTACAGCAAGTACGGCGGCACCGAGGTGAAGTACAGCGGCGAGGAGTTCCTCATCCTCTCCGCTCGCGACGTCCTCGCCGTCGTCGTCAAGTAGCAGCATCCCCGTCGCAGCCCGGCTGCGACACGTGACACCGCCCCGGCGGCCCGGACCACCTGGGCTGTCGGGGCGTCTCACGTCCCCGCCTCACCTTCTTCACCGCCGAAAGGGACATCACCACCCATGGCCAAGACTCTGGAGTTCAACGACTCCGCCCGTCGCTCGCTCGAGCGCGGCGTGGACGCCCTCGCCAACGCCGTCAAGGTGACGCTCGGCCCCAAGGGCCGCAACGTCGTCATCAGCAAGTCGTGGGGCGCACCCACGATCACCAACGACGGCGTGACCATCGCCCGTGAGGTCGAGCTCGACGACCCCTACGAGAACCTCGGCGCCCAGCTCGCCAAGGAGGTCGCCACCAAGACCAACGACGTCGCCGGTGACG
>JBKJTJ010000124.1:0-5591 GCA_046590855.1 Actinomycetota bacterium
CCACCGAATTCTGCATCGTCGCCGCCGTCCGCGGTCCTGACGCCAGGCTTATGGAGCAGGTCCGCGCAGGGGTCGCCGCGATCCGGGGGGCCGCCGACATCCAGGTCGCCTGCTCGCTCGGGATGCTGACCCAGGAGCAGGTCGATGACCTGACGGCGATGGGCGTGCACCGCTACAAGCACAACCTCGAGACGGCCCGCTGCCACTTCCCGATCGTCGTCACCACCCACACCTGGGAGGAGTGCTTCGAGACGCTCCGGATGGTCCGCGAGGGCGGCATGGAGGTCTGCTGCGGCGGCATCCTCGGCATGGGCGAGACGCTCGAGCAGCGGGCGGAGTTCGCCGCCCAGCTCGCGTCGCTCGAGCCGGACGAGGTGCCGCTCAACTTCCTCAACCCGCGGCCGGGGACGCCCTTCGGGGACCTGCCGGTGATGGACGCGAACGACGCGCTGCGCGCGATCGCGACGTTCCGCCTCGCGCTCCCGCGCACTATGCTGCGCTTCGCCGGGGGCCGGGAGATCACCCTCGGCGACCTGGCCAAGGACGGCATGCTCGGCGGCATCAACGCGGTGATCGTCGGCAACTACCTGACGACCCTCGGCCGGCCGGCCACCGAGGACCTCGACATGCTGGTGGACCTGAAGATGCCGATCAAGGCGCTCGGCGAGACGCTCTGAGGTGCTTCGGGGACGGTGACCCGGTCTACGAGCGCTACCACGACGAGGAGTGGGGGCGCCCGCAGACCTCGGAGCGGGCCCTCTACGAGAAGGTCTGCCTCGAGGGCTTCCAGGCCGGGCTCGCGTGGATCACCGTCCTGCGCAAGCGCGAGGCGCTGCGCGAGGTGTTCCTCGGCTTCGACCCCGAGGCCGTCGCCGAGCTCGACGTGGGGCCGCTGCTCGCCGACCCCAGGCTGATCCGGTCCGGCCCCAAGCTGCGGGCGTGCGTCCGCAACGCCCGGGCGACGCTGGCGCTGCGGGACAGCGGCGGGCTGCCGGCGCTGGTCTGGGGATCGGTCGAGGGACCGAGCCGGACGCCCGACCGCTGGACTGACGTGCCGGCCTCGACGCCGGAGAGCGCCGCCCTCGCGAAGGCGCTCAAGAAGGCCGGCTTCGTGTTCGTCGGCCCGACGACGGTTTACTCGCTCATGCAAGCGTGTGGGCTGGTGGGCGACCATCTGACCGCGTGCCCCGCGCGGGTGCGGGCCGAGCAGGAGCGAGCCGCTACCGCAGTACCCCCGTGACGTAGAGCAGAACCAGACTGAGTACGACGGACAGGATCAGGCTGGGCAGGCAGCCGAATCGGTTCGAGAAGAAGAAGAACATGCCCGCGTCGTACCCACCTCCGGCGTAGCAGCACACGTGCTCGCGTGTGCTTGTACTGACGCCGGAGTCAGCACGCCGCCGACGCTGGCGCCCGGATGATCAACGCGGCGTGTTGCACCGTCAAGAGGTTCGGTACAGGGTGCAGGAGGCTGCGTTGATCATGGCTTAGACAGCCGTCGGCCATGCGGCAGCTACGCGACCAGGCCCAGCCGGCGGAGCTCGACGGTGAGGTCGTGCGGACTGGTGCTCGCCGCCATCGCCGCCTCGAGCGTGATGACGCCATCGCGGATGAACGACACGAGGTGCTGGTCGAAGGTCTGCATCCCGTAGTAGCCACCCTCGGCGATGAGCTGCGGCAGCGTGGAGGTCTTGTCGGGGTCGACGATGGCGTCTGCGATGCGACCGGTGTTGACCGCGATCTCCATGACGACGCAGCGACCCTCGCCGTCCGCGCGCGGCACCAGCCGCTGGCAGATGATGCCGCGCAGCGACCCAGCCAGGGCCAGGCGCACCTGCTTCTGCTCGTGCGGCGGGAAGAAGTCGATGATCCGGGCGACCGTCTCCTGGGCGTCCGTCGTGTGCAGGGTCGACATCACGAAGTGGCCGGTCTCGGACGCGCTCAGCGCGGCCTTGACGGTCTCGGGGTCGCGCATCTCGCCGACCAGGATGACGTCGGGGTCCTGGCGCATGGCCGCGCGCATCGCGACAGCGAAGTCCGCCGTGTCCAGGCGCACCTCGCGCTGGTTGATCATCGACATCGCGTCGCGGTGCATCACCTCGATCGGGTCCTCGATCGTGACGATGTGGCACTCGCGGTGGGTGTTGATGTGGTCGACCATCCCGGCGAGGGTGGTGGTCTTGCCCGACCCGGTCGGGCCGGTGACCAGCACCAGGCCGCGAGGCTCGAGCGCGAGCGCGCTGATGACGTCGGGGACGCTGAGGTCGACCAGCGGGATCGCACCCACCGAGACCCGACGGAACACCAGCCCAGTCGAACCGCGTGCCTGGAACGCGTTCACGCGGAACCGTCCGACACCGGCCAGGGAGTAGGCGAAGTCGGCCTCGTGGGTGTGCCGGAACTCCTCGAGCAGGTCGGGGCGCATGACCTCGTCGGCGATCGCCGAGGTGTCCTCGGGGGTCAGCGGACCACCCTGCAGCTTGCGCAGCCGGCCGTCGATGCGCACGCGCGCCGGGGAGCCCACCTTGACGTGCAGGTCGGACCCGCGCAGCTCGACGAGAGCGCGCAGGAACGGGGCGACGGAGGCGGGGCTGGCGACGGGCGCGAGGGTCTGTTCCACCCTCAACGAATCGGAGCAGCAGACGGCGGACTTGAGGCCCGGGCCCGGTGTTCCTGCTCAGACCTGGGCGAGCACCCTCGACAGCGACGCGACGACCCGGGGGTCGTACTCGCGGGCCAGGCCCAGGCCGATCCTCTCGAGCCCGGCGGCCCGACGTCCGCCCTCGAGGGTGTCGCCGACCAGGTCGTCGTAGGCGTTGGCCACCTTGATGATGCGACTCGCCAGCGGGACGTCGTCCACGCCCTCGCGCCGGAACGAGGCGGTCTGCAGCTCGACGATGGTGGCGACCGCGTCCAGGACACCGGCCTGGCGCACCACCGCCGCCCCGAGGCCGGCGATCCGGCGCTGCTCCGCGGGCGCTGCCATCAGCGTGGCTCCGCCGGGGATCGGCTCGCTGAGCGAGAGCTGACCGATGTCGTGCAGCAGGGCGGCGTACTCGAGGTCGCGCAGATCGCGCTCGCCCAATCCGAGGTCGCGTCCCATCGCGAGGGCCAGCTCGGCGACGCGCACCGAGTGACCCGTCTCGGTGTAGCCCCCGAGCTCGGTGACCCGCGAGAGCGAGCGGATCGTCTGGTTGTAGGTCTCGCGCACCGTCGTGAACCGGCGGAAGGCGAACTGGGTCAGCATCAACGGCGCCAGGAACACCGGCAGCGCCACCAGGTGCATGGGACGGGTGGCCAAGGCGATCAGGATGCCGGTCGAGCCGATCGCGCTGCCCATCCCGATGATGCTGCGCAGCTCGTCCTGCAGCACCGGGCCAAGCCGGGAGTGGTCGCGGGCCGCGCGCAGCACGGCCGCGAGAGCGGTGTCCAGCAGCATGGTGACGGCGACCAGACCCACCATGACCAGCGCCACCGCCCAGCGGTGGCGGGTCCACGCCTCGACCACGGCCGAGAGCGGACCCTGCGGCCCCGCGGGGACGCTGCGGAACAGCACGGCGAGCAGCCCCGTCGTGATCAGCCGGTGCGCGACGCCGTCGCGGTCGACGAACCGCCGCGAGAGCAGGTGCGGGCTCACACCGACGAGCGTGGCGGCCGTGACGACCACGATGACGGTCCCGCTGCCGTACGCGCTCCACCCGCCCTGCTGGGGCAGCAGGGCGAACGCCAGGGCCGCCGCCGTCCCGATCGGCGCCGCGTCGCGTCCGCCGGGCAGCCACACGCGCAGGCACTCGCCGAGCGCGATGGCGACGAAGAACGCCGCGACGACCTCGAGGTGGTGCGGCGTCTGGCCGCGCTGCATCGCGCTGACCGACGAGGTGAGGGCCGTGACGACGCCCAGCACCGCCACGGCCGTGACCAGTGCGCTCACCGTCAGGCGAGGGGACCGCGTGCGTGCGGGAGTGCCGGACGCGGTGGCGCGTGCGCTCACCGGGCCCCTCGGCCCGGGGTGGCGAGCCGACGTCGGATCGGCGGCCGCGGGTCGTCGTGGTCGAGCTCGTCGACACCCTCGCCGCCCAGAGCGTCCGGCTGCGCCGGTGGGTGCGTCGGCTGCCAGGACGTGCGCTCCAGCGCGGTGTGCAGGGCCTGGACGTAGGTGGGGTCGAACTGGGTGCCGACGCAGCGGTCCAGCTCGACGAGCGCCTGCTCGACGTCGCGCGCCTGTCGGTAGGACCTGGTCGACGTCATCGAGTCGAACGCGTCCGCCACGGCGATGATCCGCGCGAACTCGGGGATCGAGGTGCCGGACAGGCCCATCGGGTAGCCGCGACCGTCGAGACGCTCGTGGTGGTGCAGGATCCCCTCGAACGCCTCGCCGAGGAACTCGATCTCGCGGACCATCTCGAGACCGCGCACGGGGTGGCGGGCGATCGCCGCGAACTCCTCGTCGGTCAGAGCCCCGGACTTCTGCAGCACCCGGGTGGGTACGCCGAGCTTGCCGACGTCGTGCAGCATGCCCGCGAAGTGCAGGGTCGACGTCCGCTGCTGCGACAGGCCCTGCACCCGGGCGATCAGGACGGACGCCTTGGCCACCCGCTCGCTGTGACCGCGGGTGTAGAAGTCCTTGGCCTCCACCGCACCGACCAGCGCCGCGACCGTGCGGTCGTGGGCGGCGTGCTCCTCGGCGTACTGAGCGAAGGCCCACCGCGCGACGAACAGCGGCGCCAGCACCAGCACCGCCGAGAGCGGGCCGATCTGGGCACCGTCCCACAGCACGGCGAGCAGCAGCCCGAAGATCCCGTACCCGACGTAGGCCACTCCCCCGCTGCGCAGGATCCCGACGATCACCTCGCGGTACGGCACCTTCTGGTCCAACGAGATCACCCCGGCCAGCAGCGCCGCGTTGGCGATGCACTGGACGACGTTGGCGATGACCAGCGGCGCGGCGATGTGCAAGGCGATCGTCGAAGCCGACGGTGTCGGTTGCGCTCCCCAGACCCCGCCGAGCAGGCGGTAGGCGCTGGCGGCGACGAGGTTGATCACCGCCGTCATGGTGACGTTGAAGAGCTGGGTGATCGGTCGACGGCGTCGCACGGCCAACAGGGTGGGCGCGGCGCCCACGACCACCGCCGCCAGTGGACCGGCCAAGACCAGTGCGGCGAGCTGCACGATGGAGTTGAACGAGAGGTCGGTGTCGTTGGGGAGCCGTCGCACGCGCCACTGGTCACCCAGGACGCAGAGCGCGGCGAGGAGGACGACGGGCGTCCAGCGCGTGATCGGCGAGCCAACCGCGACGCCGCCGACGCCCACCACCGCGCAGAGGGCAACGAGCGCCACGAACGCGTGAACGCGACGTGACTCGGTCGCCACTCGTCTCCTCCTGGCCATCGTGGGCCAGAGCGCGTGACGGGGACCGGCGATCAGACCTGCTCTGCTGTCACGGCTTACCCCAGGTCCAGTTGGCCTTGGGGGCAAGGAACTTCTCGACTGCGGAGACGATCGTGCTCACGAAACATCACTCCTCGCTTGGGATGTCATGAGCCCGCTGGTGCTCATGCGCTCTCCGCTCCGCTGGGAACGACGGTGGTGCT
>JBKJTJ010000128.1:0-18643 GCA_046590855.1 Actinomycetota bacterium
CGCGCGCGCAAGGTCGTCGTCACCAAGGAGGAGACCACGATCATCGAGGGCTCCGGCGACGCCGACCAGATCGCCGGCCGGGTCAAGCAGATCCGCGCCGAGATCGAGAAGTCGGACTCGGACTACGACCGCGAGAAGCTGCAGGAGCGGCTCGCCAAGCTCGCCGGCGGCGTGGCCGTCATCAAGGCGGGCGCGGCCACCGAGGTCGAGCTCAAGGAGCGCAAGCACCGCATCGAGGACGCCGTCCGCAACGCGAAGGCGGCCGTCGAGGAGGGCATCGTCGCCGGCGGTGGCGTGGCGCTGCTGCAGGCCACGGCCAAGGTGTTCGAGACCCTGGTGCTCGAGGGTGACGAGGCGACCGGCGCGAACATCGTGCGCGTCGCGTCCTCGGCCCCGCTGAAGCAGATCGCGATCAACGCCGGCCTCGAGGGCGGCGTCGTGGCCGAGAAGGTCAGCAACCTGCCCGCGGGTCACGGCCTGAACGCCGCGACCGGCGAGTACGTCGACCTGATCGCGGCCGGCATCATCGACCCGGCCAAGGTCACCCGCTCGGCGCTGCAGAACGCGGCGTCCATCGCGGCGCTGTTCCTCACCACCGAGGCGGTCATCGCCGACAAGCCGGAGAAGGCCCCCGCGGGCGGTCCCGGCGGCGGCGACGGCGGCATGGGCGGCATGGACTTCTGAGTCCACTGCTCCACGACGCTCGGACGACGGGCGGTACCCCCTCGGGGTGCCGCCCGTCGGCGCGTCCGGGCGTCCTCGGTCACCGGGGACTACGCCCAAAGTCCTATTGCCGTCGACACCGCAGCGCAGGTGGACTGGTACGGCGCCGGACCACCGCCGGCCGCCGACCTTGGGAGCAGGCAATGCAGATGACCCGGGCGCCGATGGCGGAGCGGGTGCGCCACATCCGACTGGCCGGTGAGCTCGACGTGGTCAGCGCCGCGTGCGTGACCGAGCACCTGGCCCGGGTCGTCCACCGGGGTGGGCGGGTCGTGGTGGACCTGCGCGGCGTCGAGTTCATGGACTGCGCCGGGCTCGCACCCCTGGTGCAGGCGCACCTGCGGGCGGCATCCGGCGGTGGCTGGGTCCGACTCACCGGCGTGCGGCCGGGGCCGATGCGGGTGCTCCTGCTCACGGACACCGCGTGGCTGCTGGTGACTCCCACCGCGCAGTGACCTGTACGGCCGGGCCCGTCAGTCGACGCGCTCGCTGCGCAGGTGGTCCCGCGACCACAGTGCTGCGCTGGTGCGGTCGGCGACGCCGAGGCGGCGGAAGATGCTGCTGACGTGCACCTTGACGGTGCGCTCGCTGATCCCGAGGGACCGGGCGATCTGCTTGTTCGCCAGCCCCTGGGCCAGCAACCGCACCACCTGCTCCTCGCGCGGGCTGAGCGTCTCGTCGGGCCGGGGGTCCGCGGCCGGCAGCAGGGCGCGAGCCACCCGCGGGTCGATCGGCACGTCGCCGCGGGCGGCTGCCCGCACCGCCCCGATGACGTCCTGGGGGTCGCAGTCCTTGAGCAGGTAGCCCACGGCCCCTGCCGCGACGGCGTCGGTGACCCGTCCGGGGTCGGCGAACGAGGTCAGCACGACCACCCGCGTGCCGGGGGAGTCGGTCAGCACCCGGCGGGTGGCGGTGACCCCGTCCAGCACCGGCATCGACAGGTCCATCAGGACGACGTCCGGCTGCAACAGGGCCGCCATCTCGATCGCCTGCTCACCGTCCGCCGCCTGCCCCACGACCTCGATGTCGGGGGAGCCGGCGAGCAGGGCTGCGAGGCCGGCACGGACCAGGCGGTGGTCGTCGACGAGCAGCACCGTGGTCACGGGTTGGGCATCCGCAGCTGCCACCAGGTCCCCCTCCCCGGCCCCGACGAGACGGCCAGCGTCGCGCCGGCCCGTCGCGCCAGGTCGGTCATGACGTGCAGCCCCAGGTGGCCGTCCGGGGCGGCCGCCATCACCGTGGCCACGTCGAAACCGACGCCGTCGTCCTGGACGTCCAGGCCCAGCACCGTCGGGCCGTCGTCCAGGCGCACGCGCAGCGTCCTCGCGCTCGCGTGCTGGGCGACGTTGGTGACGCACTCGTGCGCGATCCGGTAGGCGACCCGGGCGACTTCCGGGTCGATCGGTGCAGCATGCGTGGGCAGCTCGAGGTCGACCGTGACGTCCCGGCTGCGCAGGGGGCCTACGAGGTCGGTGAGGGTGGCGGCCAGACCGGCGGACGACAGGTTCGGCGGGTAGATGTCGACGAGCAGCGAGCGCAGGCCCCCGATGCTGGACCGCACCGTGCTGGCGCACTCGCGCAGGTCCCTCGCCAGGTGTCCCGAGCCCTCCCGCTCGGCCCGCTCGGTGCACCCCGCCAGCGCGAACGAGGTCGCTGCGAGCTCCTGGACCACCCCGTCGTGCAGGGTGCCGGCGATCCGTCGGCGTTCGGCGTGCGAGGCGTCGACGGCGCGCTGCAGCAGCGTCTCGCGCACTGCCTGGGCCTTGCGGACAGCACCGAGCAGCCCCCACAGCAGCGGGATGAGCAGCACGATCAGCAACGCCAGGCTGGTGAGCAGCAGGCCGAAGAAGCCGTTCCAGAGCTGGCCGCTGCGCCGGGCGACCTCGCCGTAGGGGCCGTAGGTCTCGAAGAGCAGCATGGTGCCCCCGGGGGAGGTCTGCACCGGTCGGTAGACCTCGAGGAACTTGCCCTTGCCGCGCTCGTACCGGTTCTCTGGCAGACGCAGGTCCGAGACGGCGGCCCGGGTGCGGTGGTTGGCCATCGTCGCGAGCTCCTCCTCACCGAGCGGGAAGCGCTTGCCGATGAGCCGGGGGTCGTCGGAGTACACGATCCGTCCGTCCGCCGCCCAGATCTTCACCCGGACGACGTAGCGGCCGAGCACCTGCGCCCGCACGACCCGGTCGAGGTCTCGCATCTGGGTTCGGTCACCGGTGAGCAGGCCGTCGCGCAGGACAGGCTGCAGCACCGCCTCGGCGATCAGGTCGGCGCGGCGGCCGGCCTCGCTGACGGCCTCGTTCTCGGCCAGGCGACGGGTCGCCGTAGCCCCGGCCAGCGCGACCAGGACGATCACCAGCAGCGCCACCGCACCGAGCTGCAGCAGCAGCCGTCGCGAGCGCACCGGGGGCCGCAGCGGTGGGTCGTCGCCGGACGTCAGCACGAGCCAGGGCAGCTGCGCCGGCGCGCTCCAGCGTGCTGGTGCGGGTGCGTCGGTGGCGGCTGCCGGCGGCGCTGTCACGGCGGTGAGACCGGGCCGGCGGTTCATGGGCGTCCTTCTGCGGCACAGGGCGTGCGGACCCGCTCACCGTAGCCCCGCCGGGCGGCCTGCAGCCACGGTCCTGATGAGATCACCCCGGCGAGCCCCGGCCGGGCTGAGCCAGGACCCGGGGTGTGACGATGGGTCCCCCTGACGACACGGAGGACCCGGTGACGCCCCAGACCCGTGGCTGGACCCACCAGCACGTCGACGAGCGAGAGCGCACACTCAGCGCGGCGCTCGGGCTGTGGGGCGCGGGCAGCGTCGTCACTGGCGCGCTGGTGCGTGGCGCGGCCGGCCGCCAGCACGCGCTGTGGGGTGCCGTCGACGGTGCGCTGGCCGCCCGCGGCCTGCTGCGCGCGCCGGACCGCGGTCGTGGTCCCGGTGACCGCGCAGCGCGCCTGCGCCGCCTGCTGCTGGTCAACGCCGGGCTGGACGTCGGCTACCTGGCTCTCGGGGCCGCGCTGCGCTCGGGTCGGCTGGGCACCGCCCGCCGCGCGGACGGCGGCGCCGTGCTGGTGCAGGGCGCGTTCCTGCTCGGCCTGGACCTCTGGCACGCCCGGGCGCTGCAGGCGCCGCCTCGATGAGTGGGCTCGTCGCGCTGCTGCGTCCGCACCGCGGCCAGCTCGGCGTCGTCGTCCTGATCTCGCTGGTGGCCGCCGCTGCCTCGCTCGCCCAGCCGCTGCTGGTGCGCCGGCTGCTGGCCGCGGTCACGGCTGCCTCGCCGCTCGCGGGCCCGGTGGCGCTGCTCGTGCTGGTGATGCTGGCCGGGGTGGTGCTGTCGGGCGTCCAGCGCTACCTGCTGCAGCGCACCGCCGAGGGGGTGGTGCTCGCGACCCGCCGCCGGCTCGTCGACCGGCTGCTGCGACTGCCCGTCGCCGAGCTCGAGGCGCGCCGCCTCGGTGACCTGATCTCGCGGGTGGGCGCCGACACGACCCTGCTCAAGACCGTCGTGACCTCGGGGCTGGTCGACCTGCTGTCGGGTCTGGTCGTGGTGGTCGGGGCCGTCGTCCTGATGGCGCTGATCGACCCGCTGCTGCTCGGGGTGACCGTCGTGTCGATCGGGCTGGGGGCCGCCGCCCTCGTGGTGTTCAGCCGGCGGATCCGCCCGCTGAGCCGAGAGGCGCAGGAGGCCGTCGGTTCGATGACCGCGTCGGTCGAGCGGGCGCTCGGCGCGGTGCGGACGATCCGCGCCGCGCGGGCCGAGGACCGCGAGGTCGCGACGGTGACGACCAGCGCGCGGGCGGCGTACGACGCGGGCCTGAAGGTCGCCCGGGTGTCGGCCGTGGTGGCGCCGCTGTCGGGGCTCGCGGTGCAGGGCGCGTTCCTCGCGGTGCTGGGCATCGGCGGCGCGCGGGTGGCGTCGGGGGCGATCACCGTCGCCGACCTGGTGGCGTTCGTGCTGTACCTGTTCCTGTTCGTCCAGCCGATCGCGCAGTCGGTGCAGGCCTGGACCGCGATCCAGGCCGGGCTGGGGTCGCTGGCCCGGATTGAGGAGGTCACGGCGCTGGCGATCGAGTCCGACGTCCGCGCGCGGGCGACGACAACCCGACGGGTGCCGACACCGCGCGACCCTGAGCCGCCGGTGCTGTCGTTCGAGGGCGTTGACTTCGACTACGCCAGCGGCGTCGCGGTGCTGCGCGGCGTCGACCTGCAGGTGCGCCGGGGTCAGCGGGTCGCGCTCGTCGGACCCTCGGGCGCCGGCAAGTCGACCGTCCTGGCTCTGGCCGAGCGCTTCTACGACCCCACCGGCGGGGTGATCCGGCTGGACGGCGTCGACGTCCGCGAGCTCGACCGCTCGGTGGTGCGCGCCCGGCTCGGGTACGTCGAGCAGGACGCCCCGGTGCTGGCCGGGTCGCTGCGCGACAACCTGCTGCTGGGTGCCCCTGCCGCCGACGAATCGGCCCTGCTGCGGGTGCTGGCGTCGGTGAACCTCACCGACCTCGTCGAGCGCGCGCCGCTCGGCCTGGACAGCCAGGTCGGCGACGAGGGCGTGCTGCTCTCGGGCGGCGAGCGCCAGCGGCTCGCGATCGCCCGCGTGCTGCTCACGGCACCGTCCCTGCTGCTGCTCGACGAGCCCACGGCGAGCCTGGACGCCCGCAACGAGGCCGCGCTGTCGGCTGCGGTCGACGCCGTCGCCGTCGACCGCAGCGTGCTCGTGGTGGCCCACCGGCTCTCGACCGTCGTCACCGCCGACCAGATCGTCGTGCTCGACCAGGGCCAGGTGGTGGCCGTCGGGCGGCACGACGAGCTGGTGGCGTCCGACGGGCTCTACCGCGAGCTGGCCACGACCCAGCTGCTCGTCTGACCTGACGGGACCCCGGCACCTACCGGAACATGGCGGCGTTCTGCTGCTCGGCCGCGGCGTACTGCTGCCCGGCCTGGTGCAGCGTGCGCGAGATGTTGTCGAGCGACTCGCGCACCCGGGCCTGGGTGCCGCGCCACTCGTGAACCACCCCCTGGAACCGCCCGGACGCCTCGCCGCGCCAGGCGTCCTGCAGCGAGGTCAGGCGGGCCATCATGGCGGCGACCTGCGCCTCGATGTCGGCGCTGATCCGCGCGACGTCACCGGACGCCGCGCCGATGCGGTCGGTGTCGACCTGGAACTGGCTGCTCATGGTTTCCCCTTCTGGCCGGCTCCCCACGCGAGGACGACGCTAGGCGTTCGAGGCCGAACCCCGCTCCCGTCGTCCACAGGGCGTCGTCGATGGGGCGTCGTCGACAAGGCGTCGTACCCTGCCGGGCGTGGCCCTGCTGATCGACACGCCGCGCTGGCCGGCGCACGGGCGGCTGTGGGCCCACCTGGTCAGCGACGTCTCGCTGGCCGAGCTGCACGCCTTCGCCTCCGGCGTCGGCATCCCCCGGCGGTCGTTCGAGGGCGACCACTACGACGTGCCTGCCGAGCGGCACGCCGAGGTCGTCGCCGCTGGTGCCCGCCTGGTCGAGGGTCGCGTGATCGTGCACGCCTTGCAGCGCAGCGGTCTGCGGCTGCCCAAGCGCAAGGGCGAGCGCGTACTGGCCACCTGGCCACTGGCCACCTGGCCGGCCGGGTTCGGCGACCACACCCTCGACTGCGTCTCCTCGGCGCTGGTGCCCGTCGGGTCGCGGCTCGATGCCTGGCTGCTCGTCGTGGACGACGAGGGCCGGCTCGCGCTGGACGGCGACCGCCTACCCGCGGCCGGGGGCGACGAGCCCCGGGTGGGCTACCTGCGGGTGCGCGGGCAGCAGTGGCACCACCTCGCGCTGCACGGGGGCACGGCGCCCTCGACCCGCGGTCACCGCTGGGTTCCGCTCGACCGGGTCGAGGGCGTCCAGGCCCAGGAGCACTGGTGGCCGCTGCTGCTGCGGCTGGTGTCGACGCGCACGGCAGGATGAACCCGTGCGCGCCGTCGTGATCGAGCAGTTCGCCCGGGTGCCCTCGGTGCAGCAGGTGCCTGACCCCGCGCCGGCCGCGGACGGGGTCGTCGTGCGGGTGGCGGCGACCGGGCTGTGCCGCAGCGACTGGCACGCCTGGCGCGGCCACGACACGGACGTCGTCCTGCCGCACGTGCCCGGCCACGAGCTGGTCGGCACCATCGCCGCGGCCGGCGCCGACGTCCGTGGCTGGCAGGTCGGCGACCGGGTGACCGTGCCGTTCGTGATGGCCTGCGGCCGGTGCGCGGTGTGCCGCGCGGGTGACGGACAGGTCTGCCCGCAGCAGACCCAGCCCGGCTTCACCGGCTGGGGGTCGTTCGCCGACCTGGTGGCACTCGACCACGCCGACACCAACCTCGTCGCGGTGCCCGACGCCCTGAGCGACGTGGCCGCCGCGAGCCTGGGCTGCCGGTTCGCCACGTCGTACCGTGCCCTGACCGCCCGCGGCCGGCTGCAGCCGGGGGAGTGGCTGTCGGTGCACGGCTGCGGCGGCGTGGGCCTGTCGGCGGTGATGATCGCCGTCGCGCTCGGTGCCCGCGTGGTGGCCGTCGACGTCTCGCCCGCCGCCCTCGACCTGGCCCGCTCGCTCGGTGCCGAGGTGGTGCTGGACGCCCGCGGCACCGACGTCCCACCCGCTGTCGTCGACGCGACGGACGGCGGCGCGCACGTCAGCGTCGACGCGCTCGGCTCGCCCGGCACCTGCGCCGACTCGGTGCTGTCGCTGCGCCGCCGGGGGCGTCAGGTGCAGGTGGGCCTGCTGCCTGGCGCGACCGGCCACCCGCCGGTGCCGATGGAGCGGGTGGTCGGGTACGAGCTCGACCTGCTCGGCAGCCACGGCATGGCGGCCGCCGACTACCCGCCGATGCTCGACCTGGTCGCCACCGGTGCGCTGCGTCCTGACCTGCTCGTGCGCCGCAGCATCACCCTGGACGACGCGCCGCAGGCCCTCGCCGACCTGGACTCCGCCACGCCCACCGCGGGCATGACCGTCATCGTCCCCTGACGCCACTGCCGCAACGGGTCTAGCCTGCACTGGTGCACGAGACCGAGGACGAGGTCCTCGCGCTGCAGCGGCTGCTGGACGCGTCCTACGCCGGCGCGACCGAGCACCTGCGCGGCATCGTCAACGACGACCGCCGGCTGAGCGCGCGCGAGCTCGTCGCCCGGCTGACCGGCATGAAGGTGCTGACCCTGGCCACCACCACGGCGGCCGGTGAGCCGCGGATCAGCGCCGTGGACGGCCACTTCCTGCACGGCACCTGGTCGTTCAGCACCAGCGGCGAGGCGGCCAAGGCCCGCCACGTGCGGGCCCGGCCGGCAGTCAGCGTCGCCCACGTCGACGGCGAGGCGTTCGCCGTGTTCAGCCACGGCCGGGTCGAGGAGATGGCCGAGGCCGACGCCGACTGGGCGCCGACGATCGAGCACTGGACGGCGCACTACGGAACCTCGCCGCTGAGCTTCGGGCCCGACATCCGCCTGTACCGCTACCGCCCGCACTGGATGGTCGGCTACGCCGCCTCGCCCTCACCGTGAAGGATCAAGCCCGCTCTGGCCGGACCGATCCTCCACGCTGAGCCGTGGCGAGGTGGGCGAGCTCGGCGGCCACGTTCGCGCGGCCGCGCGCCTCCCACCGCTCGCGCGCCGTGGCGGTGGCGTAGAGCCGGTCGTGCGCGAGCAGCGCGCTCATCACCGCAGCGCGGCCGGCCGCGAAGTCGGCGTCGAGCACGTGCGCGTACTCGGCCCGGACGTCGCGCGCGTACTCGGCGTACCGAGCGTCGTCCGCGGCGAGGATCCGCAGGTCCGCGTCGCACAGCACCTGCCCGTCGGCGTCGTCGGCCGCGGGGCCGTGGGTGGCCGTCAACCGCACCAGCCGCACCACCGCGTCGACACCGGGGTGCCCGAGCGCAGCCAGCACGGACGCCGCGAGGTCGGCGCTCGCGGCCTCGCTGGCGCCCGCGGGGGCGCCGACGTCGTACACGGCGTCGTGGAACCACGTAGCCAGGCGCACCGCGTCCGGGTCGAGCGAGTGCGCGGCGAGCTCGTCCACCCCGTCGAGCACCTCGGTCAGGTGGCGGACGTCGTGGTAGCGGCGGTGGGGTTCGCCGTACCGTCGCAGCAGGTCGGCCCCGGCGACGTGCGCCGGGCCGGCGACGTCGGCCCGGTGCAGGCGCACCCAGCGCTCGAGCAGGTCGTCCACCGCGCCAGTGTGCCCCGCCCTGGGCCACGACGACGCGCATGCGCGATGCTGTCGCCATGAGTGCCGACGCGACGACGCGTAGCGCCCCCCTGGCCTCGCCCCAGGAGCTGTCCGACGCGTTGCTCGCGACGGGCTACCTGCCCGACACGGGCCTGGCCACCGTCGCCTGGCTCGCGATGCGGCTGCACCGCCCGCTGCTGCTCGAGGGCGAGCCGGGCACCGGCAAGACCGCGCTCGCCGAGGCGCTGGCCACCGTCACCGGGTCGGCACTGGTGCGGCTGCAGTGCTACGAGGGCATCGACGCGTCGCAGGCGCTCTACGACTGGGACGTCACCCGTCAGGTGCTGCACCTGCGTGCGCTCGAGGTCGCGCGCGGCCAGGGCGAGCGGGTCGACGTCGAGGCGGCCGAGCAGTCGCTGTTCGACGAGCGGTTCCTGCTCGAGCGCCCTGTGCTGAAGGCGTTGCGGCACAGCCCGTCCGTGCTGCTGATCGACGAGGTCGACCGCTCGGACGACGAGTTCGAGGCGTTCCTGCTCGAGGTGCTCTCGACGTACGCCGTCACGATCCCCGAGCTGGGGACCGTCACCGCGGCCACCCCGCCGCTCGTCGTCCTCACCTCCAACCGCACCCGCGAGGTGCACGACGCGCTCAAGCGGCGCTGCCTCTACCACTGGGTCGAGCACCCGTCGCTGGCCCGCGAGATCGAGATCGTGCACGCCCGGCTGCCCGAGGTCGGTGACGAGCTGGGCCGCCAGGTCGTCGTCGCCGCCCAGCAGCTGCGCACCATCGGGCTGCTCAAGCCCCCGGGTGTGGCCGAGACCCTCGACTGGGTGCGCTGCCTGGTCGAGCTCGGGGCCCGCCGCCTCGACACCGAGACCGCAGCCGCCACGCTGGGTTCGGTGCTGAAGTACCGCGAGGACGCCGACCGCGTGCGCGACGACCTCGATCGCCTGCTGGCGGGCTGAGTGCCAAGCGGGCTCGTCATGGACGCCGGCCTCGCACCGACGCCGGCCACCGACGCCGTCGAGCTGATGCTCGGCTTCACCCGCGTCGTGGCGGCCGCGGGGGTGCCCGTGCCCCCCGACCGCGCGGCCGCCTTCCTCGTCGCCGTGGCGCAGGTGGGCGCCGGCGACCGCACGGGCGTGTACTGGGCCGGCCGCTCGACGCTGTGCGGCGACCCCGACCACCTGCGCCCGTACGACCTGTCGTTCGAGGCGTGGTTCGGCGGCAAGCTGGCCCGCCACGGCGCCGCCAACCCCTACCAGCGGCCGCAGGCCGGCCCGACGGTGGCGCTGCCGGACGGCGAGAGCGGCGGCGCGCGGTCCGAGAACGACGGCGAGGAGACCCTGCACACCGCGGCGAGCGCCGCCGAGGTGCTGCGGCACCGCGACGTGGCCGAGCTGGACGACACCGGCCGGGCCGACATGCGCCGCCTGCTGGCCGCGCTGGACGTCCGCCTGCCGCAGCGCTCGTCGTCCCGTCGACGGCGCTCGCACCGCGGCGAGCTCGACGTCCGCCGCACGCTGCGCGAGGAGCTGCGCCGGGCCGGTGAGCCAGGGCCGTTGCGCTACAGGCGATCCGTGCCCCGGCCGCGGCGCGTGGTGTGGTTGATCGACGTGTCGGGGTCGATGTCGCCGTACGCCGACGTCCTGCTGCGGCTGGCCCACACCCAGCTGCGGGCCGGTGACAGCCGCACCCGCGTCGAGGTGTTCACCGTCGGCACCCGGCTCACCCGGGTGACCCCCGCCCTCGCCCACCGCGACGTCGAGCGCGCCCTCGCCGCGGTCGGCGACCAGGTGCCCGACTGGTCCGGCGGCAC
Source organism: Actinomycetota bacterium (assembly GCA_046590855.1). Classification (GTDB taxonomy): domain Bacteria; phylum Actinomycetota; class Actinomycetes; order Actinomycetales; family Angustibacteraceae; genus JACMOY01. Next base: position 10,687 of record JBKJTJ010000128.1, read on the forward strand.
CCGGCTCGGCGAGACCGTGCGGGCGTTCGTCGACCGCTGGGGGCAGCGGGGGGTGGCGCGCGGCGCGGTGGTCGTGATCTGCTCGGACGGCTGGGAGCGGGGCGACCCCGCGCTGCTGGCCGAGCAGGTGCAGCGGCTGCGGCGGCTCGCGCACCGGCTGGTCTGGGTGAACCCCCACCGCGGCAAGGTCGGCTACCAGCCGCTGCAGGGCGGGATCGCCGCGGTGCTCCCGCACGTCGACGACTTCGTGGCCGGCCACACGGTCGCGTCCTACGCGCAGCTGATGGAGGTGCTGGCCCGTGCGTGAGGTGATGGACGAGCTGCTCGCGTGGTGGCGGGCCGGCGAGTCGGTCGGTGTCGGCACGGTGGTTGCGACCTGGCAGTCCTCGCCGCGCCCGGCCGGCGCCTCGATGCTGGTCGGCCCCGGCGGCGAGGCCGTCGGCAGCGTCAGCGGTGGCTGCGTCGAGGGCGCCGTCTACGAGCTCGCGCAGGAGGTCGTGGCCGGCGCCACCCCGGTGCTCCAGCGCTACGGCGTCAGCGACGACGACGCGTTCGCGGTGGGCCTGACCTGCGGCGGCATCCTGGACGTCTTCGTCGAGAAGGTCGACCGCGAGTCCTTCCCCCAGCTGGACGACGTCGCGGCCGACGTCGGCGCCGGCCGTCCCGTCGCCGTCTGCACGGTGCTCGAGCACCCCGACCCCGCCCGGGTGGGCCGGCGCCTCGTCGTCCGGCCGGACGACGTCCCTGACCACGCGACCGACGGCACCCTCGGCTCGGCCCGGGCCGACGCCGCCGTCGGCGACGACGCGCGCGGCCTTCTCGCGGCGGGCCGCACCGAGACCCTGACCTTCGGCCCCGAGGGCGAGCGCCGCGGCGAGGGCATGCGGGTCTTCGTGGCGTCGTACGCCCCCAAGCCCCGGATGCTGGTGTTCGGGGCCATCGACTTCGCCGCCGCGGTCGCCCGGGTCGGCAGCTTCCTCGGCTACCGGGTGACCGTCTGCGACGCGCGTCCGGTGTTCGCCACCCGCTCACGGTTCCCCGACGCGGACGAGGTCGTCGTCGACTGGCCGCACCGCTACCTCACCGGCGAGGCCGAGGGGGGCCGGATCGACGAGCGCACGGTGCTCGCCGTCCTCACGCACGACCCCAAGTTCGACGTCCCGCTGCTCGAGGTGGCCCTGCGGCTGCCGGTCGCGTACGTCGGCGCGATGGGCTCGCGCCGCACCCACGACGACCGGCTGGCCCGGCTGCGCGAGGCGGGCGTGGGGCAGGCCGACCTCGACCGGCTCAGCTCGCCGATCGGCCTGGACCTCGGCGCCCGCACCCCGGAGGAGACCGCCGTCTCGATCGCCGCCGAGATCATCCAGCTGCGCTGGGGCGGTCACGGTCGCCGGCTCGCCGAGGTGGCCGGCCCGATCCACCACCTCGGTGCCCGCCCCGAGAGCCCCCGACCGGTCTGACCGGTCTGACCTGCGGGATCTGCGCCGAACCTGATCGTTGCAATGTCCGCAAAGCCTTGCGCCGGGCCCCCGCGCCCCGTTGGATGAGGCACACACCGATCCACAGCGTCGTGAGGTCAGGCCCGGGCACCCTGCGCGGGCGGCTCCGACGCGACCCTCACCGCGGAGGTCGCATGACCCGCATCACCGTCACCGTCGACGGAGTCTCGTACTCGGACGACGTCGAGCCCCGAACGCTCCTGGTGCACTACCTGCGCGAGACGCTCGGCAAGACCGGGACCGTGGTGGGGTGCGACACCAGCAACTGCGGCGCCTGCACGGTTCACCTCGACGGTGACAGCGTGAAGTCCTGCGCCGTGCTCGCCGTCCAGGCCGACGGGTCGTCGGTCACGACGATCGAGGGACTGGCCCAGGACGGCGTGCTGCACCCGATGCAGCAGGCGTTCCACGAGAACCACGGGCTGCAGTGCGGGTACTGCACCCCCGGCATGATCATGTCGGCCTGCGCCCTGCTCAAGGACAACCCCGACCCCAGCGACAGCGAGATCCGCGAGGGCATCGAGGGCAACCTGTGCCGGTGCACCGGCTACCAGAACATCGTCAAGTCCATCTCGGCCGCCGCGAAGGCGTCCTCGAGCACCCCGGCAGGAGTCGCATGACCGCCGTCGACGACCGTCCCACCACCAGCGACGAGATCGGCAGGTCGCGCCTGCGCAAGGAGGACCAGCGCCTCATCACCGGTCGCACCAAGTGGACCGACAACATCATCCTGCCCGGCATGCTGCACCTGGCCTTCGCCCGCAGCCCCTACGCGAACGCCACGATCACCAGCATCGACATCGAGGCTGCCAAGTCCGCGCCCGGCGTCGTCGCGGTCTACACCGGCAAGGACCTGCAGGACACGATGGGCACGCTGATCTGCGCCTACACGATCACCCCTGACCAGGTGGCCCCGCCGCACCCCCCGCTGGCCATCGACCGGGTGTCGTTCGCCGGCGAGCCCGTGGCCGTCGTCGTCGCGCGCAGCTACAAGGAGGCCCGTGACGCGGCCGACCTGCTCGACGTCGACTACTCGCTGCTGCCCGTCGTCCTCGACATGGAGGCGGCCGTCGCCGAGGGCGCCGACCTGGTGCACCCCGAGCTCGGCACCAACGTCAGCGCGCACTTCGTCTTCGACTCGGCCGCCGCCGGCACCGGTGGCGACGTCGAGGCGTCGATCGCCGCCGCCCGCGTCGACGGCGTCGTGATCGAGCGCACCCTGCGCCAGCAGCGCCTCGTCCCCGCGTTCATGGAGCCCCGCTCCGTGGTCGTCGACCCCACCGGCGAGCAGATCACCATGTGGTCGGCCACCCAGATCCCGCACATCCTGCGGTTCGTCCTCGCGGCCACCACCGGCGTCCCCGAGACCAAGATCCGGGTCATCGCCCCGGACGTCGGCGGCGGGTTCGGCGGCAAGCTGCAGACCACGCCGGAGGAGTTCGTCACCTTCGCGGTCGCCCGCAAGCTCGGCAAGCCGATCAAGGCGACCGAGACGCGCAGCGAGTCGATCATCGCGTCCCACCACGGGCGCGACCAGATCCAGAAGCTGACGCTCGCCGCGAAGAAGGACGGCACCGTCACCGGTCTGAAGGTCGAGCTGCTCGCCGACATGGGCTCGCACCTGGCTCTGATCGGCGGTGGGGTGCCCTTCCTCGGCACCTTCATGTTCAACTCGATCTACAAGTTCGAGTCCTACAAGTTCGACCTGACGACGGTCTTCACCAACAAGGCCTGGACCGACGCCTACCGCGGTGCGGGCCGGCCCGAAGCCACCTTCGGCATCGAGCGGATGATGGACGAGCTGGCGGTCGAGCTCGGTCGCGAGCCGATGGAGCTGCGCCAGCAGAACTGGATCACCCACCCCGAGTTCCCCTTCACCACCGTCTGCGGCATGACCTACGACTCGGGCAACTACGAGGCGGCCACCGCCAAGGCGATGGCGATGCTGGACTACGAGGGGCTGCGGCGCGAGCAGGCCGAGCGCCGCGAGCGCAAGGACCCGATCCAGCTGGGCATCGGCATCTCGACGTTCACCGAGATGTGCGGCCTCGCGCCCTCACGGGTGCTGGGCGCGATCGGCGCCGGCGCCGGCGGGTGGGAGCACGCGTCCATCCGGATGCTCGCCACCGGCAAGGTCGAGGTCGTCACCGGCACCACGCCGCACGGCCAGGGCCACGAGACCGCCTGGAGCCAGATCGTCGCCGACAAGCTCGGGGTCGCGTTCGAGGACGTCGAGGTGCTGCACGGCGACACCCAGATCTCGTCCAAGGGCTACGACACCTACGGTTCGCGCTCCCTGGTCGTCGGTGGCATCGCGATCGTCAAGGCCGCCGAGAAGGTCGTCGAGAAGGCCAAGGTCATCGCGGCGCACCTGCTCGAGGCGTCCGCCGACGACCTGGAGTTCACCGACGGCCGGTTCACGGTCAAGGGCACCGACCAGGGCATGGCCATGGGCGAGGTCGCCATGGCTGCGTTCCTCGGCCACAACCTGCCCGACGGGGTCGAGTCGACGCTGGACTCCGACGCCACCTTCGACCCCGAGGACTTCTCCTTCCCGCACGGCACCCACCTGTGCGCGACCGAGGTCGACACCGAGACCGGTCTGGTGAAGATCCGCAAGTACGTCTGCGTCGACGACATCGGCAACGTCGTCAACCCGCTGATCGTCGAGGGCCAGGTGCACGGTGGCCTGGCGCAGGGCATCGCGCAGGCGCTGTACGAGGAGGCCGTCTACGACGAGCAGGGCACCTTGACGACGGCGACGTTCGTCGACTACCTCGTGCCCGGCGCGCCAGACCTGCCGTTCTTCGACACCGAGCGCACCACGACGCCGTCCACCACGAACCCGCTCGGGGTCAAGGGTGTCGGCGAGGCCGGCTGCATCGCCTCCACCCCCGCGGTGGTCAACTCGGTGCTCGACGCCGTGCGCCAGTTCGGTGTCAAGGACATCGAGATGCCGATGACGCCGCTGCGCGTCTGGAAGGCGATCCAGGGTGCGTCCTCGGTGGGCGGCGACGTCGAGGCCGCCTCGGCGTCCCCGCACTGGGAGCAGCCGGTGCAGTCCGGCGGCATCGAGCCCGCCTCCTCCGACACCCGCTCGGACGCCAGCCCGGACGCCACCGATGGGAGCCAGGCATGATCCCCGCCCAGTTCGACTACCACGCACCGACCACCGTCGACGAGGCGCTGCGCCTGCTCGCCGAGGTCGAGGCGTCCGGTCGTGACGTCAAGGTGCTCGGCGGCGGCCAGAGCCTGCTGCCCGTCCTGCGCCTGCGGATGGCGGCCCCCGAGGTCGTCGTCGACCTCAACAAGATCCCCGACCTGCGCGGGGTCCGCGAGGACGGCGACGCCATCGTCATCGGCGCCATGACCACGCACGACACGATGACCCGCGAGCCGCTGGTGCGCCAGCACGCGCTGCTGCTCTCGGTCGCCTCGGCGACCGTGGCCGACCCGCAGGTGCGCCACCGGGGCACCTTCGGCGGCGCGATCGTGCACGCCGACCCGGCCGGCGACATCGCCGCGCCGGTGCTGGCGCTGGACTGCGAGCTCGTGATCCAGGGCCCGGGCGGACGTCGCAGCGTCGCCGCCGCGGACTTCTTCGAGGACCTGTTCACCACCGCCGTCGGCGAGGGCGAGCTGCTTGTCGAGATCCGGGTGCCCAAGTACACCGGGTGGGGCGCGCGGTACGAGAAGTTCACCCGCGTCGCCCAGGCCTGGTCGGTCGTCGCGGTCGCGGCGGCCGTCAAGGTCGAGGGCGGCTCGATCGCCCAGGCCCGGGTCGGCCTGACCAACATGGGCTCGGTGCCGATCCGCGCCCACGCCGTCGAGGCGGCGCTGATCGGCCAGCCGGCCACCGCCGACGCGATCAAGGAGGCCACCCGCCGGGCCGGTGAGGGCACGACGCCCCCCACCGACGCGAACGCGGACGCCGACTTCCGCCGGCACCTCGCCGGGGTGCTGACCGGTCGGGCCGTCCTGGCCGCGGCCGGGGCGAGCTGAGGTGGACCTGAAGCACACCTTCACCGTCCCGATCGGCATCGACGCCGCCTGGGTCGCGTTCAACGACCTCGAGGGCATCGCGCCGTGCTTCCCGGGGGCGGTGATCACCTCGGTCGACGGTGACGACTTCACCGGCACGGCCAAGGTCAAGCTCGGGCCGATCGCCCTGATGTACGCGGGCAAGGGCGAGTGGGTCTCGCGGGACGACGCGGCCTACCGCGCCGTCATCGAGGCCAGCGGCAAGGACAAGCGCGGCAACGGCACGGCGTCGGCGACGATCACGGCTCACCTGGAGTCCGAGGGCGAGGCGCTGACCAAGGTCTTCGTCGACACCGACCTGCGGATCACCGGGCGACCGGCGCAGTTCGGGCGCGGGGTCATCCAGGACGTCGGCAGCAAGATCCTCGACCAGTTCGCCACCTGCCTGTCCACCCGGATGGGTCAGGACGACGCACCCGAGGTCGCCGAGGCGGCGCCCGAGCAGGTCGCCGACGCCGTCGCGGCCGAGCCGGTGGCGGTCGCTGCGGCTGCACCGGCTGCGATGCCGTCGCCGGTGGCTTCGCCGGCTGCCCCGGCTGCGGCGCCGAAACCGGCCCCGCGGCCGACTCCGGCGGCCGAGCCGCTCGAGCTCGACCTCGGCAACGTGGTGGGGCCGGTGCTGCTCAAGCGGTACGGCCCGACGGCGCTGGCCTGTGTGGTCACCGCGGTGATCACCTGGCTGGTAGCACGGCGGCGCTGAACCAAGACTGCGAGAACGGCCCACCCGGCGCGTCCGGGTGGGCCGTTCTCGTCGTCTCGGGGCGCCGCGTCAGGGGGTCAGCTCGGCAGGCAGCGGGTCGGTGTGGACGACGGTCAGCCCGGTGACCGCGCGGGTGAGCACGACGTAGAGCCGGCGAAGCCCCGTGCGGTGGTCGGGCTCGGCGGCCGCGATCGCGGCCGGCTCGAGCACGACGACCCGGTCGAACTCCAGGCCCTTGGCCACGGTGGCCGGCACCAGCTGCAGCCGGTGCTCGCCGTCCTCGTGGTCGGCGCCCAGGGTCAGGTGCTCCAGCCCCGCGTCGCTCAGCGCCGCACCGGCGCGGGCCACCTCGGCGTCCACCACGACCAGCCCGACCGAGCCGGGCTCGACCAGCGCCGCACGCACCGCCGCCACCGCCGCCGGCCACAGGTCGTCGGCGGTCACCAGGTCGAGCCGGCCCGGGTCGTCGCGCACCGAGACGGGGGCGGCCAGGCCGGGGGCGATGTGCGGCAGCAGCCGGGCGGCGAGGTCGATCACGGCGGTCGGCACCCGGAAGCCCCGGGTGAGCTCCTCGACGTGGGCGCCCTCGTGGCCCAGGTGGGTCAGCGACTCCTCCCACGACCGGGTCGCCCACGGGGTGGTGCCCTGGGCGATGTCGCCGAGTACCGTCATCGACCCGGTCGTGCAGCGCCGCCCGACCGCCCGCAGCTGCATCGGCGACAGGTCCTGCGCCTCGTCGAGCACGACGTGCCCGAGGCTCGGCGTGCGGTCCAGGACGTCGGCCGCCTCGTCGACCAGCACGGCGTCGGCGGCGGTCCAGCGGGCCCTCGCCACCCCGCGCGGGGCTGCGGCCCAGCTCAGCCGCCGCTGCTCGCCCGCGTCGAGGACGCCGTCCGCGCAGGCGGCGAGGAACGCCGCGTCCGACCACAGCCGCAGCACGACCTTGGCCGGGTCGAGCGCGGGCCACAGCGTGTCTGCGCACGCGCGCACCGGCCGCGAGCGGGCGACGGCGTCCTGCACCCGGTCGTCGGGGGAGTCACCGGCGGCCTCCATCTGCAGCAGCACGGCGTGCGCCAGTCGCTGGCTGAGCATCGCGCGGGCCGCGTGGTAGCGGACGCCGCGGCTGCGCAGCTCGGCGACGATGTCGCGGACCTGGTAGGCAGGCACGCGCCAGCGCCGCGACCCGTTCGGCGCGACCAGCGCCTCGGTGGGGTCGCCGACGTACGACCAGACCGCCCGGTGCACCACCGTCGCCATCCGGGCGTCGCCCTTCAGCACCCCCAGGGCGGGGTCGTCGACCGCCCGGACGGCGACCGCCGCGGTGAGGTCCTCGATCCGGGCGTGCCCGACGTCGATCTCACCCAGTGCCGGCAGCACCGCACCCACGTGCTCGAGGAACGCCTCGTTCGGGCCCACCACCAGCACCCCTGACCGGGCCAGGCGCTCGCGGTGGGCGTAGAGCAGCCAGGCCGCGCGGTGCAGACCCACGGCGGTCTTGCCGGTGCCCGGTGCGCCCTGGACGCACACGGTGGTGCCGATGTCGGCACGCACGATCTCGTCCTGCTCGGGCTGGATGGTCGCGACGATGTCGCGCATCGGGCCCACCCGCGGGCGCTCGATCTCGCCGGCCAGGATCCGGCTGCGCTGCTCGCCCTCGTCCGGGTCGCTCAGGTGCTCGTCCTCGTACGCCGTGACCTGGCCGTGGTCGATGCCGAAC
>JBKJTJ010000140.1:0-2751 GCA_046590855.1 Actinomycetota bacterium
GATCATGTACGGGGTCGACGGCGGTCGCGACCTGCCCGAGCGCGAGCTGCACCACCTGTCGGGGTACGAGGGCTCGCTGCCGGTGCGGGTCGGCAACGGTGCCGTCGGCCAGCGTCAGAGCGACGTCCTCGGTGAGGTGATGATCGCGCTCGAGGCCGCGCGGGAGGCGGGGCTGGACGGCGACGGCATGGCCTGGCCGCTGCAGCGCACCCTCGTCGACGAGCTCACCCGGCACTGGGACCAGCCCGACAACGGGATCTGGGAGGTGCGGGGTGAGCCGCGGCACTTCACCCACTCGCGGGTGATGGTGTGGGCGGCGTTCGACCGGGCCGTGCGGGCCGTCGAGCGGCACCGGTTGCCCGGGCCGGTCGAGCGCTGGCGCGAGCTGCGCGACCAGGTGCACGCCGAGGTCCTGGCCCACGGCTGGGACGCCGAGCGGGGCACGTTCGTGCAGTACTACGGGGCGAACCAGGTGGACGCGGCGCTGCTGCAGATCCCGATCTGCGGGTTCCTGCCGTACGACGACCCGCGGGTCGTCAGCACCGTCGCGACGATCCAGCGCGAGCTGTCCCGCGACGGTCTGCTGCTGCGCTACCGCACCGAGGCCGGCGTGGACGGGCTCCCGCCGGGCGAGCACCCGTTCCTCGCCTGCTCGTTCTGGCTGGCCCAGGTGCACGCCGCCAGCGGCCGCCTCGACGAGTCGGCGGCCCTGCTCGACCGGCTCACCCGACTGGGCGGCCCGCTCGGGCTGCTCGCCGAGGAGTACGACCCGGTGACCGGGCGGATGGCCGGCAACTACCCGCAGGCCTTCAGCCACCTGGCGCTGGTCGGCGCGGTGCTCGCCCACCGACGGGCCCGCGTCGAGCGGTGAGCCCCACGGCCTGGGCTGCGCCGTCCGCAGCACCAGGATCGGTCAGGTCAGTCGGCCCGGTTCGGCCGGTCGGGGGGTCGAGGCTCAGGCCGTCCGGGGACGGGTCGGCACGGCCGGGTGGTGCACCGGCATACCGTCCTGGAGCCAGCGCTGGAAGCCGCCGATGACGTCAGTGGCGTGATGCAGGCCCAGCCGGCGCAGGCTGGCCGCCGCCAGCGATGACGAGAAGCCTTCGTCGCACAGGATGATCCAGCGGACGCCGTGGCCCACGGCCTCGGGGATGCAGGCGCTGCTGGTGGGGTCCAGCCGCCACTCGAGGTGGTTCCGCTCGACCACGATCGCGTGGGGGACCTCGCCACCCGCCCGTCGTTGGGACTCCGGGCGCGTGTCGACCAGGCGGCTGCCGCGCCCGACCTGGTCCAGCGCCTGCTGCGGCGTCAGCCGCTCGCGCTCAGCCTGCACCTGAGCCAGGTGCTCGGCGATCCCCGGCCAGGGCTGCATGCGCCCACCGTAGGGGTTGTCGCACGAGCCTGCGCTTGCGTAAGCGATTCGTCATGCCGCTGGACCACAACGGATCCGGACCGTCGGCTAGCCTCGCCTTCACGGCCTGGCACTCCTCGGCCGTGGACGGAAGCGATCCTGGGAAGGATGCGACATGGCAGTCGAGTCGACGTCCGGCCACGCCGAGGCAGAGGGCGCGGAGCCGGTCGCCCGCGCCGAGCAGGTGGTGCCTGAGCCGCTGCCCACTGGTCGCCTGACCCGCGCGGCGCTGGCCGTGGTCCGCATCGTGGTCGCGATGATGTGGATCCAGAACGTGAACTGGAAGATCCCCTCGGACTTCGGTCGCTCGCGCGACTCCGACCTGTACCACTTCGTCAAGGGCGCGGTCGAGCACCCGGTCCTGGCCCCGTACACGTGGGTGGTCCAGCACGTGGTGCTGCCGAACTTCACCCTCTTCGGGTACATCACCCTGCTCACCGAGTTCGCACTCGGTGCGTTCCTGCTGGCCGGGTTGTTCACCCGGCTGTTCGCAGCGGTCGGGATCGCGCAGAGCGGCGCGATCGCCCTGTCGGTACTGAACACCCCCGGTGAGTGGCACTGGTCCTACTACCTGATGATCAGCGCTCACCTGCTGCTGCTGGCCTTCGCCGCCGGACGCGTCGCCGGGGTCGACGGGCTGCTGCGCCCGCGCTGGCGCCGCTCCAGTGGACTGCCGGCCCGTCTGGCGCTGGTGGCGTCATGAGCCGGATGGACCGCACAAGCGCCCGTCGGGCCGCCCTGGTGGCCCTGGCCACCGCCGCGAGCAGCCTGTTCGCACTCATCGACTGGACACCGCTGCACTTCGTGACCGTTCCCAGCCTCGTGGTCGTGATCCTGCTGGTCGCGGCCGCGGTGACCGCTGCCGCAGCCGCTCTGCGCCGGGCCGACGTCGTCCTGGGCGTCGGCGCCGTCCTGCTGCTGCTCGGGTTGGTCCGCCTGGTGACCTACGGCCACGGTTCCGGTCTGATCGGTGGGCAGTCCTCGACGGCCGCCCTGCTGGCCGGACTCGGCATGGCACTGCTGGGCATCGGCGTCGCTTCGCGGCCATCCTCAGACGACGTGCCCCGCGCCTGATCGCCGCTCAGGCGCAGCGGAAGACCTCACGACCGGCTCGCGCGGCGGCGTCGCTGACCGCGACTGCCCTGCACGACGCCGAACACCTCGGCCAGCGGCAGCGGTGCGTCGGCGATTCGCAAACACGTGGGCGACCGGGTCGGCCCGGTCCGCGCCGATGTGTCCCTGACCGTCGCCGACGTACGCGACCTGCAGCTCGGACGACGGTGGTCGCCGAGTTCCCCGAGTACCAGCTCATCGGCACCAGTGGCGAGGAGCACCGCACC
>JBKJTJ010000203.1:0-4072 GCA_046590855.1 Actinomycetota bacterium
ACGCCGTCGACGCACTCGGTGTCGACACCGGGCGGCACCTCCAGCTGCGGCGAGACGATCAGCAGCGAGCGGACCGTCCGCGCCGTCGTGGCGCTGTCGACCGCGTTCGCCAGGTCCATCGGACCCAGCCACTGCATCGCGGTGCCCGGGTAGCCGTGGAAGGTCTCGAGCACCGGGTAGCGCACCCGCGCCTGCGCGCCATCGCGGTAGCCGTGCGGCAGTCGGACGACGACCGTGCCCGTCACCCCGCTGAGTGCCCCGCTCACCTGGAAGGTCAGGACGTCGCCGCCCGCAGGCAGGGCGGGCAGTGGGCCGGTCGGGACGGTGGCGGCCGGGCCGGACGGCGTCAGCGCCGTGGCCGCGGACGCCGAGCCGCCGCGCTGCAGCGCCGCGCTCGTGGTGGCGCCGCCGACGGCGCCGCCGAGGTCGGCCCAGCCGGCGTAGAACAGGAACTGGGCGTTGACCAGGGTGGCGGCGGTGAGCAGCACGAGGGCGTTGACGCCGAGCAGGAGCAGGGTGCGGGCGACGAGCGACCGGGCCCCCGGGCCGGCCCACCGGGGCCACAGCAGCACGGTCGCGACGACGGCGACGATGGTGACCAGCAGCACCAGCGTCAGGAACGGGTCACCGGTCAGCGCCACGGGTCACCCGGTCGCCGGGGGCAGGGCGGTGAGCAGGACGTGGGCGATCAACGCGTGCCCGGCGGCGTCGGGGTGGTCGCCGTCGTCAGCCAGCAGTGCGGTCGGGTCGACGTCACCCGCCCCTTTGAACGGGGCGTACAGGTCGACCGGGACGGCGTCGTGCGAGCGCGCCGCGGCCTCGATCCGCGCGTTGAGGCAGCGGGTCAGCTCGTCACTCCAGCGCAGGTACGCCGCCCCACGGTCGGCCACCGCGACGTCGCCGTCCTCGAACACGTTCCAGTACCCCGAGACGAGCACCCGGGTGTGCCGACCGGCCCGCAGCACGGCCACCTGGTCGAGGACGCTGCTGACGTCGGCCCCGACCCGCGCCAGGGCCGTGCCCTCGCTACCGCCAGCGCAACCCGCAGCGGTCGAGGGCGTCGTCGCCGAGGCGTCCCACCGGTCCAGGGCAGGCTGCAGGTCGTTCGCGCCGACGGTCACCACGACGACGTCGGCTCGCTGCACCGCCAACCTCATCGCCGGGTCCTCACCGAGCGCAGAAGCCAGGTCGGCGGCCGTGAGCCCGGGTTGGCCCAGGTTGACCGGGCTGACCGGCACGTGCTCGCGGGTCGCCAGCAGGCCGGCCAGCTGCTCGACGAACGGGGCGCAGTCGCAGGTGGCGCCGCTGGTCACCGAGTCCCCGAGCCCCAGCAGCGACAACGGGGTGGTCCGACGTGGCTCCGGGGTGGGCGTCACCGGGGTGGACGTCATCGGGGTGGACGTGACCGGCCGCGGCCGGGCTGCGGGCACGGGCGGGGGCGGCGTGACCGCAGCCGAGGCCACCTGCACGAAGCCGGTCACCACGAGGGAGAGCACTATGGCGCGCACCGGCCGACGCAGCGGCCGGCGCTCAGGCACGCGTCACCCCGCCGACCCGCGCGGACAGCCAGCGCAGCGCCGTAGGCAGCTCGGTGCGCCAGACCCCGTAGTTGTGGCCGCCGGAGGGCAGCACGATCGTCGAGAGGCTGGTCGGTGGACGCACCGAGGCGGCGAGCTCGAGCAGCTGGCTGTAGATCCGTCGTTCGGTGCGACTGGCGGCGAGCAGGTACCCCACGCGAGGCGGCGCACCGTGATGCAGCAGCCAGATCGCGTCGCTGCGCCGGCGCAGCGCCGGGTCGTGCCCGTACAGCTCACCCGTCGTGGCGTCCTCCAGCGGGTGGATGTAGCCGGACAGCGCGACCGACCAGGGGAACTGCCGGGGGTGGCGGGTGGCGAGCTTGATCGCGCAGAACCCGCCGGTGGAGGCGCCGAGCACAGCGGTGGTCCCGGAGGTTCGCAGGTGGGCAGCCACCCAGGCCGGGACGTCCGTGGCCAGGTAGGTCTCGACCGGCGGCCCACTCGGGACGTCGGCGCACTCGGTGTCGCGCGGTGGCACCACCGTCGGGGACATCATGACCATCACCATCGGGCGCACCGTGCCGGCGCCGAGCATCCGGTTCATCGCGGCGGGCAGGCCGAGCGCGTTGACGAGGGACAGCACGTGCCCGGGGTAGCCCGCGAGGACGAGCACGGCGGGGAACCGGTCGCGCCGGTGGGCCGGCTCGTCGTACTGCGGTGGCAGGTACGCCAGGCCGGACTCGCGCAGGCCCCCCGCGCCGGGCACCGAGATGGGGATCAGGTGCCCCGGTCGATGATCGGGGACGCCGTGGAACGGCGGGGGTGCGGCCGCGGCGCGCCCCGTCGAGGGCACCACCTGGGTGGGCGTCACCAGGTCGGCGCTCGTGGACTGCGGCACGAGCTGGGCCCAGCTGGCGTAGAAGTCGAAGGTGCGGTTGACGACGGTCGCCGCCATCAGCACCGCCAGCACCTGGCACGTCAGCAGCAGCGCCACGCGACCCGTCACCGGCAGCACGGCGCGGCGCGAGAGGCGCGGCCACACCAGTACGGTCGCCGCGACCGTGGCGACGGTGAGGGCGGTGAGCAGGCCCAGGAAGGTGACGGACAGCAGCGCCATCGCTCGTCCCCTCTCACCGGTGCCGACGCTCGAGTGTGTGCCCTGCCTGCTGAGAGCCGTCTGAGACCTCGGCGACCGGTGCTGGCCTAGGGTCGACGACATGCGCTCACCCGAGGTCGTCGCGCTGGCCGGGATGCCGTCGTCCGTCACCGTCTACGAGGTCGGTGCGCGGGACGGGCTGCAGAACGAGGCGGCGATGGTGCCGGTGGGCGTGAAGGCCGAGCTGGTGCGCCGGCTGATCGACGCGGGGCTCACAGCGGTCGAGCTCACCAGCTTCGTGCACCCCGCCCGGGTGCCGCAGCTCGCGGACGCCGAGCAGCTGCTGCGAGAGCTGGGCCCGCTACCGGCCGTGCGGGCTCCCGTCCTGGTACCCAACCTGCGCGGGCTCGACCGGGCTCTGGCTGCCGGCGTCCGCGAGGTCGCGGTGTTCGTCAGCGCCACGGAGTCGTTCGCGCACAACAACCTCGGGTGCTCTCGCGCGCAGGCGCTCGCCATGTCAGCCGACGTCTGTCGTGGCGCAGCGGACGCCGGCCTCGCCGTCCGCGGCTACGTGTCGATGTGCTTCGGCGACCCGTGGGAGGGCGAGGTCGCCGTGGGCGCGGTGGTCGACGCGGTCCGCGAGCTGGTCGACCAGGGGTGCACCGAGGTCTCGCTCGGCGACACGACCGGGGTCGCCACCGCGGGCCAGGTCGTGGCGGTGCTGCAGTCGATAGAGGACGCCGGGGTGCCCAGTTCTGTTCTCGCAGTTCACTTCCACGACACGTACGGCCAGGCGCTCGCCAACACCCTGGTCGCGCTGCAGCACGGGATCACGACCGTGGACTCCTCAGCCGGGGGCCTGGGCGGCTGCCCGTTCGCTCGCTCCGCGACCGGCAACCTCGCGACCGAGGACCTCGTGTGGGCCCTGCACGGCCTCGGTGTCCGGACGGGCGTCGACCTCGACTCGCTGGTGGCCACCAGCACGTGGCTGGCCGGGCACCTGGGGCGGCCCAGTCCATCGCGCGTCGTGCGGGCCCTGGCTCAGTCAGGCGGCTGAATCGGCTGTGCCGCCGGGCGTTTGGCCTGCACCTCGTCGCCGCTGGAGCGGCCGCGCAGTCGCCGGCCGACCCATGGCCCGACGTACTCGCGCACCCACTGGGCGTCCTCGCGGACGACCTCGCGCCGCACCCGGGCGGGCGCGGGTGGCAGGAGCGAGGCCCAGTCCTCGTCGGCCCCGACCCCCAGGGCGTCGAGGGCGTGCAGGGCGACCCGACGGTGTCCCTCCGCCGTCATGTGAATGCGGTCGGTGGCCCACATCCGCCTGTCCTGCAACGACTTCATTCCCCACAGGTCGAGGACGAACGCCTGCTGGCGCCGCGCGATCGACCAGATGTGGCTGTTGAAGGTCGCCACCTTGCCGCGGGTGAGGTTGATCAGCGGCGACTTCACCGGGTCGACA
>JBKJTJ010000246.1:0-8927 GCA_046590855.1 Actinomycetota bacterium
TCGAGCGCTCGCAGGACTGGTTCGTCGTCACCGACGAGCGGCTGCTGCTCACCTACGGCCTGCTGACCCGGCGGGTCGCGATCATGCCGCTCGCCAAGGTCACCGACATGTCGTACAACGTCTCACCGCTGGGCCGGCTGATCGGTTACGGCGAGTTCGTGTTCGAGTCCGCCGGCCAGGACCAGGCGCTGCGCACCGTCAGCTTCCTGCCCGACTCGGGCACGCTGTTCGAGGTGCTCTCGAACGAGCTCTTCGGGCCCGAGGGCGTCGCCTCCAGCCGCCGCCGGCGCAGCCGCAGCAACCGCGGCGACTGACCACCCCCCGCCCCCGCACCTTGTGGCGAAGGTGCCCTGTGGGGGCCCGGCCTGAAGCACCTTGTGGCGAAGGTGCCCCCTGGGGGCCCGGTCTGAGGCACCTTGTGGCGAAGGTGCGCGGTCAGGGGGGCGGGGGACGGCGGACGGCGGCGTCGAGGGCGGCCGCCTGCTCGGGCGTGGGGGCGCTGCCGCCGAGGTGGGCGGGGTGCCACCAGGCGTCCTCGCCGACCCGCGGCTGCTCGGGGGTACGCCGCTGCTGAGCCTCCAGCATCGTCTGCAGCGTGGCGCGCAGCTGGCTCGCGAGCGCGTCGCCATCGACGTCCTTGGGCACCGGGATCGGCTCGCCGACGTCGATCAGGACGTGGGTGCCACGCCGGGTCAGCTGACGGGGCACGCCCTTGCTGAACATCCGCTGGCCGCCCCACACCGTCACCGGGATCAGCGGGGTACCCGATGCCTGGGCCAGCCGCACGGCACCGGACTTCAGCGCCTTGACCGTGAACGAGCGGCTGATCGTCGCCTCGGGGAAGATCCCGACCACCTCGCCGCGCTTCAGCGCCGACAGAGCGGTGCGAAAGGACGTGGACCCCGCGTCGCGGTCGACCGGGATGTGCTTCATGCCGCGCATCAGCGGCCCCGCCACCGCGTTGTCGAACACGCCCTGCTTGGCCATGAACCGCACGTAGCGTTTGGCGTGCACGCCGGCCAGGCCGGCGAGGATGAAGTCCAGGTAGCTCACGTGGTTGCTCGCGATGACCGCGCCGCCGGTCGCCGGGATGCGCTCGGCACCCGTGACGGTCACCGTCATGCCGAGCGCACGGAACGCCGTCCGGCACACTGCGACGACGGGGGCGTACACGAGTTCGACCACCGGCGAAGGTTACTGCTACAGCGTCTTGACCGCCGAGACGACAGCGCTGAGTGAGTCCTTGGCGTCCCCGAACAGCATCAGGGTCTTGGGGTCGTACAGCAGCTCGTTCTCGATCCCGGCGAAACCCGGCCGCATCGAGCGCTTGAGGAACACCACCTGCTGGGCCTGGTCGACCTCGAGGATCGGCATGCCGTAGATCGGCGCGCCGGGGGTGGTCTTGGCCGCCGGGTTCACCACGTCGTTGGCGCCCACGACCAGGGCGACGTCCGCGGTGCGCAGCTGGGGGTTGACCTCGTCCATCTCCTTGAGCACCTCGTACGGCACGTTCGCCTCGGCGAGCAGCACGTTCATGTGCCCCGGCATGCGGCCGGCCACGGGGTGGATGCCGTACAGCACCTCGACGCCGCGCGCCTCGAGCAGCTCGGCCAGCTCGCGGATGGTGTGCTGCGCCTGCGCGACGGCGAGCCCGTAGCCGGGCACGATGACGACCTTGCGCGCGTACCCGAGCAGGATCGCGACGTCCTCGGCGCTGCCCGAGCGAACCGGGCGCTCGTCACCGCCCACCGCGGCGACCGCTGTGCTGGCGCGGAACGCACCGAACAGCGTGCTGGTGAGCGGCCGCCCCATCGCCGCCGCCATCAGCCTGGTGAGGATCGTGCCGCTGGCGCCGACCAGCGTGCCGGCCACGAGCAGCAGCGTGTTGCCGAGCACGTAGCCGCTGGCCGCGACCGTCAGGCCGGTGAACGCGTTGAGCAGCGAGATGACGATGGGGACGTCGGCGCCGCCCACCGGCAGCACGAACAGCACGCCGACCACGAGCGCCACCACTGCCAGCAGCACCAGGAGCAGCACCGACGGCGTGCCACCCGACCCCTGGACGACGATCCCGACCGCGAGCAGGACGCCGACCAGCAGCGACCCGCCGAACAGGAACGGCCCGCCGGGGAAGGTGACCGGGCGGGTGGTCATCAGCTCCTGCAGCTTGGCGAAGGTGACGACCGAACCCGAGAACGACACGCACCCCACGAGGATCGTGAACGCGCCGGCCGCCGCACCGATGGCACCGGGGTCACCGTGCTCGGTGAGCTCGAGCGCGGCGACCAGCGCCGCCGCACCGCCACCGACACCGTTGAACAGCGCGACCAGCTGCGGCATCTGGGTCATGGCGACACGTCGAGCGGCAGGGACGCCGACCGCCGATCCGACGCCGATCGCCAGCAGGATCAGCGGGACGTGGTGCAGGTCCTCGGACAGGAAGGCGACGAGGACGGCGAGAACCGCGCCGCCGGCACCGATCAGGTTGCCGCGGCGGGCCGACGCAGGTGACGACAGGCCCTTCAGCGCGAGGATGAAGCAGACGGCCGCGAGCAGGTAGCCGATTGCAGAGACGTTGGGAGACAACAGGTTCATCGCCGACCCCCCTGCCGGCCCTTGAACATCTCGAGCATCCGGTCGGTGACGACGAAGCCGCCGACCATGTTCACGGTCGCGAGCACGACGGCCAGCACCCCCATCACGAGGCCGAGCGTCGAGGTCGTCCGGCCGGTGACCAGGATCGCGCCGACGAGAATGACGCCGTGGATCGCGTTGGCACCGCTCATCAGCGGCGTGTGCAACGTGGTCGAGACCTTCGAGACCACCTCGAAGCCGATGAAGACCGACAGCACGAAGAACGTCAGCAGCGTGATGCCGTCCATCAGACCCCTTCCAGCAGCAGGCGGGTCGGCTCGTGCCGCACCGCTCCCTCATGCGTGACGCACGCCCCGGCCAGCACCTCGTCGGCGAGGTCGACGGCGAGCGCGCCGTCGTCCCCGACCATCAGGGCGAGCAGGTTCGTCAGGTTCTTGGCGTACAGGCGGCTGGCGTCGACCGGCATGGCCGACGCCGGGTCGAGCATGCCGACGATGCGCACCCCGCCGACCTGCACCTCCTGTCCTGCAACTGATCCCTCGACGTTGCCGCCGCTGTCGGCCGCCAGGTCGACCACCACCGAACCGGGCCGCATCGCGGCGACCATGCCTGCGTCCACCAGCCGGGGTGCCGGCCGGCCCGGGATCGCGGCGGTCGTGATGAGCGCGTCCGACTTGGCGACGTACGGCGCGAGCAGCTCGGCCTGACGCCGGGCCCGCTCCTCGCCGAGCTCGCGCGCGTAGCCGCCGGCGCCCTCGATGGCGTCCAGGCCGAGGTCGACGAAGGTCGCGCCCATGGAGCGCACCTCGTCCGCGGACGCCGGCCGCACGTCGTACGCCTCGACGACCGCGCCCAGGCGCCGGGCCGTGGCGATGGCCTGCAGGCCCGCCACCCCGGCCCCGAGCACCAGGACCTTGGCCGGCGGCACGGTGCCGGCGGCCGTCATGAACAGCGGGAAGAACCGCGGCAGCCGCATCGCCGCCTCGAGCGCGCAGCGGTAGCCCGCCACCAGCGCCTGAGAGGTGAGCGCGTCCATCGACTGCGCCCGCGAGATGCGTGGCACGAGCTCCATCGCGAACGAGGTGACACCCGCCTGGGCGAGGGCGCGGACGCCGTCCGGCTCGGTCGAGACGCTCATCAGCCCGATGGTCACGGTGCCGGTGCGCAGCCGGGCGGCGTCGTCCGGCAGCAGGGGCCGCACGTGCAGCACCACGTCCGCGTCGGCCGTCACGTCGCCGTCGACGACCTCGGCGCCGGCGTCCCGGTAGTCGGCGTCGCCGACCCAGCTGCCCGCACCGGCCCTCGCCTGGACGACGACGGCATGACCCTGGCGCACCAGCAGGGCGACGGTGTCGGGCACGGCGGCGACGCGGCGCTCACCCGGTCGGGTCTCGGCGACCACGGCGATCCTCATGGGCGCACGCTAGGGGGTGGCGGCGCCCGCGGCGAACAGCCGCACCGATCAGCGTGAAGGATCCGACATGCCCTGCCCGGACCGATCCTTCACGCTGGCCGCGTCAGCGCCCACCGGGCAGTGCGACGATGGCCCTCATGGACGCCAGTGACCTCGCTGTGGACGACGTGCGGGATGCCGCCGACTCAGCCCCGGACGCCGCCGTGGCTGAGCCCGAGCTGCAGCCGCTGGACCTGCTCGTCTGGGACGCGCCGAACATCGACATGACCCTGTCGAACGTCATCGGGGCCCGCCCCTCGCCCGCCTCGCGCCCGCGCTTCGACGCCGTGGCCCGCTGGCTGGTCGACGGCGCCGGTGACCGCGAGGTCGAGGGCAGCGTCTTCACCAACGTCCCGCCGGGTGCCGCCACCGGCATGCGCGGGTGGATCGAGGCCCTGCGCTCGTTCGGGTACGCGGTCTTCGCCAAGCCCAAGCTGCACCACGACGACGACGTCGACCTGGCGATGCTCGAGCACATCGACGAGCGGGCACGCACCCACCGGCTCACCCGGCTGGTGGTGGCCAGCGGCGACGGGCGCAACTTCACCGGGCCGCTGGAGGCGATCGCCCGGACCGGCACCGAGGTCGTCGTGCTGTCGTTCGGCGAGGTCGCGGGCTACGCGATGGAGTCGGACTTGCTGACGTTCGTCGACCTCGAGGACGTCCCCGGTGCGTTCACCACGCCGCTGGACCGCGTGCGACTGGACGCGTTGCCCGCCCAGGGTGCCTGGCTGCGCCCGACCCGCTCGATGCGCGAGGTGGCTGCAAACACGCCGGGTCACTGACCCACTACGCAGGGTGCTTTTGTGCCAGTCTGGTCCGGTCAGCTCGGATCCGCCGGGCTCGGGGCCGGGAGTGCCTGTGCACGGTGTGACGATCCATCCTCGGGGCGTGGTCAACGACGCTGACCGCGGCGGCGCCTGGGCGACGTACCTCGCCGCGTTCGAGCCGCTGCGGTCGATTGCGATGCAGCGGCACCTGATGACGCGGGCGGAGTTCGACGAGGTCTGCGACGACGTCCGGGTCACCAAGTTCCTCGCGGTCGGTGACGACGGCCAGGTGGTGGGCATGGGCACGCTGACCAACCAGATCGAGGCGATGCCGCTGGTCGAGCCGGCGTACTTCGCCCACCGCTGGCCCGAGCACTGGGCCGCCGGCCGCTGCTACTACATCGGCTTCGTCGCCTCGCACCCCGCTCGCCACGGGTCAGTGCTGTTCACCGAGCTGGTGCAGGTCATGTCCTACACCGCCTCGCTCACCGGTGGGGTGACCGTCCTGGACGTGTGCAGCCATCACGTCGAGCAGCACGCACTGCCGCAGTCGATCGGGCGGATCGCAGCTTCGGTGGTCACCGAGGTCGCGCTCGAGCAGGTCGACGCGCAGACCTACTGGGCCTACGAGCTGCCGGTCCCCGTGGTTCGCCCCGACGCCGTCATCGAGCTGCGGGACGGCTCGGTGACGTTGCCCGCGTCGGCGTACGGCGTGAAGGCCACCGGTCGGCCGTAGAGCCAGCCCTGTCCCCGGTCGACGCCGAGGGCGGCCAGCAGGTCGCGCTGGGCGATGGTCTCGACGCCCTCCGCGACCACGGACAGCCGTAGCGCGTGGGCCATGGCTGTGGCTGCACGGATGATCTCCTCGTCCGCGGGGCTGTCGACCATCCCTGCGACGAATGAGCGGTCGATCTTGACCTCAGCCACGGGCAGGCGCCGCAGGTAGCTCAGCGACGAGAACCCGGTGCCGAAGTCGTCCATGGACAGCGCCACCCCGGCCGCGACGAGCCAGTCCATGGTGCGGGTCACCGCGACGTCGTCCTGGAGCATCGCCGACTCGGTGATCTCCAGCTTCAGGGCGGACGGCGGAAGCCCGTGGCGACGCAGGGCCACGATCACCCGCCCGCCGAACAGCGGGTCGACGAGCTGGCGACCGGCGACGTTGACGGCCACGGTCAGGGAGTGAGCGCCCGCTGCCCGTCGTGCAGCAAGGACCTCCAGCGAGCGCTCGAGCACCCAGTCGCCGATCTCGACGATGAGCCCGGTCTCCTCCGCGAGACCGATGAAGGAGTCCGGAGGGACGTTCCCGCGCACCGGGTGGGTCCAGCGCAGCAGGGCCTCGTGGCTGACGACCTCGTCCGATCGCAGCCCCACCACGGGCTGGAAGTGCACGTCGAGCTGACCCAGGGCCAGCGCCTGACGCAGGGCCTGCTCCAGCTCGAGGCGCTCGCGCACGGACGCGCGCATCGAGTCGTCGAACACGGCGATCGAGCCGGGACCGGCGTCCTTGGCGCGGTACATCGCCGTGTCGGCCTCGCGGATCAGGTCCTGACCCGAGGGAGCGGGACGGCCGGGCCGCGACGAGCAGGCGATCCCGACCGAGGCGGTGACCGCCACCTCGGCCTCGGTCAGCGGGAAGGCTGCGGCGATCCCGGACAGGAAGTCCTTGGCCAGCTCACGTGCGTCACCGTCGCGCTGCTCCAGCGCCAGGACGAACTCGTCGCCGCCCAGCCGACCGAGCACCGACTGGTGCGGAGCGACGGCTCGCAGGCGGCCGGCTACCGCCCGCAGCAGCTCGTCACCAGTGGCATGACCGTACGAGTCGTTGACGAGCTTGAAGCCGTCCAGATCCAGGAAGAGCAGCGTCAGGGTGCGACCTCGCCCGAGCCGCCGCTCGAGCCAGGCGTCCACGTACCCGCGGTTCGGCAGGCCGGTGAGCGCGTCGTGCGTCGCCTCGTGCTCGGTGACCCGTTGCACGCGGCCGAGCGCACGCACGGCGGTCGTCGCGCGCACCAGCAGCAGGCCGATGCCGAGCACCACCGCCACGGCCAGCCCAGGGCGAAGGCCCCCGACGGGGCGGCGGGTGGCCAACAGCAGGACGGGGACCGACAGGGCAAGGGCCACGACCATCATCCGCAGCGGCGTCCACGCCTGCACCTGACGTCGCTCGCCGACGCCCAGCAACCGCACGGACGGGTGCAGCGCCGTGATCCCGAGCAGCAGGTAGCTGACAGCGAAGACCACGTCGACGCCGTGCGGTGCGACCAGGATCCCGCGGGTGCCGAGCACGGCGTACGCGAAGTCGGCCGCCAGGAGCGTGGCCATCGCCGCCGACAGCGCGGCGAGCGACCAGGTGAAGCGGGTGCTGGTGAACCACAGCTGCACCAGGACGCACATCAGCAGGACGTCGAGCACGGGGTACACGGCGCTGACCGCGGTCAGCCACAGCGGACGGCCGGCGACCTCAGCCGCGGGCAGCGCGAGCAGGGTGACCGACAGGCTGGCCACCCCGATCAGCACGATCAGCATGTCGACCGTGGCGTGGACGTCGCGCACGCCCGCGCGCTGGTGCAGCAGCCGCGCCAGCCCGACGAAGAGCAGGGCGTACCCCGGCATGACGAACAGGTCGGGCAGTGCGACCTGCCACCCGGTCGCGGCCAGGGCCATCGGACGAGCGCCTGCGCCGATGGCGAACAGGACGCAGACAGCGGAGATGATGAACCACGGCGCTCGAGGGGCGTCGTTCACCAACGGCCCCACGGCCAGCGCCGCGGCGGTAGCCAGGCCCAGCACGATGAACGCGACGGTGTCGACCGCCGGGTTCAGACCCAGGGCGTAGACGACCGCCGCCCCGCCGCCGAGCACGGTGTAGGTCCGACGAACGAGCGAGCCTCGTCCCGTCACGTCGGGCCTCCTGGTGGGTCGATCACGCTCTCCACGAAATCATGTCCTACGGGACATCGGCTGCGGAACTGCAGTTCTTGACGCTGAGTCGGAAGCCGGCGACGGTGCGCTGGCGTTGACCCGCCTGTGTCCGCCTCGCGCACGCCGATCGACGTCGTGGTGATCGGCGCCGGCCAGGCCGGGTTGTCGACGGCCCACCACCTGGCCCGGCTGGGGCTGGGAGCTCGGTTCGTCGTCCTGGACGGCGCACCTGGGCCGGGCGGCGCGTGGCGCAACCGCTGGGACTCCCTCACCCTGGGCCGGGCGCATGCGAGCCGGTAGCGTCCGGGACGTGACGGCGATCGGGACGCTGCCGGCCCTCACCACGGTCCGGGCCCTGCGCTACGTCCTGCCGCTGCGCGAGGGCGGCTCGCTGCCCGCTGTCGTCGAGTGCGACGACCTCGGCACCTACGTCGTGAAGTTCCGTGGAGCGGGCCAGGGCCCCAAGGCGCTGGTGGCCGAGATCGTCGTGGGCCAGCTGGCCCGGGCGCTCGGCCTGCCGGTGCCCGACCTGGTGCTGGTCGACCTGGACCCCGAGCTGGCCTACGCCGAGCCCGACGAGGAGGTGCAGGACCTGTTGCGCGCCAGCGCCGGCCTCAACCTCGGCATGGACTACCTGCCCGGCTCGATCACGCTGGACCCCACCGTCGACCCGGTCGACCCCGCTCTCGCCGCCCGGGTCGTGTGGCTGGACGCCCTCGTCGACGACGTCGACCGCACGTGGCGCAACCCCAACCTGCTGCTGTGGCACGGGCGGCCATGGCTGATCGACCACGGCGCAGCCCTGTGGTGGCACCACACCTGGCGGGCCCGCGAGGCCGCCGTCAGCCGCGTGCTGAGCGAGGGCGACCAGCACGTGCTGCTGCCCGTGGCCGGCCCGCTGGCCGCCGCCGACGCCGCCCTGGCCCCGATGGTGACGCGGCAGCTGCTCACCGCCGTCGTCGACCTCGCCCCGGACGACTGGATCCACGACCCGGCCGTGTTCGACGACGTCGCCGCGTCACGTGAGGCGTACGTCGACCTGCTGCTCGCGCGAGTCGCCGCACGCTCGCAGTGGCTGGCTCCATTGGAGGCCGTCCGTGCGGCCCGGTGACGCGCGGACGCCGGCCGGCGGGCTGCTCGCGTACGCGTGGGACGACCCGCAGCACGCACCACTCGTACGCGAG
>JBKJTJ010000355.1:0-20462 GCA_046590855.1 Actinomycetota bacterium
TGGTGGTTTTCTCTGGGTAGGAACTTCTGGGTAGTGCCGCATTTTTGCGGCCACCCTGGCCGCATTCTTGCGGCTGGGGGTAGCCGCAAATTTGCGGCCAGGGGTGCCTGCGTCCGCGCTGCGGGGCTGCGTGCTTGCGGGCTGGCCCGAGGTGGGGGTAGCCGCATCCGTGCGGCTACCCCCAACCAATGCGGTCGCGGGCGTCGCCACTGTGGAGCTCCGCTCGGCCGCCGGCTTGCTGGGGTCGGTAGTGCGCAGGTGGTAGCGGTTGGAGGCGTAGTGGTGGCCGTCGTGGCGGTGCTCGACGCGCACGATGTCGGCGCCGGCGAGCTCGCGTAGGGCCCGGTCGATGGTGTCGACGGACTTGCCGAGCCGGCGGGCGAGCAGGGCCCGTGAGGGCATCCGGCAGCCGGAGGTGCCGCCGTAGCGCAGCAGCAGGGCGTAGACGCGGAAGGCGGCGTCGGTGACGGGGGCGGTAATGACCCATTCGGGGACGATGGCGAAGGGGGTGTCCTCGACGGTCAACGACCCGCGGTCACCGAGGTCGCCCGGCTGCCTGGGGCCGTCGGTGTCCGGGTTCGTCGATTCGAGGTCAGAGTCGGTTGGTGCGTTATCTGGGGTGCTGTTTTCGGGCATGGTGGAGGTCCTCCGGGGTGTGGGTGGAGGTGGGCAGGCTCGGATGAATAGGTGGCGACTTGGGGTCGCGGACGGGGTGGCACGAGCCGGCAGTGGGAGTTGGCCGCGCTCACATGGCGCTCACGAACGCGCTGACATGTGCCGCGCGCGGCATCACCTGCCGGTACTGGCCGGATGGTGTTTGCGCAGGTCACGGGCCGAACGGGCACCGGGCGACATCACCCGGATGTGGGCCGTGTTGCCTTGTAATCGGGCGGTTAGGGGTTCAAGTCCCCTTGCCGGCTCCGAATCTCCCGTAAAATTACTCCTCACCGTAGAATCAGCGGCTAAACAGCCTGGAAGCGCCTGAATCAACGAAACAGCTTGTGGGCGCGATGTGAGCGCAGACCCCTGACCAGGACAGCTCGCGACGCACCGTGAGTCGCTGACCTGCGGCTTGAACCCGTCCAGCCTTAACCGGTCGAAAGCTTTCGTCGGCTGTAGCCCGGCACCGCACAGGACGATGCCCTTGGCCGGTTCGATGTCGTCAACGGGCGAGGAGCGCGTCCAAGGGGCAGCGGTGAGTGGACCCGACAGGGGTCGAACCCGCCAGCCGCGGGTCCGGGCTACCGGGTGGATGTCACTCAGCGCAGGTCCTCGAGCTTGTACTGGGTGATCTTGCGATAGAGGGTCGCCCGGTTCATTCCCAGGGTCTTGGCGGCCTCTGCCACGGTGACGTCGCGGCGGGTGAGGCAGCGCAGGATCTCGTCGCGCTCGAAGCTCTCGATGCGGATGAGGTGGCCGCCAGTCGGGCGGAGCAGATCAGGCGGCAGATGCTTCTCCCTGATCAGGGGCGCCGGCGGCTGGATCACCGCCGCTGTCGTCGGTCCGTGCTGGAACGCCCGTGCGCAGCACTGCGACAACAACAGTGCCGGTGGGCCAACCCCGCCTGGGGATTAGCAAATCGGAGCAGGTACCGTACCGGGCCCACAAGGGGGCGTCAGGGGATCACGTCCACTCGACGACGCTAACGACGCGCGTCCTCAACGCCGGCGGTCTGGAGCACCCGCAGGGCCTCTTCGTACTGACCCGCATCTATGTGCCCCGAGGCGAACCGCCGATCCAGGATCGCCCGAGGGGACTCCCGGGTGTCGCCCGGCGAACCGGGCCGCCGCGACCATCGCGCGACGGCCCAGACCGCTGCTGCGACGACCAGAACCCAGAACAACCCCATGAACGCCATCCCGACGCCCCAGCCGCCGTTGCCGTACCAACCCATCATGTCGATCTCCTCATGTCATTGCAGCGGCCAGCCTGCCCGACTGCACAGATTGTCTTCGTCCCATGTGTATAGGGATGCAAGCAGTGTTACCGGGGTCCGCTGTCCGTCGACAGGGCACTTGGACCCTGATGCGAGGGCAACGTGGCACGGGAGCACGACACGACGGCCCGTGCGGCGGCGCCGAGTACGTGCCTCACGCAGCCTCGACGGTCGTCAGGCGAGAGTGAGGAAGAGCTTCTCCATCGTCGCCCGGTCCTGCTCGTCCATCCCGTCGGGGCTGGTCAGGCACTGGCGCATGCCGGACGAGACGATGGCGAAGCCGGCTCGGTCCAGGGCGCGGTTGACGGCGGCGAGCTGGGTGACGACGTCCTTGCAGTCGCGGCCCTCCTCGATCAGGCGGATCACACCGCCGAGCTGGCCCTGCGCCCGACGCAGGCGGTTGACCACGGGGGTCATGTCATCGGGTTCGAGGGTGACCATGGGCGTTCCTTCGGGTGGGGGAGGTCAGGAGGTGAGGGAGTCGAGTGCAGCGGTGAGCCGGGTGCGGGCGTCGTCGGCGACCGCGGCCAGGTCGTGGTTGCCGGTCAGGTCGACCATCACCGAGGGGTCCATCGCCTCGACGCGGGTGCGAGTCTCATCGACGGACCGAACGACGACGTTGCACGGCAGCAGCAGACCGATCGACGGCTCCGCCTGGAGGGCGGCGTAAGCCAGCGGGGGACGGCAGGCGCCGAGGATGACCTGCGGGGCGACGTCGACGTCGAGCTTGGACTTCAGGGTGGCACGCAGGTCGATCTCGGTGAGAACGCCGAACCCCTGCTGCGCGAGGGCCTCTCGCGTGGCCTCCAGGGTCTGCTCGAACGTGCCGTCGACGGTGGTGGTCAGGGCGTATCCCATGTCGTCTCCTCAGGTCCCGCGGTCGGAGGACCGCTGATCCTCAGCATATACCTGCTGGGGTATGTGGGCACCGGTCGGTCGATGCGACAAAGTACCCCCGGGGGTACTACTGTCTAGATACCCCCAGAGGTATCCGGACGAGAGGGACCGCAGATGACCGTCAGCATCATCACGATCGAGACCCCGACGTTGGGCGACCGGACCTACCTGGCGCACGACGGCCAGGTGGCCGTGGTCATCGACCCGCAGCGCGACATCGATCGCGTCCTCACGGTCGCCGACGAGGCCGGCGTCCAGATCACGCACGTCCTGGAGACCCACGTGCACAACGACTACGTGACCGGGGGGCTCGCCCTGGCGGGAGCGACGGGTGCCGTCTACGCCCTCAACCGCGATGACGAGGTGGGGTTCGAGCGGCTCGGCCTGCGCGACCTCGACGTCATCGACGTCTCTGCTCGGATGCGTCTGCGCGCCATCGCGACACCAGGCCACACCTACACCCACCTGTCGTACGCGCTGGAGTCCCGGACAGTCGACGGGGCCTGGACGGCCGACGCCGTGTTCACCGGCGGTTCGCTCCTGTTCGGGGCGACCGGCCGTCCGGACCTGCTCGGCGTCGACCACACCGTGGTCCTCGCCAACCGTCAGCACGCCTCGGTCCACCGCTTGGTGGACGGGCTGCCGGACACGACGGCCGTGCTGCCGACTCACGGATTCGGCTCCTTCTGCTCGACCGGGTCAACCGGGGGCGCGACGTCGTCCACCATCGGTCGAGAGCGGCAGACCAACTCGGCGATGACCCAGGACCGCGGTCGGTGGGTGGCCGACGTGCTGGCCGGCCTGGACGCCTATCCCTCCTACTACGGGCGCATGGCGCCGGCCAACAGCCACGGACCGTTGGCCGTCGACCTGGCCACACCTCGGCCCGCAGACCGATCCGCGGTGGCGGACCGGATCGCTGCCGGTGACTGGGTCGTCGACCTGCGGGGCCGCGCGGCCTATGCCGACGCGCACGTCGCTGGAACGGTCAACATCGGCCTGGACGGTCAGTTCTCGACCTACCTGGGTTGGCTGATGCCGTACGGGGCCTCGCTCACCTTGCTCGGCGACACCGCCGATCAGGTCGCCGAGGCACAGCGCGAGCTCGTCCGGATCGGGATCGACCGGATCGACGGTGCGGCCACCGGCACGCCGCCGCAGTGGACTCACCAGGCTCTCGCCAGCTTCCGACGTGCGGCCTTCACCGACCTCGCCGCCGCACGTGTTGACAGAGACGTCACGGTGCTGGACGTCCGCCTGGCCGGCGAGTTCGCGAGCAGCCACGTCGAGGGCGCGCTCAACCTGCCGCTGCACGAGCTGGTCGAGCACCTGGCCGACATCCCCGCAGGTGAGGTGTGGGTGCACTGCGCCAGCGGCTACCGGGCCTCCGTCGCGGCCTCCGTGCTGGCCACCCACGGGATCCCGGCCGTCTCGGTCGACGGCAGCTTCGACGAGCAGGCAGCACCCGCCGGACTGCCCCTCGCGGACGGCGCCGTCGAGACGACCAGCGTCAGCGCATGAGCCTGCTCGCCGCGGGCGTGGCCGTGCTGGCCGGTGGTCTCATCGGCCTCAGCCTCGGCGCGCTCGGCGGCGGCGGTTCGATTCTGGCGGTCCCGGTGCTGGTCTACGCCCTCGGCGAGAGTGCGAGCCAGGCGACCACGGGCTCACTGGTGGTCGTCGGCACGACCGCACTGATCGGGGCATGGGCGGCCTGGCGTGGCGGCAGCGTGATGTTGGGCCGCGGCGCGGCTTTCGCTGCCGTAGCGATGCTCGGCGCTGCAGCGGGGGCGAGAGCCGCGGTGCACGTGCCCGAACCCGTCCTGCTCGCGTCCTTCGCCGTCCTGATGCTCTCGGTGGGAGCGGTGATGACGGTCCGACAGCTGCGCGGGCGCGGGGCCGAGCCCTCGGCGCCGGGCGATGCCGACGAACCCATCCTGACGCTCTGGCCCGTCTTCAGCTGTCGGTGCCCTCGAGCGCTGCAGGTGGCTGCGTCCGCCATCGTGGTGGGGCTGCTCACTGGCTTCCTCGGCGTCGGCGGCGGCTTCCTCGTCGTCCCCGCCCTGCTGCTGGTCCTGAACCTGCCCATGCGGTTCGCGGCCGGGACCTCACTGGTGGTCATCGCGGTCACGAGCGTCGTCGCGCTGTCCGTGCGCGCCGGCTCCGGGGCGCACCCGGACTGGGGGGTGGTCGTGCTGCTGACTGCGGCCTCGGTGGCGGGCGCGTTGATCGGCGCCCGCATCGCGGCCCGCACCGACACCCGCTGGCTCGCAGCAGCCTTCACGGTCCTGGTCCTCGCCGTCGCCGTCTACACGGCGGCACGGGCCCTGCCAGCCCTGGCCTGAGGGCGCAAACTCCGTCCAGCACAACCCGTGCACCACTACCTGAGGGAGCCAACATGTGCCGATCGACCACCTGCCGGACCTGCGGTAAGACCACTTGGGCCGGCTGCGGCCAGCACGTCGACCAGGTCATGGCCCGCGTACCGCTCGGCGACCGGTGCCCGGGGCACCCGCAGGCCACCGCACCGTCCATAGCGTCCCTTCTGCGCCGAGTCCTGCGCCGATGACCGTCGGCGAGGGCGGCGTTGCATCCTTCACGCGCCCCACGGGGTTGGTGCGGTCGTGACGAGGAGGGTGGTGGGCATGACGTCCGGGCAGCTGAGTCGGCGGACACTCCTGACTCGCTCGTTGGGCGCCGGGATCGGGCTGCCGCTTCTGTCTGCGTGCGCACCCGCGACGACGCCGGTCGGCCCTAGCGCAATCTCGGCAGCGGAGGCCGCCCGCGCTACCAGCGGCCGGATCCGCTCGTACAAGCTGCGTGCCCGGCCTGCCCAGATCGACCTGGGTGGAACCGTGGTGGACACGTGGACCTATGGCGACACCCTGCCGGGGCCGACGCTGCGCGCGACGGCGGGGGATCGGGTGCAGGTCGAGTTCACCAACGACCTGTCGGAGTCGACCGGCGTGCACCGGCACGGGTTGGCCATCCGCAACGACATGGACGGCGTTCCCGGGCTGACCACCCCGGCGGTGGCCCCAGGCGCTGGTTTCGCGTTCGACTTCGTCGTCCCCGATCCCGGCACCCACTGGTTCCACCCCCACACCGGTCTGCAGCTGGACCACGGCTTGTACGCGCCTTTCGTGGTGGACGACCCGCACGAGCCTGGCGCCTACGACGCGGAGTGGATCGTGGTGCTGGATGACTGGACTGACGGTGTCGGCCCCAGGCCGGAGCAGATCCTGGCGGTACGACGCCGTGGTCACTCTGGGCGACGGTGTGTTCGCGTTGGTGGCGGCGCCGGTCGGCAAGGCCGGCCTGGCGCGGGCGCTGGTGCGCACGGGCGCCGGCGCCGCCCCGGCTGACTCGTTGCGCCCCGCGGGGCTGGACCAGCCTGGCCTGACCGCTGAGCGGCTGCAGGTGGGTGTGGGGGCTGGGCTGCCTCGCCGGTCGCCGGACTCGACCCAGGACCTGGTTCTGGGCGGGTCGATGAACGGCTATGAGTGGACGGTCAACGGCCGCACGTACGACCGCACCCACGCTCTCACTGTTCGCCAGGGGCAAACCACTCGGCTGAAGATTCGCAACCAGACGATGATGACGCACCCCGTGCACGTTCACGGGCACACGTTCCAGCTCGGGGACGCCGGGGGGGCGGGCCCGCGCAAGGACACCGTCCTGGTCCCCCCGATGGGGGGCGTCGACGTCGACCTGGTCGCGGACAACCCTGGTCGGTGGATGATCCACTGCCACAACGCCTATCACGCTGAGTCGGGCATGATGACCCGCCTGGAGTACGTGACCACACGGTGACGATGAGCCCATGAGCGCAGGGTTGGCCCCCGGTGCGGGCTCAAGGCGAAGCCTCTGCCTGGCGATGAAGCAGGGTGAGCGAGTGGGCGGAGCTGCTGCGGCGGGGACGACTGCTTCCGATTCTGGTTACCGGTCTGATCGCCCTGGTGCTGACCCCCACGCCCGCAGCATCTGCGTCGGTCCGTACCGATGGGGGACGGCCCACCCCGGGCGAGAGCGTCGTTCGGCGGGAGGCGCAGGTGCGCCGGGCCACGGCCGAGGTGGATGCGTTGTCCGAAGGGGCGGGTCGAGCACTCGAGGAGTACCAGACGGCGGTACGTGCCCAGGACCAGGCGCAGCTGCGCGAAGTGCTGCAGGCGGGCCGTCTCAGCGACTCGCAGGGGGCGGTCCGCCGCTCGCGCGACACCGTCGGCCAGTGGGCCCGCGCGACGTATCAGCAGGGCGGTGCTCTGAGCGAGGTCTCGGCATGGCTCACTTTGCTGCAGGGAACGTCTCCGGGTGACCTCGGTCGCAACCTGGTCGCGCTGCAGGGCATCAACGCCGACACCACCATGGTGCTTCGTCAGGCGCAGGACGACCAGCGCCTCGAGGCCCTGGGCGCCGCCAAAGCTCAGGCGGCCAGCGCTGAAGCGCTGCTAGCCGTGCGTCGCGCTGAGCTGGCCCGGCAGCGCAGCGACGTCCAGGTCCAGGCCCAGCGCCTGAAGCTGGAGGCGTTGTCCGTGCTGCTGTCCGGCGCACGCCAAGCCGAGGACGAAGCCCGGCGGAAGCACGCGCTGGAGCTGGCCGAGCAACTGGCCGACAACGTGCCTGCCCAGGCCGCGCGTCAACTCGGCGGCAGTCAGATGCCCTCGGAGGGAGGCTGCCAGGGCGCTGACCTCGCGGTCTACCCCAACGGGATGATCGACCCGGCGGCGCTGTGCCCGCTGTGGGGTGCGCCGGGCGAGCTGCTGCGAGCTGATGCAGCGGCTGCCTTCGAGGTTCTCTCGCGGGCCTGGGCAGAGCAGTACGGGGTCCCGCTGTGCGTGACCGACTCGTACCGCTCACTGGCCGGTCAGGTGCAGCTGTTCGCCACCAAACCCTCGCTGGCCGCCCGACCAGGTACCAGCAACCACGGCTGGGGTGTCGCCCTTGACCTGTGCGGCGGGGTTCAGCGCTTCGACTCCGAGCAGCATCAGTGGCTCATCAGGAACGGCCCACGATTCGGTTGGTTTCACCCGCAGTGGGCCCGTCAGGGGGGTAGCAAACCCGAGCCGTGGCACTGGGAGTTCGCCGGCTGACTGCACGGCTGGGGAACCCTACGGGCCGCCGGCGCTAGGCCCGAGCGTGGACACCATGGTGATTGTGGGGCGGTGCGCGGTGAGGCGATGGCGTGCTGGACGGGAGTGCTACCGGTCGACGGACCGGCGATGTGGTGTGTCGGTGCAGGACAGCGACGATGACACCCAGGGCGGTGAGCCAGGTCATGGCGATCAGCCAGGGGCGCGGTCTCGTCGAAACCCTTCGTCAGGGCGCTGTCCAGCAGGACCCGTGATCCCCCGTAGCCGGGTAGCAGGGTATGTACCGGGGTCGGCGACAGATGCAGCATGGGGCTCTGGGTGATGCCCAGGTCCAGAAACGGCAGGAGGATACGGCGGAGCCTGCACGGCCTCAGCTCAGCGATGTCCCGCTCGTGCGCGGGCCCACAGTGTGATGGTGCGGGGAGTGCGGACCCGGGGGCGCTGGGCTGATCGGCTCGCCGTTGATCGCCGGGCCGATGACGAAGGCCGACAACGCGAACAGGGCGACCGAGACGGCCAGGCCGATGAGGGGGGCGATCCACGTGTCGAACCGGTGCTTGAGCCGCAGCAGCATCGGGACGGAGGCGACCAGCCCGACGACCCCGAACAAGGCGGTGCCACCCGAGCCTGCGACGAGGGCGGTGCCGGCCAGCAGGCTGACATGGTGCAGCAGGTGCGGCAGCAGCCCGGTGACCACACCGACGGCACCGACGACACCGCTGCGCGCGATGTCCGATCGGGTGCGGGGTGGGCCGGGTGCGCTGGGCTCGTGCGCTTGCGTGGCGGCCGGCGGCGACGTGGTCACGACCCGTTCTCGGTCCGCCGCGCCGTTCCGGAGGAGGAGTGGAGCGTTCTGCGACGCGCGCGCTCCGTCGCGAACAGGATCCGCGAGGCCAGGAGGATCGAGCCGAGCAGAAGCACCCCGCTCACCGCAACGAGCGCTCCGGTGCCCGCACTGGGCGCGGCGGTGACAGATCGGTCGAGCGAGCCCGCGGAGAGCACCGCCACCACCAGCAGGGACCAGAACGTCATGCGCGCCCGACGCGGGGATCTCACGACATCCCCAGGTGCGTCTTGGCGGTCGTGAAGGCCATCAGGATGGTGAGCACCGTGAGCGTCACGAGAACGAGCAGCCCGAGCGCCATCGCGACTGGGCGTCGACGCCACAGCCGTTGGGGCCCTCGGTCGATGAACGGCAGGATGCCGAGCAGCAGGAAGAGCGCGCCACCCCCGTAGAGGATCCCGGACAGGCCGAGCCAGTTCTCCAGGGTGAACATCCACCAGAAGGTCCACGGCGGCCGAGTGATCTCCAGACCGGCCACCGGCTGCGGTCCGACCTCCGGTGCCCACAGGACGGACAGGATGCCCAGGACCCCGACGAGCACCATGGCGAACGCGCCGATGCGGCGCAGGTGGTGGGTGAAGGGCTCGGTCGGCTCGTCGGCGGCAGCCTGCTCCCCGGAGGCGTCGGCCGGCAGGGAGGGGTGCGGCGAGATGCGGTGACGCTTGACGAGCAGCCCATGCAGGACGACCAGCACGAGGATGACCCCCGGGATCATCACCACGTGGGCGCCGTACAGCCGCACGAGGATGGGCACGTGGCCGGCGAACTTGGGTGAGAACCAGATGCCGACGCCGCCCAGCAGCTTGCCGATCTCGAGGTTGTGGCCCAGTGCCTCGAAACCCTCCTGGTCCCACTTCAGGACCGTCCCGGTGAAGACGGCGAGCGTGGTGAGCCCCAGCAGGGAGACGCCGATCAGCCAGTTCCCCTCGCGGGGCTTCTTGTAGGACCCGGTGAAGTAGACCCGCAGCAGGTGCAGCACCGCGGTCACGTACATCGCCTGCGCTGCCCAGAAGTGGAGTGCGCGAACGAAACCCATGCCCCACACGCTCGTGACCATGTCGCGGACCGACTGGTTCGCTGCCTCGGGTACCGGATCGTAGAACTGGACCAGCAGCAGTCCGGTGACGACCAGCAGCCCGAAGGCTGCGGCGGTGACACCACCCAGACTCCAGGCCAGGTTGTTGGCGTGCTCGGGGACCGGGTACTCCAGGGCCGTGATGCCCAGACGGTCGTCGATGAGGTCGAGCGCAGAACGTGCCCTTCCCTTGGTCGCGTGCCGGTGGTGCAGGCCGGGTGTCTCGGTGGCAGTCATCGTGCGTCCTTCGTCGCAACCGGTCCGCGCAGGTCGATCGGGGAGCCCGGCTCGCCTGGCGCCAGCCCCCGACGCAGCACCCGGATGCTGTCGACGGGGCGGAAATAGCGGGCCAGCGCGAGACCGCCCACCACCAGCAGCATTGACAGGACCAACCCGGCCCAGTCGCGGCCGAGCGGCCCGTTCCTACCCGTAGCCGGGTGGTCGACCACCGTGGTGCCGGTCTCCTCGCCGGTGGCGGGCGGGAGTGCGGCCAGCGCCTCGGTGATGGAGCCCTGCAGCAGCACCCGGGCCCGCTCCGGCTGGTTGTTCTCCAAGGCAGCCCGGGCCTCGCGCACCTGGCCGACCGCGACGCCGTCCTGGTCCGCGGCCGCCAGCGTGTCGTCGACCTTCTCCATCGCGAGGTCGCGGCCGGCCGGGCCGGTGTCATGGGCCAGGTGTCCGAGCGCCTGTTGAACCAGCACGTACCCCTCCTTGCTCTCGTCCCCGCCGTGCGCCCATGCCGACGGCGCCGAGACGAGACCGAGGAGCAGGACGAGGCCGGAGAGAAAGGCCGCCCCGCTACAGGTGCGCCGGGCAGCAACTGCTCGCGCCTGCTGAACGTTCTGGGGTGATGTGATTATGGGCACGTACGTAGATTGGCCGCGGACTGGTGTTCGGAGCAGGGTCTAAGGTCCCGAGGACCAAGGTCAGCATTGGTCCCGGATTCACAGACGCACCGCAACGGGTCATGCGCGCACGGCAGATTCGGTCACCCTCAGGACCAGAGAAGTGGTGGTCCTGACCTGCACGAACACGGGCTTCGGCTCGAACGCGGCAATGGCCGAAGCTGCACACCGCCGCCTGAAGATCGGAAGATCGGCGATTCGACCCCGCCGATCGCCACCACCCAAAGCTCACCTGTCGGCTCTCTGACCTGCTCTTTGATGAACTCGTCCCTTCATCGTCGGTTGAAGGTCAATCTCTCACTCGAGGTTTCGGCTGCTCGGCCTGAAGACCCCCGCAGGAGGTGATCAGGCCGCCGGAGTAGCGGTGGCCCGGGGTGAGGTTCACGAGCCGGGTGCTCGTCGATCACCGGACGTCGAGCTCGTGGTGCATGCCGTTGGCGTAGTGGTTCTTGAGGTTGCAGACGAGCTCGTAGCGACCCGGTGCCAGCGTGAGGGTCGTCCAACCCGCTGAGCCTGCGGTGATGCCTTGTCCCGACCCGGCGGCGCAGGATCCTGATGCCTCGCCCAGGCTTGCGGCTTCGTCGACCTTGCCGTCGACTCCGGGCACGAGCTGACCGTCGGCGGCCGAACCCTGCAAGGGCAGGACGACGAGCTCGTGGGTTCGCCACCCGAGGTTCGCCGCCACCAGGCTGACTATGCCCGCGGGGACAGTGTCCACCGAGGGGACGAGCGTCATCCGCGCCCCCATGGGGGCATCGCCGCCCATCATCGACGTCATGCCCATGTCGGCCAGCACCACGCGAACCGTGCTGCCGGGCAACGTCGCCGGCGCAGAGCACGTCGACGTCGAGTAGCGCAGGCCCTGGTCGGCGCCTCCCATCATCCCGCCACCCCTGCCTGCGTCGGCGGGTGTCGAGCCGGAACCCGTCTGGGCGGTCGCTCCGCAACCGGTGAGGAACAGGCTGATTGCGATCGCAGCGGCTGCCAGGGCGGGGAGGCGAGGGTGGGTCATTCGCCCAGTCAATCGACGGGACCGGCGGGCCGGCAGGACCAAAGGTCCTGTGGTCTCGGTCGTTTAGGCCCGTCAACGAAGGCCCTGGGAGGCGGTGCAGCGCCAAGCGTCCCGCCCGTCTGCGACCCGCGTCCATCAGCCCCAGCGCCTCGGCGTTCTTGATCAGCACCCCCTGGCCGGCTCCGCGCCCCACGCCGACCATGATCGACGCGGTCTGGCCAGACCGAGCGCGCACGGGCACGCGACGATCAGGACGGCGACCGCCGCGACCAGCGCCTGGCGCACCCACGAGGTTGGCCCGCCGCGAGGACAGGACGGTCGGCAGACCGAGGGCGGTCCACAGAGCTGGTTCATCGCGCAGACCCCGGCCGATGCCCACCGAGCAGATGCCTCACGCCACCGTCAGACAGACCATCCTGGGGACGTTCGGCACGTCCGGCGGGTGCAGCGCGGGAGCAGCGGCCGTGGGGGTGTTGGGGTGGGCGGTTGTCGGGGTGGCGTTGGTCACCGGTGGCCGGCTGCGGCGTGCTCGATGCCGGGCTGGGATACGGCTGGGGCTGGTCGGGTGGTCGCGGGCAGCTTGAGTCGCTTGAGCAGGAGCGCGTTGACGGCGACGATGAGGCTGGAGCCGGACATCGACAGAGCGGCGATCTCCGGGCGCAGGACCAACCCGAGGGAGGGTTCGAACACCCCGGCGGCGATCGGTAGGGCGATGACGTTGTACCCGATGGCCCAGCCGAGGTTCTGCCGCATCTTGCGCACGGTGCCCTTGCCGATGTGCAGCGCGGTGGGGATGTCGAGGGGGTCCGAGCGCATCAGGACGATGTCGGCGGTCTCGATGGCCACGTCGGTCCCGGCGCCGATCGCGATGCCCAGGTCGGCTTGGGCCAGGGCCGGGGCGTCGTTGACACCGTCCCCGACCATCGCCACCCGCTTGCCCGCCTGCTGCAGCTCGGCGACCTTGGCCGCCTTGTCCCCGGGAAGCACCTCGGCGATCACCGCGTCGATACCGAGCTGAGCCGCGATCCGCCTGGCCGTGGCCTGGTTGTCGCCGCTGAGCATCACCACGTCGATCTGGGCCTCTCGCAGGCCCGCCACCGCGGCGGCCGAGGTCTCCCGGACGGCGTCAGCCAGGGCGATCACGCCGACGGCGCGGCCGTCGACGGCGACCAGGACCGCGGTGCGCCCCGTCGCAGCGAACTCGTCCCTGACGGTCAGCACGGAGCTCACCTCGACGTCCTGCGCGGCCATCATCTTGCGGTTGCCGACGATGACACGATGCCCGTCGACATCGGCGTACGCACCGTGCCCGGGAACGTTGCGAAAGCCCGTCAAGGCCGGCACGACGGCGTTGCGCCCCGTGGCGTAGCGGACGATGGCACCGGCCAGGGGGTGCTCGGACTCGCCCTCGACTGCAGCGACGAGCCCCAGCAGCTCGTTCTCGTCGATGCCTCGCGCGACCACGTCGGTGACCTCGGGCTCGCCCTTGGTCAGGGTGCCGGTCTTGTCCATCACCACGGTGTCGATCCGGGCTGAGGTCTCGAGCGCGGTCGCGTTCTTGAACAGCACACCCCGCTGGGCGCCGAGCCCGGTGCCGACCATGATCGCGGTGGGGGTCGCCAAGCCCAGGGCGTCCGGGCAGGTGATGACCACCACCGTGATCGCGAAGAGCATGGCCGCCTGCACGCTCGCGCCGGCCAAGGTCCACACCAGGAACGTCCCGGTGCCACCGATCAGCGCGACCAGAACCAACCAGAACGCCGCCCGGTCCGCCAACCGCTGCCCCGGGGCCTTGGAGTTCTGCGCTTCCTGCACCATGGCGACGATCTGCGCCAGCGCGGTGTCCGACCCCACCTTGGTAGCCGTGACCCGCAGCGTCCCGGTGGTGTTGATGGACGCACCGATCACGTCGGTGCCGACCGACTTGGTGACCGGCAGGCTCTCACCGGTGACCATCGACTCGTCGACCTCTGAGTCACCCTCGGCGACGGTTCCGTCGACAGGGACCTTGGCGCCGGGGCGCACCAGCAGCAGGTCCCCGACCTGGACGTCCGCGGTGGGCACTTCGACCGGCTGTCCGCCGCGTAGGACGACTGCCATTGGCGGGGCGAGCTGCAACAGGGTGCGGATCGCGTCGCTGGCACCGCCGCGGGCCCGCATCTCGAACCAGTGACCCAGCAGCACGAACGTCGTCAGGATGACGGCTGCTTCGTAGAACACCTCACCGCCGCCGGTCAGCGTCACGACCAGGCTGTACAGCCACCCCGTGCCGACGCCAACGGCCACCAGCACCATCATGTCCAGGGTTCGGGCTCGCAGCGCCCGGTAGGCGCCGTCGAAGAAGATCCACGCCGAGTAGCCCATCACCGGTAGCGACAGCACCAGTGTCAGCACGTCGTCGCGCAGCCCGAACGGGGCCCGGACCGTGAAGCCGAGCACGTCGCGGCCGATCGGGGAGAACAGCAGGATCGGCACCGCCAGGACCGCGGCGAACAGGAACCGGTTGCGCATGTCGCGCACCATCGAGGCCATCGACATGCCGCCGTGGCCACCTCCGTGGCCCATCACCTCCTGCGGCGCTCGAGCACCGGGGCCACGGGGCTGGTGACCAGAGTGACCTTCGGCAAGAAGCCTGGCCGGGGCTGCCGGGTCCGTGGAGACGGGCTCGTCCATCGGGTCGCAC
This sequence comes from Actinomycetota bacterium, assembly GCA_046590855.1. Lineage (GTDB taxonomy): Bacteria > Actinomycetota > Actinomycetes > Actinomycetales > Angustibacteraceae > JACMOY01. Next base: position 14,440 of record JBKJTJ010000355.1, read on the forward strand.
ACGTGCGTGGGTACGGACTGACCCTGGCAGTGGAAGCCGCACTCCCGGACCCACCCGGTGAGCTCAGCCACCGACGTGCGCGCAGCGTCGTAGGACACCGTCGCGTTCTGAGCGACGGCATTTGCCTCAACAGCGATGACCCCGGGGCGGCGGGACAGCGCTGACTCGATGACCGACTGCGATGACGCCCAGCGCAAACCACCGACCTCGATGACCACCCGCTTCGACTCGACCTTCACAACCGGCTCCCCTCTCGTACGCGGACCCAAGGTCGGCAAGCCTCAGGGTGTTCTGCCGGCGGGTCCCCAGCGCGGCGGCGCCGGGGAGGTGACCCCTTCGGTCAGTGCTGGGTGGTGTCGTGTGGCGTGCGTGGTGGTACACCGTCCGTGGGCTCGTCACGGGGCGACCCAGAACCAGTGGTCGAGCCACACCCCCATGCATCCCGCCCGTCCCGCCCATCCCTCGCATCATCAGCGCCATCATCGCGGTGCAGCCAACCGCGTACAGGAGGAAAGCCCAGCTCACCACCCCGGTCGCTGCCAGCGCCGTGTCCGTGGGGTTTCATCGAGTGCCTCCTGAGTTGATGGGCGCGTGGCCCAGCCGCTGGTACAGCCAGCAGTGACCTGTCGCCCCAGTGAAGATCATGGCCAAACCGGCCAGCATCAAGCGAACCTCCACCACGACTGCGAGCACCGAGCCCGCCGACAGCAGCAACGCCAGTGCTGCCACCACGGCAGCCGCACCGATCGCGACGCGCCCCACCCGCTCGACGGCGGTGATGTTCACGACCCGCCACGTCGAACCGGGTCGTGTCGTCACGGGCCCAGTCATGACGACGGCCCGTCCCTGGGCAGCTCGCGGTGCTCAGTGCTGAGGATCAACGACGCTCTGCTTTCCAGCGGTCATCGCAACGAGTGCTGATTCTCGGAGGCTAGCAAGGCTGTGAAGTGCTCGGCGGTTGACCGGTCGTCGAGGACGATGCGGGCGATCTGCCCCCCTCCCGGACCCACCGTGGGTGAACGCGTCCTCGTGGAGGTCAGGGGTGGCTCCAGGACCGGATCGAAGGCGCCATGACGACGTCGGTCACGGCGCTGGCCGCCGTGCGGGCCCGGACGCTCGGTTCCCGAGCGCGGGTCCCGGCTCGGCGTCCTGGGGTCGGTGTCAGTCGACGGCCAGAGTGATCTCGGTGGACTTGACCAGGACGTAGACGGCGCTGCCTTCAGCCAGGCCCAGGTCGGCGACGGCCTCGCGGGTGATCGAGGAGGTTCAGCGGAGCTCAGGGGTCTCCGGTTCAGGCGTCCGTTCCGACTGCGGCGCAGATGGTGAGCAGGTCACGTGCGAGGCCGGTCGGACGCTGGCCGCTGGGCCAGATGGCTCGCAGGGCCCTGGTGAAGTCCACGTCGTGCACCGGGACAGCGACCAGGCGCTTGGCCAGCAGGTCATCCCGGACGACGAAGCTGCTGAGGACGGCGGGGCCGGCGTCGGCGAGGACGGCCGCGCGGACGGCGCTGGTGGACGACAGCTCGAGCAGCGGCGCGGCGAGCGGCTGGTGGCCGAGCAGGGCCGCCTCCAGTGCCGCTCGCGTGCCGGAGGCGGGCTCACGCTGAACCAACCGTGTTCGCGCGAGCTCAGCCGCACCCAGCGGTGTGCGACGCCGGGACCACGGGTGCGCCGGGCTCACGACGACCTGCAACCGGTCGCGGGCCACGACCCTCCCGTGCGTCCCGGGTGGGGTGCCCGGACCTTCGACGAAACCCAGGTCGGCGTCACCGCTGCCCACCTGACGGGCCACATCGGTGCTGTTGACCGCGTCCAGACTGACAGCGCTCTCGGGGTGCTCCGCGGTGAGCCTGACCAACCACCGCGGCATGAGGTGCTCGGCGACCGTCAGGCTCGCTGCCACCCGCAACCTCGCCGCTCGGCCGGCACGCAAGGACGCGATCCCGGCGTCCAGAACCGCCGCGGCGTTCAGCACGTCACGGCCCCACTCGACCAGCAGCGTGCCGGCGGGGGTCAGGGTCGAGCCTCGCGGTCCCCGCTCGACCAGGGGGAACCCGACGACCTGCTCCATCCGGCGGACGTGCGTGCTGGCAGCCGGTTGGCTGATCCCTCGTACCGCCCCCGCTCGCCCGAGACTGCCGGTGGCGGCAACCGCTTCCAGCAGCTCGAGCGAGGTCAGGTCCGGCACGCGGGCGGAGAGCATGCCGCCAGCCTAGCCCCGGGCATAACTTCATGTTAGGGATGCATGCGAACGAGCCCACTACTGGAGCCGGTTCGGCGCCGACACAGTGGAGGAGTCAGCCAACCGCGCCTGCGTCCCGGAGTGACCATCACCATGACCACGACCACGACCGCGTTCACGACCATGACCGCGCCCAGGGAACTTCTCGTCGATCGCGTTCGCACCCGTCGCGTGCTCACCGCGCTGGATCGACGGGGCGACGCCCTCAAGCACCTGGGTCCGAACTGGTTCGCGGCGGTGATGGGCACCGGGATCGTGGCGAACGCCGCGGTCACCCTGCCTGTCCAGGTGGCCGGTCAGCGTGGTTTCGCCCTCGCCGTGTGGGTCGTCGCCGGCGTGCTGCTGCTGATGCTGTTGGCCGCGACCGCGGGGCACTGGCTGCGCCATCCGGAGCTGGCCCGTGGCCATGTGTCGCATCCGGTGATGGCCCACTTCTACGGCGCACCGCCGATGGCGATGTTGACCGTGGGCGCGGGGGCGCTGCTGGTCGGCAAGGACGTCCTGGGTGTGCGGGCGGCCGTCGACCTGGACTGGGTGCTGTGGACGGCCGGGTCGGTCACGGGACTGGTCAGCGCCGCCGTGGTGCCGTACGTGATGTTCACCCGGCACCGCAACCACGCCGACAGCGCCTTCGGTGGCTGGCTGATGCCGATCGTCCCCCCGATGGTCTCGGCCAGCACCGGCGCCCTGCTGGTCCCCTACGCAGCGCCCGGCCAGGCCCGCGAGACCCTGCTGCTGGCGTGCTACGCCATGTTCGGGCTCTCGCTGCTCGCCAGCCTCGTGGTGATCACCTTGATCTGGGGCCGTCTGGCCCAGCACCAGGTCGGCGCAGCGGCCGCCGTCCCCACGCTGTGGATCGTGCTCGGCCCGCTGGGCCAGTCCATCACCGCCGCCGGGTTGATGGGTACGGCTGCCACGACCGTCCTGCCCGCGCCCTACGCCGACGGTGCTGCCGTCCTGGCCCTGTTCTACGGACTCGCGACGTGGGGCTTCGCGGTGCTGTGGCTGGTCATCGCGATCGCCATCACGATCAGGACGGCGCGGGCGCACCTGCCGTTCAGCCTGACCTGGTGGAGCTTCACCTTCCCGGTCGGCACCCTGGTCACCGGCACGAGCGGGCTGGCCGCTCGCACCCACCTGGACCTCCTGGTCGTCGCCGCGGTCGCGCTGTTCCTGCTCCTGCTGGCCGCATGGGTCACCGTCTTCACCCGGACGGCTCGCGGTGCGCTCAGCGGCAGGCTGCTGCTGCCCCCACCCGTGGTGGGGCGCTCAGCCCAGGTCACGGACGTGGGGTGAACCAGATGGCCGCTCGTGGCGTACAGCAGGACGTGACCCTCATCCGGGCGAGACAGCCGTGACGACTCCCGAGCAGCGGTTGATGACGGCGTTGCACGACGAGCACGCCGGGGTGCTGTACGCGTTCGTCCTGCGGTACGTCCCCGACCGCGACCAGGCCCGTGACGTGGTGCAGGAGACCCTGCTGCGGGCCTGGCGGCACCTGGGTGAGCTCGACCCGGATCGGGGTCAGACCCGCTCGTACCTGTTCACGGTGGCCCGCAACCTGGTGACCGACCAGTGGCGGGCCGAGCAGCGCCGTCCGCGTCTGGTCAGTGACGACGCCGCGGTGCAGGCGCACCCGGCCCCCGACGAGCTGGACGCCGCCCTCCAGGGCTGGCTGGTCGCGGACGCCCTGAACCGGTTGACGCCCGAGCACCAGGCGGTGATCGAGGCGATGTACTACCGGGGGAGCAGCGTCGCCGCCGCCGCGCAGGACCTGGGTCTGGCGCCGGGCACGGTGAAGTCACGCACGTACTACGCGTTGCGCGCGCTGCGCGCGATCTTCGAGGAGATGGGTGTGACCCGATGAGCACCGAGCACGAGGACGTCAGGGTGCTGCTGGGTGCCTACGTCCTGGGGGGACTGGACGACATCGACCTCGCCGCGGTGCAGTCGCACCTGCCCACCTGCGCGGTCTGTCGCGACGAGGTCGCCGGCCTGGCGGTGCTGCCCGGGCTGCTGCGGCGTCGACCCGCGCACACCGACCTACCGGCGGCAGCACCGGCGCCGCCGGCCGAGCTGCTGCCGGAACTGCTGCACGAGCTGGACGCCGCACGCCGTCGTGACCGGCGCCGGTGGCTGGTGCGGTCCGCAGTCGCCGCGGTCACCGTGGCGGCGCTGACCGCGGGCGCGGGCGCAGTGCTCGCCCGCGAGGACGCGCCGGTGGCGGGAACCCCGTTGGCAGGAACGCCGGTGGCCCTGGTGGCGGCAACCGGCGTGACGTCCGGACACGCTCGGCTGCTGGCCAAGCCGTGGGGCACCTCGATCACCGTGGAGCTGCGTGGACTGCCGCGCGACGGGCGGTTCGTGCTGCAGACCACCGGCCGCGACGGCACCAGGGAGCAGGCCGCCGCCTGGGGGGCCACGTCCTCCGGTGCCGTGACCGTGGTGGGAGCCACGTCGCTGGACCCCACCGACCTGACCCGGGTGGCCGTCCTGGGCGCGGGCGGGCGTGAGCTGGCCGGCACGAACCTGCAGAAGGGGTGAACCGCAGCGACCCGTGCGGCGTACACCCCCGTGACACGCACCGACTCATCAAGGAGACCCCCATGAGCACCGCACCCCGCCGCCGCACCCTGGTCCTGAGCCTGGCCGCCCTGGTCGGCACCGCCGTCATCGCGCCCACGCTGCCTGCAGCCTTCGCCTCTGACTCCAGCGACGCGGCGTCCAGCAACGGCAACTCCCACTCCCAGCCCGTGCACATCGACGTCCAGGCACCCGGCGGCGGCGACAACGCCGGCACCGATGGCAAGGGATGGTTCGTCGACCTGGCCATCGACTACCCCGCCACGGGGGAGAAGGGGCTCACCGCGGCCGGCTTCAGCGACCTGCAGCTCACCGGCCCCCTTGGCCACAACAACGTGCCACCGTTCCCAGGCACCTTCTCGGCCGGTCGGGACGACCGGTTGCCCGGCCTGGTGGTCATGACCTCGACGACGACCGCGTTCTCGGGCCCTGGCACCAACCTCGCGAATCTGTTCAACCTCACCGGAATCACCAACCGCACCGCTGAGGAGACCGAGATCTGGGACACCTGGATCGTCGGGGCGCCCATCGCCGGCAAGAACGTCGACAGCACCGTGACCGTGGCCGTGGTCGCCGACCTCAACCACGACGGGATCTACAACGACGCCCCCAGCGTGGTCACGGACCTGAACAAGGACGGCGTCGTCGACGCCAAGGACCTGGCCGTTCTTGGTGTCGCCAGCAACATCAAGACCGTCGACTTCCACATCAACGGCGCCAAGTAGTCACCACTGAATCAGACCTTGGCTGCGCGTGCAGGCTGCGCCGGAACGCGATCCGGCGCAGTCTGCACGCCCCGCGGTGACCTGCAACCGCTTCTCCGGACGGTTTCGGTGTGGTGATCATGCCGCGGGTTGGGCGGCGGTGCGAAGGCGCTCGAACTGAGTTCGAGTTTGACTGAGCCAGTGTGTTCGAGGGCCCCGGTCGACCATGGACGCCCGGGTTCGGGCAGGCGTCGACGTGGATCTCGTCCCGCATCGGAGCCCCTGGTGTGTCCGCCGTTCGCGGGGGTCACTGGGGGTAGGTGGCCGTGTCGGGGACGACGTCGGCGGTGTCCAGCGCGTCCAGGGTGGTGGATGTGCCGCCCAGTCCCTTGACCATCGTGGAGTAGTCGTAGCGCATCAGACCCAGCCAGGAGTGGCCGGCCTCGCCGGGCTTGCCGGGTAGGTCGTCGTCGCGCAGGGTGTCCTCGTAGCGG